>NZ_JBFTZZ010000022.1:0-152396 GCF_056406515.1 Rhizobium sp. P1_B8 | reverse complement strand
CTGGTGAACACCATGACCGGGCCTGAATCTGACACAAAGCAAAAGACAGGCACCATCCGCGAATATGACGCGCAGGGCCGACACACAACCACCGCACGATCCCTGCATGCAATTTCAGGCGGCGGCTGGGTCATCGATACCCCAGGAATAAGGACGCTTTAAGTGAGTGATGTTACCGACGGTATCGACCACCCTCTTTGCCGAAATAACCGAACTGGCGCCGCTTTGCCGCTTTCGCGACTGCACCCATGCCCATGAACCGGAGTGCGCCGTTCAGGCAGCTGTCGCAAGCGGTGCCCTGGTCGCCGATCGCCTGGAACGCTGGCGGAACCTGCTTGCAGAAAATCGCGACCGGACACCGGTCGTGAGCGGACCCCGCGGCAACAAGATCGTCCGCAAGAAGAAATATTGAAAGTGTCGAACGTTCGCGACGGTGCTTGGGCAGGCCCGGCGCGAACTGGATCTTGTCGGGCGAGGCGATCGGGCCGATCTCGGTGCGGACATGGCCGACCAACGCCGTGCGCAACTCGTCGGAGCCCTGCACGCCCGCCATCAGCGTTACATAGCAATAGATGCCCTGGCCCTTGATGTCGTGCGGATATCCGACGACGGCCGCTTCCGACACATCGGCATGCGAGACCAGCGCGGATTCGACCTCGGCGGTGCCGAGCCGGTGGCCGGAGACGTTGAGCACATCGTCGACGCGGCCCGTGATCCAGTAATAGCCGTCGGCATCGCGCCGGCAACCGTCGCCGGTGAAATATTTGCCCTTGTAGGTGGCGAAATAGGTCTGGATGAAGCGCTCATGATCGCCATAGACCGTGCGCATCTGGCCGGGCCAAGAATCGGTGATGCAGAGATTGCCGTCCGTGGCGCCATCCAGCACCTTGCCCTCGCCATCGACTAGTTCAGGCTTGACGCCGAAGAATGGCCGCGTCGCCGAGCCGGCCTTGAGGTCGGTGGCGCCGGGCAGCGGCGTGATCATGATGCCGCCGGTCTCGGTTTGCCACCAGGTATCAACGATCGGGCAACGGTCGTCGCCGACCACGTGATAGTACCATTCCCAAGCCTCTGGATTGATCGGCTCGCCGACGGAACCGAGCAACCGCAGTGATGAGCGGCTCGAGCACTTGACGAAATCGTCGCCCCCGCCCATCAGCGCACGGATCGCCGTCGGCGCGGTGTAGAAGATGTTGACCTTGTGCTTGTCGATGACCTCCCAGAATCGACCCTGATCCGGATAGTTCGGAACGCCCTCGAACATCACCGTCGTGGCGCAATTGGCGAGCGGTCCGTAAACGATATAGCTGTGGCCGGTCACCCAGCCGACATCCGCCGTGCACCAATAGATGTCGCCCTCGTGATAATCGAAGACATATTGATGCGTCATCGAGGCGTAGACGAGATAGCCACCGGTCGTGTGCAGCACGCCCTTCGGCTTGCCGGTGGAGCCCGACGTATAGAGAATAAAGAGCGGATCTTCCGCGTTCATAGGCTCCGGCGGGCAGTCGGCGCTGACTTTGGCGCATTCCTCGTGATACCAGAGATCTCGGCCAGGCGCCCAGCCCGTCGAGTTGCCGGTGCGGCGCACGACGAGCACGTCCTTGACCATCACATAGCCGCGCGCGGCGATATCGATCGCCTTGTCGACATTGTTCTTGAGCGGAATGGGCTTGCCGCCGCGCAGGCCTTCGTCGGCCGTGATCACGAAGGTCGATTCGCAATCGATGATGCGGCCGCCGAGCGCGTCCGGCGAGAAGCCGCCGAACACCACCGAATGCATGGCGCCGATGCGAGCGCAGGCCAGCATGGTCGACTTCACGGTTTCCGTCGGGGTGAAGATCCCGAAAAAGGTACGGCTGGAACCGCTACCTCCACGCATCGTGAAGATCGTTCCGCAATATGAAAGCTACCGCTTCTTCATCCTTGCCGACGGGCGGATCGTCATCGTCGATCCTTCTGCATTCACCATCGTCTACATCATTGCGGCATAGCAGCCGGTGCCTCGGCGGCCTTCCGCCGCCGGGGCGCTGCGCGAAATTCCGCGCGCGGTCAGCACGGTATGGGCAATCTGGCGTTGGAACATCGAAGGTGGCACGACGAAAGCTCGGTACACAGGACCTATTATCCGAGGATTTGTATCATCTTCGTATGGCGAGGAAAGCTGCCCGATCGAATAGGCTGCCCTGGTTCGAGGTTCAAAGAAGTAAGACAGGAAGCGATCATGCGTTATGTCAGCGTAGGCGGCGTGGTTGCCCGAAGCCCCATGGCGGACGGGCCCATAGCGAGGGGTTGCAGGAGGGCGCGGGTCACCAGCAGTGTCAGCTGCTCGAATGCAAGCCTGGCGTTTCGTTGCCCGGGGACGATGTATTCGTCGCACCCTTCGCTGAGAGGAATTTGCCGGCTACCGCCGAACTTGCTGCGAGCTGCTTATATTCGAAACCTCGACAAACCCCACAATCGCATCATCTCCGCTGGGGCTGATATTTCTACCGGGATCACGTAGGGGTCTCCAGATCGTAGCGCGGTGACGCTCTTGCGCTTCTTGATCGGAAGCCCATGGCCCATATTGGCGACCGAATAGAGGGCCACTTTCAGCTGGCCGCTCATCTTCCACGACTGCAACCTGCCCCATGGTTTTTCCTCCAAACGGCCGCTGCTCTCTGCAATGCCTTGGACTTCGAGCCACTGAGCAACACAAGCGAGCGCATTCACCGGCTTGACCACCCGGTCTTCCATGCCCTGCCAGATGGTTATCGCCGGCCATGCCTTGGCTTCCGGGGAAATCTCAGCGATGGGTCTTCCCCATCCGCCCAGTGGCGGCGTCGCACCTGACTTCATCGCGCGCAGGGCCGACATCGCATCGCGGGCAGATCCGAATGGCATGCCGGCGATGATCGCGGCGCCGGCAAACAGTGAGGGATAGTTAGCTACAAGGGCGCCCGTCATCGCCCCGCCGGCCGACAGCCCAGCGACGAAGATCCTCGAACGGTCAATGCGATGTCGCTCACATATGTGCTCGATCATCTGCTTGATTGAACGCACCTCGCCGCGGTCTCGAGCCACGGCACTTGGTCGAAACCAGTTGAAGCAATTTTGCGAATTGTTTGCTCTCTTCTGCTGCGGATAAAGAAGAGCGAAACCGCGTTCTTTCGCGAGCTTGGAGAAGCCGGCCGCGGCATCCAGACCTTCGGGAGTCTGATGACAGCCATGAAGCAAGACGACAAGAGCGGGGTTCTTCGGCAGCCGCGTCGTCGGGACAAAGGATTTCATCACCAGGCGGCCCGGATTGCTTCCAAACGCGGTTGTCTCGACTAATATCGGTTTCCGGGGACGGGATGTTGTACGTTTCGTTCTGCCTCGGGTCGCTTTGACAGCTTTCTCGATCTGCTTGCTGATTTTCTTTTGGGCTCTGAGGGCCTTTAACAGCGATCTGCCGAAACCGAGCTTCATAGGTCCAGCTTCTCAACCCGCGACAAGAGCGTTCGCAGACTTGGCTGGGCGGCGTCGCGCACGGCGTCTTTCAGTGGAAACCATTGTGTCTTACGGATGCTCTTCTCGGGAAACTCGTCCGCGATCCTTAAGACCTGCAGAAGATGGACGGCCACCCGGTAGTGGTTGGGACCCGTCTCCTTTCGATACGAAAACGAACCGAACACGGTCTCGTCGACGATGCCGACCACTCCGCCTTCCTCGAAGGCCAGTGCCGCAGCGGTGCTGGCTTCACCATCTTCGACGCGCCCCTTCGGAATGCCCCAGCGGCCGTTTCGTCGGCTGCCTACAAAAAGGGTATCAAGTCCACCGCCTTCGGTACAACGGTAGCAGAGAGCACCAGCCTGCGCGACGTTGCGACCAGACAGGGTTTTCGTAAGTTCCGTCTGGGCGTCTTCGTTGAGCATTGTCTGCCTCCGGTTCGAAGCCCGCGCAAGCTAGCTGGGAGACTTTCAAGAGTCCAGTTTGCTTCAGTCCTGGCGTGTGGGAACCAAGGCGTCAGCAGTTTCGACGATCGCTGCGAGGAACATCGACGACCTTGGTTTCCGCGGTGGCCCGATAGTAGATTTCAGTCACCCGAAACCGACCATCGACGCGTTTGCACTGAACGATGACGTCGATCGCGATCTTCAGCATCTCTCGTATGTCGTTTCGCTCCAGATCTCGCCCGCCGTCGGATTCCTTCACCAGCAGTGTCAGCTGTTCGAATGCAAGCCTTGCCGAGTCGGCGTGGACGGTGGTGATCGAGCCCGGATGGCCTGAGTTCACATTGCGAATGTAGTAGAACGCTGTTCCGTCGCGGAGTTCCTGCAGAAGAATTCGATCCGGACGCATGCGCAGGCAGGATTCAAGCAGATCCTTCGCCCCGACCCTGGCCAGCCCTTGGCCGCCCTTGGAATAGAAGAGGCGGACATGGTTCGGTTGCGGGATGACGAGCTCGGGCGTGTCTTCGATCGAGATGATGCGTTCGCTGGCGGGAATATGGCGGATCAAGGCCTTCGAAAGGGTCGTCTTGCCGGAGCCCGTTGCCCCGGAGATGATGATGTTCTTGCGCGCATAGACCGCTTCTTGAAGGAAGGCGGGGTATGACCCTGTTCGAAAAAATTCCAGGAGCCTACGGTCGACTGAGGAGATGTCCGCCTCCTCGCTTGCCACCTCGGCAAACAAGCCGCCTTGATCAAGGTCGTTCAGGCTCAGCGACACAGACGAGGGCTTTCTGATGGTGATGCTGACAGTTCCCTTCGTCGTCGCCGGCGGGATCACGATCTGAATGCGCTCGTCGCCCGGCAGCGTTGCCGAGAGGATGGGCCGGGTTTCGTCGATCGACTGGTTGGAATAGCTGGCGACAGCCCGCGCCAGGCGCATCAGCTTGTCAAACGATAGCTCCGGCACGTCGTGGGTTTGCCAACCGGCCGTTCCCTCGGTGACGACCTGGGTTGGCCAGTTGACGATGACCTCGTAGAGGGACTTGTCGCGCAGGAAGGGCGACAGCGGTACCAGCAGCTCGCGCACGACGACGGAGTCGGCTCCCTCTATCATCGCCGGGCTATTTCGTGACCAAGGTCGAGGCTTGACGGAAGTCGCCAAGAACCGCCCGATCGTAGATGCGGTTGCGCGGTTCGCTCACGCGAAGCCGATAGACGCTCGAGAAGTCGAGATCACGCGCCACGAAGATCGAGACCAGCTCTCCTTGATGCTTCAACAGGGTCGGCGGAATATTGATCGACTGCTCGACGGCGATGGTCGCGGCCTGCTTGCCGGCGCTCGTCGTGTTGTCTGCCTCGACATCGCTATCCTGCAGCTGGCTGCTGGCGTAGGAAGTGGCGTCGCCGACGATGGACAACAGGATCGCGCTGCCGAAACGTTCCCACCAATGGGTATCGACATAGCCGTCGACACCGGCGCGCCCAAGGGCATCGGTTGCCGGCGACGCCAGAGTGACGATCACGCCCGTCGGCGTTTTTGCCCGGTTCCAGAGGACAAACAGGCGTTTCTGGCCACGGCGAAGGCCGCCGCGATATTCGCCGACGACCTGCGTGCCCTTCTCCATCAGCACGACGCGGCCGTTGTCCGACAGGACGTCGCGGTTGATGACACAGCTCGTGAACCCGGGTTGGTCGGAGGAGAGTGCTGTCTCAAGGACGCATGGAATGGAGGTTCCCATGGCGACGATGAAGTCACGATTTCCAAGGGTTCCGGCGCGCGAGCCTTGCAACTGGGTCGGCGTCAGCAGCCGATTGAAGCGCTGGTCCTCGTTTTCCGCCTGGGCAGAGAGATTGCCCGGGTTGTTTCCCAGCGGCAGATAGTTCGAGGTGGCGTCAGTGCTCGCATCTTCGTCCTGACGACGGGCCGGCGGTGATTTCTCGCCACCATAGGCGATGACCGGCGCACGGCGGGCGGCGTCGAGGAGTTTCTCATCCTCGCCCATCTGCTCGGGCATGCCGGGCGTTGGCAGGAGGATTTCCGGCGGCGCGGCGACCGGCTGGACCGGCTCCTTGGCCGGCTCGAAATCGGATGTCTGACGGATGACGACGCGCTCGGGCTGGACCCCGTCGGCGGGCTTCTCCTGCCCGCGCATCGACCAGAGCGCAAAGCCGACGAAAGCGACGATCGCCAGCGCCACCACGCCACGTCTCACCGCCGGATTGTTCTCGGGGCCTCGAGCCGTGCCCGTTTCGGCGCGCTCACCAGGAATGTGGGTGCTGTTGTCTTCCTCGGCCATGACGTCCTCCTATTGCCCTGTCGCAGCTTGCGTCTTCACGACGCGCTCGACAGAGGGTGAGGTCGTATTGGTATCGGGATTGATGCCGATCCGATCATAGGCCTCGTTGAAGACGCAGAGGACGTCGCTTCCCCTGCGCAGGATGAATTTGCGGCTGATCGCGTGCACGAGCACCAGGTTGGTCTCGACGGACTTCGGCACCAGGCTCTCGCTGCCGTCGGAGTTCTCCATGTAGATCGCCGGCATTTCCTGGTTGCCGGCAAAGGCGAAGGTGGTGACCTTGCCGTTGTCGTAGACAGCCTGCGGTTCAAGTGCCGCGGACCCTTGCGCCGAATAGCGCCAGTTGCGTGGGCCATAGGCTTCGTGAAGGGCAAGAACCTTGTCCGCTTCGCCGGCCTGAGCCGCTTGCGCACGAGCAGCGGCATCGAGCCTGCGGCGTTCGGCCTCGTCGGCGGGATAGCGATACTTCACATAGAAGTAGGTGTTCTGCCCCGCCTCGACGGTGCCGTCGCGCACCGTCAGTTCCATCTGATAGCTGCGCGTCGAGCCGTCCCGCCTTGTCGTCACAACCGAGATGTTCGTCACCGGCTGGTTTTCGCGGGGCTTCAGGAACAGGATGTTGCCGGCCGGCGCCACCTCCCAAGCAACGCTGTTGCCGAGCGCGACGTGGGCGATCTCCTCGTCGGCCGCGAACTCGATCTGCACCGAGGAGCGTAAGGTGCCGACGATCTTGGTGATGTTATAGGGCTGATAGTCGATGAAACGGACGCGGCTATCCTGCGACGCGCCACGCGGGATGTCGAGCGCGAACGCTGCCTGGGAAAAGCCGGCGGCCAGGGCCAGGGCGATCAGGGAACTCTGCTTCAATTGATGGCCTCCGGATCGGCACGATAGTCGCTGACGGCAAAACCAAGCGGATTGGTCAGTCGGTCGGTCGAGGACATCGGCGCGTTGACATAGGAGAAGGTGAGCGTTGCAACCCAGTGGGTTGTCCGGACATCGTCACCGCGAGTGACCGTCCTGGTATAGCGCACCGATACGACATTGGCGTTGAGCAGCGAGATCGAGACGATGTTGACGCGTGACGTTGCGCTGCGCCCATAGATATTCTGCGGAGAGTCCGGATTGCCGCCTCGGTAGATCGCCGCAAAGCGCGTCTGTTCCGGCTGGGTCGAGAGGAGCGCGACGGTGCGAAAATTCTCCTCGGCCTCGCTCCAGACATAGGCTTCCCGCGCGCGCACATATTTGGCGGCGAAGTACTTTGTCACCGCCTCGTCATAGCTGCCGGCCGTCGAGGTCAGCGCCGAGACGACGTCGACGATGCCGGTCGAATTGTCGACCCGAACGACGAAAGGCTCGACCGTTTTCAAGGGCGTCAGGCCGGCAACGGCGAAGATCGAAGTGGCGGCAAGCACGCTGGCGGCGATCGCGATTGACCAGGCGATGCGCGCCGACCGTTCTACCTGGACCAGCCGATCCTGATCGAAACGGCGCGCCTTGTCGAAATAGTCTTTCAGACTGTCCGTGCTCACCATGTCACCGCCCCCGGCACGGCCGATAGGACCCCACGGCGTCGAAATGCGCGAAGGCGGCAGCCTCCTCCGTCAGCGGCTCCTCGCCATAGGAAGTCGCCAGGCCGGCCGCCGTCGCCGGGACATTATCAGAGCCACTCTGCTTGGCAGGCTTGTCGTCCTCCCATTGCCACATGGCGCGGTTGAGCGGCCGGCGTGAATAGCCGTCGCATTTGGGCAAGGGGTGGGACTTCGAAGCGCAGCCCGTGAGCTCCATGGCAATGAAAAGCGATAAGAAGATGCGGATCATTTGAACGTAAACCTATGAAACGTTTTTCGTGGAGAAGTCATCATTCGGCTCCTCAGGATCTGAGGCGGCGGCTGACGGAACGGGCGCCTCGTCCAACCGCTCGGGCACCATGCGAGGCCGCCCAGGCGAGCGTGCCTTCGTGTGCGTCTCGGGCAGCACCATAGCCGTAGGTCAAAGACGCCCCGCCCGCCGCGAGCGCGGAGGCAATGCCTGGCAGCTGATAGAAGACGTAAAGGGCCGCAAGGCAGATGGCGCAAAGGGCGACCGGGCGCATCATGACGTCGGTATAGCTTTCGACCGCCGTGAAGGTCGTGTCGATACAGCTGATCAGCAGTGAACCGATCGCGACGACCAGGACCTGGAGAATGACGAAATTGACAAGCTGACCGATCCAGGATTCGGTGAAACGACGGGTGGACTGGAACATCGCAAGCGCGACGAAGATCGGGCCGATGGCCAGCACGATGGCAAGCGCCAGCCGGGCATAGAGCGAGACGATATAACCGATCGCCGCCACGGTGAAGCTCGCGCCGATCGCCATCATCCCGCCGATGCCGGTGACGATGTCGGCCGGCCATGTGGCACGCGCCCAGATTTCGCGCGCGCATTCCTGGCCCTTGTCGAGCAGACTGTCGAAGGTGGAAGCGCTGGGCGCCGTTCCCGAGTTCAGCGCCTGCGAGATCTCGCGGGGCAGCGTCTCGAAGAAGATATTGGTGACATAGGTCTGGTATTCGCTGGCGTTGCGCACCAGCATGACGATGATGGCAAGCTTCATCGCCCGGAACGCGAATTCGAGAATGGGCTCCTGGACCGAGCCCCGCAGGACGAGGTAGCCAAAGAGCACGACGTAGAGCGTCAGCGCCGCGGTGAGTGGGCCGCCGATCCAGCTGGCGATGTTCGACGTGCCCGACGAGATGAAATTCTCCAGAGGCGACTTGAACTGGGCATCGACGAAGCTGAAGACCTGGTACATCACTCAGCCTCCTGACGATTTACGCGGAAGCCGAAGCCGAATCCTCCACTCCGCCGCCTCGGCGTTTTGACAATTCGGCGTCTGACGCAAGGCGCCGGGGTTGTTGCGGCATTCACTTATGATCTTCGCCAGCAGGGCCTCGTCAGCCATCAGCTCGTCGACGGTGTAGATCCTGTCTTCCTCGCCGAAGCAGCCGGAAAGCGCGAGCGCGGCGAAGCCAAGAAGGAGATGTTTCATTTAAGCGCCTCCCCCATGGCATCCAGGCGCTTTCGCCAGTCCTCGGCCTTGCGCTGGTCGTCGACCTGAACCTGTGCCTGCTGGACCATCTGGAGAGCCTGCATGCGCAGCACGTCGGTTTGCAGAAACGCGGTTTCGGCCTGCAGGCGTGCCTGAAGATCGGCGATATCCTTGGCATCCGCAGCACCTGATATCTGCTGGCGCAGCTGATCGATGCCGTCGATGCGCTTGGTGGCGGCATCGTAGATCTGCTGGCCGAGGCTCATCTGGCCGGCATTCTGGTTCTGGGCGCGCGCCAGTTCCTGCGCATAGAAATCATTGGCGCTGGTGCGATAGGTGGAATTATCATCAAGGAATTTCGAGGCGGAATTGCCGAGGACACCGGTGCCATTGCCCTTGAGCAGCCCTTCGATGGCATTGAAATCCTGCGGCAATGCCTTACGGATCGAGGGATCGTTCAGCAGGCCGGCGACATCGGCCATATTGGTGACCTTGTTCAGCGATGCATAGAGCTGCTGGGCCTGTTGAAGCTGCTGATTGAGCGTGTCGAGCTGGGATTTCAGCTGGGTGATGCTCTCGATCTGCTTGGCGATCGCCGTCTCATCGATCACCGGAATGCCCTGTGCCGACACCGTTCCAACAGGCACGAGTGCCGCCATCAACACCAGAGCAAACCCTGTTTTGAGCCTTTCCATCAACCCGTCCTCCTTCTTTGCTGAAACAGCGGCAGCCAGTCTTCGAGACGGCCGCCAACCTGCGCCCGGATCGCCTCGGCAAGTTCGATGTTGGCTGTGCGGCCGGACAGAATATCGAGCTCGTCATCGAAACCCCTGAGGTTCAATTCGGCGACGACGCTGTTGTGGCCCTGCTTGAGGATGAAGCGGCGGCTTTCGACCGAAAGCTCGCGGGAGACAAGCTCGAACTCGCGCTCCGTCAATTTGAACCCGTCGACGTAATCGCCATGGTCGCCGCGCGGGTTGGGAAGGAAGATCTGCGTCGGGCACTGCTCGATGATCGTGTGGGCAATAGGCGAGACGATCGCATCGCGCGGGCTTTGGGTCGCAAACAACATCAGCCCGTTCTGTTTGCGGATCGTCTTCAGCTTGTTCTGGGCCAGATCGCGAAAGCCCTCGTCCTGCAACGCCTTCCAGAATTCGTCGATGACGACGATGATCCGACGCCCGTCGATCAGCTGCTCGATGCGGAAGAACAGATAGGCCATCAACGGGGTGCGGATTTCCTCATTGTCGAGGAAGTCAGTCATGTCGTAGCCAATGAACTTGGCGCCGATCCCGATGTCGTCGCGCTCATTGTCGAACACCCAGCCAAGCGGTCCTCCCCTTTCCCAACGCCTGAGCCTTGAGGCAATGCCTTCGGGATCGGTGTTGTTGAGGAAGGTGCGCAAGGCGCCGATGGAGCGTCTGTCGACCGGCAGGTCCGCCAGGCCATCGATGGCCGAGGCGATGTCACGCAGCTCCAAGACCGTCAGTTCGCGCTTCGCCGACCCGACCAGCTGGCCGACCCAGCGGGCGAGGAAAACTCTGTTTTCAGGCGTCAGTTCAAGTGCCTTCAACGGCGCGCAGCCGGTGGCAACGCCGTTTCGAAGCGGCAGGTAGGTGCCGCCTGCCGCCCGGACGAACAGATCGGCTCCGCGGTCCTTGTCGAAGAAGACCATGTGGGGATCATGTTTTTCGAGCTGGGAGAGCATGAAGTTCAAGAGCACCGTCTTGCCGGAGCCGGACGGGCCGCAGACGAAGGTGTTGCCGAGGTCGCTATGATGGAAATTGAAATAGAAGGGCGAGCCGGAGGCAGTCTTCAGCATGGCGACGGCCGGTCCCCATTCATTGCCGTCTTTCTTGCCGGTGGGGTAGGAATGATAGGGGGCGAGCGCTGCAAAATTTCGCGACGTGATGGCGCCCGATCTTGCGCGATAGCGGAAATTGCCCGGCAATTGCCCCCACCAGGCCGCCTCAAGGCCAAGATCCTCGCGGGCGACGACCGCCCCGCCGTTGGTGAGATAGGCGCGTGCTTTCGCCATGTGGTCGGCAAGCTCCTTCACCGAAGGCGCAAAGACCGACAGCGCCAGATGGTGCTCTCCAAGGACAAAGCGGTTCGACTCCAGCTCGTCCATGGCATCGCCGAGCTCTTCGATCTGCGACGCCGCCTTGTCGCCAGCGCTGACCATCTGGTTTTGTTTGCGACCCATGATCGTGCGCGCATCGGCTTTCGAGACGAAGGCAAAAGACTGCGTCAGGATGAGCTCGAACGGCGCCGTCAGGATGCCGTCGAGCATGCCGCTACGGGTCGTCGCCGGATATTCCTTGAACCCGAATAGGCCGGCATAGCGGCTTTCGGCCTCATGACGGATCTCGATCGTCTCACGTCCGAAGATCACCCGATCCGAATAGATCGCCGAGGATATCCGGCCCTCCGTCAGCGGAACACGCTCCCGCCGACCGCCGACGATTTGATGCAGGACCTCGCTCGGCTCGGAGAAGAGAATGTCGTCCTGCTCGTAGAGGGAGAGCACCCGGGGCTCGAAGCGCTTCAGGCCGGCGGTGACGTCGGCTAGCTTGTCGCGGAGATGCTTCAAGGCATCCTCGTCGAGTTCGATGCCGGCGCGGCGCGCCCTGCGCAGGCGTGAAAGCAGCCTGGCTGCTTCTTCGGCGGGATCCCGGCCCGGATGCCACACCAGCGAGAGGTAAAGATCGTTTCGAAACAGATCCTCCGCGACCATGCGGTCGCGGTAGCGCGCATTCAGCCCTTGCGAGAAAGAATTGGCGAACTCTCCCTCCGGATAGGCGTTGTCGCGACGACGAATGACATGCGTCCAGAGCGCCAGGCGCTCATCGGCGATGTTGCGGTAGAGCGTATTGAGATCGCGGTGCAGACTATTGAGATCCAGGACATCGGCGGTCTCGAACGATATGCCTTCGAGTGCGAGCATCACCATCAGCGCCCTGGATTCGAGGGCAATCGTCGTCTCATCGACATGACGGACGTGCGGAATGAAGGTTTCAGGCCCGAGTTCGCGCGAACGAAGCGTTGCGATTTTAGGCAAGGCTCAGATCCCTTTCGTCATAGCGCTTGACGAGCGTCAGGGGCGAGAGGGTGGCGCCGCCCCAATAGGCGGCGCTGCGCGACCGGCCGCGGGTCTCGATCCACGAGATCAGGATCCGGAACATGTTGTGGTCGTGCTTGACGAGCGTTCGGAATATGAAATGAAAGACGACGCCGACCAATGCGTAGGCAATCGATCCGGCGGTGATGTAGAGGATCGTCGTCAGCATGACGTTCAAGCCCATCGCCTCCATCGTCACGCCGGCGATCATCGCCGGGCGCGTGCAGGCAAGGAACAGGGTGTCTTCCTCGATGGCGGCGGTGGTCGGCATCATGATCAGCTTCCGACGATCGTGTTGACGAGTTCCGTCGCCCCGAAAATCCCGCCGATGCCGATGATCCAGAACCCGGCGCGGCGCAGATCCATGTAGCCGAACATCCAGGCGATGCAGATGATGATGACGGCAATGACGGCAAGCAAACGGGCGATGTTGCCTGTCAGCATGTCGACGATGTTCTGCAAGACGGTTTCGACGCCGGCTGCCTGGGCAAAGGCAGGCTCCACCAGGCAGGCGACGATGGCGGCGGCCATCAGGAGAGGGGTCGCAACAGGGCGAAGGTTTGCTTTCGATATCATTGGCTTTGCTCCGATCGAGTTTTTTGAAACACGAGAACCTGGGATGACCGCCGGGCGTTGAAGACGTCCCACGATGCGGCTTCACCGGATTGGGGAAGGAATTGTTTGGCCGGGGATGCCTCCTGGCTGGGTGACGGCTCGGCGCGAGGGGCTTCGTCACGCGGCTCGACGATGGCGAGGGACGCCAGGCTGGCAGGCATGCGGCCCATTTCCTGGCGGACCTGCTCGTCATATTTGACCATCTTGCCAACAGACGGATCGTGACGCCCGTAATAGGACTGAAGCATCACTGTTTTGGCCTGCTTCGCATCGGCGCCGAAACGCAAGGCAAGGCGATAATAGCCGTCGAGCAGGGTGGCCGTCGCCTTGAGGTTCATACAGGGATCGAACGCATCCGAAATCGATAGCTTGAGCCTGCGCAGTTCCGCCTCGCCAATGCCGCCAAGACCGATCTGAATGTCCTGACGATTGGCAACGAGGGAGGTCGCGAGTTCAATTGCCTCAGCCTTCGATACGGGTTGACGCTCAAGCGGCGGGCCGCTGTTGATGCGAATGGCGAAAGGCTTGAAACCACTTTCGAGACTGATGACGGCGGCGAGCGTCCTAACCTCCACCATGGGCGCGCAATCCTGGGCGAGATCCATGAAAGTGACGGCCATCGATCAGTACCAGACCCGTTGCGTCGCCATCCCATCGATCGTCACGTCGACATAGTGGGGCTGCGATCTCACCTTCGGGCGGGCCGTCGGGTAGCCCATGCATCGGCGTCCGCCATCCGACCGTTGCCATCGCGGGGACAGAACCGAGCCGTCGCCGGAACTGCGGCTCTCACCGACATTGGGGCAGAACGCGTCGCTCACCGGCTGGAGGGCCGCCGACACGCAGATGGTTTCTTGCCCGCGCGGACCATAATCGGTCTTCAGCCGGTATCCGGTTTCGCAGTAATAGGGCTCATAGCCCGGGCGCGAACTGTGGAAGGTGGCGCCGCTGCATGTCGGGAAGGAATGCCCCTCGGCAAGCTCACGCCACAGTTTCTGGATCGACGGCCGGCATGCCGCGAACTGCGTTGGGCCTCCGGGGTTGGAAAGGCACAGGATAACCTCGCAGCCCCACTCATTTGCTTGCGCCTTGCCAGGTGAAGTAAGGTAGGGTGGCGCCAGGCAGCAGGCCGCGACGACCGAGTTGAACAGAAGGTTTTTCATGAGCACGACCCTCCAGAGGACATCCGGTTGCGGAAGAGGTGGCTTGCCTGTAGAACAATCTATACTGATTTATATAACACAGTAAAATGGCATGACAAGAGCACTCGAAACCCAATGGCGCAATCTGGCTTTCTCAGGTCTCATCCTGCACGAAATCCTCGATCATCCCCTCGAAGACGAGACACCTCAGGCAAGGCTGAAACAGGTCGGCATGATGACTGTCCTCTACAGCATGAACCAGGCACACCAGAAGTTAACCCTTTCCAGTATCATGGAAATTACCGCTCTGACACGCACCGGCGTCAAGGAGACGGTCGATCTCTTGGTGAAACGGGGGATGCTCGACGAGACGATCGTGAAGAACTCGATGGGTCGTGGAACGGCGCGCCAGTTCGAGATTTCACAAGCGCTTCTGGAGAAACTGAACTCGTTCGGAGCCGGATGAACGACGGATTTAAGTGACGTTTTTGGTCGTCCAAAGTCAGTCGTGTGCGCGCCTTAGAACAGGTGAGGCACGACGGCCGTAACCGCAGCGACAAGAGAGCATATGCTCTCGGCAGGAAAAGCCGGAACCGTCGCCCACAACAATGTCTCGCGTAGATCGCTCCGGTTCGAGCGGCGGGCGGCAGTGCGACAAGGTGGGAACATTATGTGCAATCGCATGGTTCGGGCTGCAGATATTATGCTGCGGGACGTCGATGCCATTATTGCCAGCAGCGCCGAGAGCGCTACGCCGAATAGTCATCATCAGCGATTTCCAGGGCGGAAATCGTGAAAACACGCAGCTCCAGACCCCGGCTTGGTTTTGCCAACAGTGGCTTGCAGGCAACCGAGGACCTGGTCCTCGACCCGCTCATCGGGGCCTGAACCTCGAGGTGATCGGCGGCTACATCGAACGGCTTCCGCTTGCCGTTCTCAAAGCTGGCCTTGTGGACTGCGCCGAGGTCTGGACACATTGGCATGGCGCGACACCGCCCATTGAACAGCCTGGCGCCAGCCCGTTCCTGATGCGCCGCGCATTTCAGGCAAACGGATCCGAAGCGCCGTTTTCTTCCAATGACATGCTCGGGCACATTGCGGCCTTCGGGCCGCCGTCGATCCTCTGCGTCTGGGGCCTCGGGGTGAGTGAAGACGTGTTGTTGGCATGCCGCGACAGTTTCAAGATTTACAACTCGATCGACGCACCCGCCTTGCGCGTTCCCTTTGACGTGAGCCGGCATTTCGACCTCGTTCTCACCGGCTCGCAATGGCAGTCCGAGGTGGTGCGCTCGCGCCATCCGACGATACCGACGATCATCATGCCGATTGGACCCGAGTTTGCGTCAGAACTTACCTTCAGGCCGATCGACATGCCGAAGACCTACGATGTGATCTACGTTGCTGCCGCGCAAGCCTATAAGCGCCACGACATCCTGTTTCAGGCCCTTGCCAAGCTTCCGCGTTCGATGCGCGCCCTTTGCGTCTGCGGCTACGGCGAGATGATGGGCACATTGCGTCGCGAGGTCGGCGAACTCGGCATCAATGTCGACTTCATCGACCCGCCCGGCGTGCCGTTTGAGGAAGTGAACAGGCTGATGAACCAGGCGCGCATCGGCGTGGTTTGCGGCATCGATGACGGCGCACCGGCGATCCTGACGGAATACATGTTGGCCGGAATACCCGTCCTCGCCAACAGCCAGCTGCGCTGCGGGTTGCAATTTATCACCCCGGAGACGGGTCGAGTGGCCTCGCCCGAGAAATTTCACGAAGGCATTCGCGATATGCTGGGCCGGCTCGGGACGCTCAAGCCGCGCGAGGTGGTGCTCGCCAACTGGACGTGGCCGCACAGTCTGCGAAAACTGAGGCCCTTCCTTGGCGGATCAGCCAGATAGGGCCCTCCGGGAACATTCGTCGCCATTCGCGGTTCGGGGTCATTGTCATTGCGAGGTGCTCGATGAACCTGCTGAATTCCGTTCCGCAATTGTCTGACAATAGCTTGTTGGATCACGCGCCGCTCATTTGTTTTTCGCATCTAAGATGGGACTTTGTGCTCCAGAGGCCGCAGCATCTGATGGAACGGTTTTCGCGCGAGCGGCCGGTCTTCTATTTCGAGGAGTTTATCCCGACCGACCACCATCTCGCCTATCTGGAGATTCATCCTTTCGAAGGAACAAGTGTCAGGGCGGTCCGCCCGCGAATCCCACATTGGTGGAACGAGGCCGAACGAGATGCCGCCCTTCGCAGACTGCTGGACGAGCTGATCCTGCTCCACGGCGGCAAACGTCCAATCCTTTGGTTCTATACGCCGCTGATGTTTGGCTTTGCCCGGCATGTCGACGCGGTCGCGGTTATCTATGATTGCATGGACGAACTCGCGAACTTCAAATTCGCACCGGCCAATCTCAAGGCCTGCGAGCAGGCCTTGATGGCCTGTGCCGATGTCGTTTTCACCGGCGGTCTCAGCCTTTATGAGGCAAGACGGGGCCAACACGACAACATCCATCCGTTCCCGTCGGGGGTCGATATGCAGCACTTCCACGCTGCTCGATGCCCTTTGCCCGATCCAGCCGACCAGGCGGGTATTCCTCAGCCTCGCCTCGGCTACCATGGGGTGATTGACGAAAGGCTCGACCTCGACCTGATCGGCAGCGTCGCATCGGCCCGGCCTGATCTTTCCTTCGTCTTCTTGGGGCCGATTGTGAAGATTTCGCCGGACGATCTGCCCCGGGGCGCGAATATCCATTATCTCGGACAAAAGGCCTATGCCGATCTTCCGGCATATCTTTCGGGCTGGCAGGCCGCGCTGATGCCGTTCGCACTGAACGAGGCCACGCGTTTCATCAGCCCTACCAAGACGCCCGAATATCTCGCCGCCGGCCGGCCGGTGGTTGGAACGCAAATCGTCGATGTCGTTCGCGGTTACGGCGACGTGCCGGGAGTGTTCTTGGCAAACGGCGCCGAGGCCTTTGCCGAGGCCTGCGACGCCGCGCTCTTGTTGTCCCGCTCCGACGCTGCATGGTTGGAAGCGGTGGACGGTGTTCTGGCGCAATCGTCCTGGGACAACACCTTTCGCAGAATGTCCGCGCTTGTCGAACAGGCGGCGGCGCAAAAAATCGTTTCGGCCGCCCTTCCTGAAAGATTTCGCGTCGGAACCTCGCGCCGGGCGCCTTCGGATACCTACGACTATCTGATCGTCGGCGCGGGATTTGCCGGATCGGTGCTTGCCGAGCGCCTCGCGGCCGATGGGGGCAAAAAGGTCCTTGTCTGCGACAGGCGGCCCCATATCGGCGGCAACACCTACGATCACTACGATGAGGCGGCGATCCTGGTCCACAAGTATGGCCCGCATATCTTCCATACCAACAGCGAGGATGTCTTTGCCTATCTTTCCCGCTTCACGGCATGGCGGCCCTACGAACATCGAGTGCTTGCCCAGGTCGGCGATCTGCGCCTTCCAATCCCGATCAATCGCACGACACTCAATGCGCTCTATAACCTCGATCTGGCCAGCGACGCAGAGGCGGCACGTTTTTTGGCGGACCGAGCGGAGCCTTGCGATCCGCTGAAGACATCGCGCGACGTGGTGATATCGCAGGTTGGCGCGGAGCTTTATCGGACCTTCTTTGAAGGCTACACTCGCAAGCAGTGGGGGCTCGATCCCTCCGAACTCGACCGATCGGTGACGGCCCGTATCCCGACCCGGACCAATACCGATGACCGCTACTTCCTGGATCGCTTTCAGGCCATGCCGCTTGGTGGCTACACCCGCATGTTCGAACGGATGCTGAACCACGACAATATCACGGTGTTGGTCGGCACGGATTTCGCCGATCTCAGGCGTGAGGGCCTGGCTGACCATACGATCTTCACGGGTCCCATCGACGAATATTTCGGCCACTGCTTCGGGAGGCTGCCCTATCGCAGTCTCAAATTCACCCACGAAACGCATGATGTGCGGCGTCTGTTGCCGGTCGCCGTCATAAACTACCCTTCGGAGGATGTTCCCTATACGCGCGTCACGGAATACAAGCACCTGACCGGCCAGGTCCATCCGAGGACCAGTATCAGCTATGAATATGCGAGTGCCGAGGGAGAGCCCTACTATCCGATCCCGCGCCCGGAAAACCAGGCGCTTTACAAACAGTACGAGACCCTGGCGCGTACGCGCGTCGACGTCACCTTCGTCGGGCGGCTTGGCACCTACAAGTACTACAATATGGATCAGGTCGTTGGCCAGGCGCTGGCGACATACCGGCGCCTGCGGGATCGCCGTGGAGCCAGAAGAGCCCTTGCCGGCGCCCAGCATGACTAAAAAGCCCCACGTCCTTCTGGCAACTGATAGCTTCAATCCCTCCGGGATGGGCGAACACATGCTCGCGCTCGGCCGCGGTTTGAGCGACCGCTGGAATGTCACCATCGCGGTGATGGCCGAGGATCGGATGGGCTTGTTGGCGCGCGCGGCGCGCTGCGGGCTTGCGGTCAAGCTGATCCAGGATGTCGGCGAGTTTCACGAGTGGCTGTCGAGGTCGAGCGTCGATATCCTGCACGTCCACGCGGGGATCGGATGGGAAGGGCACGATCTGGCCGCGGCGGCCGATGCCTGCGCCATCCCGATCATCCGCACCGAGCATCTCCCATATCTTCTAAACGACCCTGAACAGATCGAGTGTTATCGACGCGAAACCGAAAGATTGGCGCATCGCATCGTCGTCTCCGAGGCCTCACGGCGAAGCTTCTGCGAGGCACGGATTGCGCCCTCGCTTATGACGGTGGTTCGAAACGGTATCTTTCCGCTACAGCCTGTAAGGTCCGCCACCGCTTTTGCGCAGGAGCTGGGCCTTGTCGGAAGAACCGTCCTTTTGACGGTCGCCCGCTTCACCGCGCAGAAAGACCAGGCGTCGCTGGTGCGCGCCTTGCCGGCCGTCTTGAAGGACCATCCTTCTGTTGTTTTGCTGTTCGTTGGGACAGGCCCCGAGGAAGAATGCGTCACTGCCCTGGCCGCGAAGTTGGACGTGGGCGATCACGTCCAGTTTCTGGGGCACAGATCCGATGTCGCCGAGCTCATGGCAATCGCTGATCTCTTCATTCTTACATCGCATTTCGAGGGCCTTCCGCTGGCCGTTTTGGAGGCCATGTCGCTTGCCGTGCCCGTCATTGCAACACGCATTGGCGGGACGGTGGAGGCGCTCGGCGACGATCATCCCTTTTTCACCGAGCCGGGTAATCCCGCAGCGATTGCTGCCGTCATCCATCAAGCGCTCGCCGATCCTCATCGTCTCGCGGAAAGCGGCCGGGCCGGCCTTGAACGTTTCAAACGGGACTTTTCCGTCCTTCGAATGGCTGCCGAGACCGGGGCCGTCTACGAGCGGTTCCTCACCCAGCCGAAGGATCAAATACAAAAGGACACTTCCATGGAAAAAACACGGCTGGGCTTCATCGGTGTCGGCGGTATCGCCCGCCGGCACCTGGACATTCTGGCGAGCTTCGACGATGTCGAACTCGTGGCTTTTGCCGACCCCGATCTTGGCCGGGCCGACGAGGCGGCGATGCGATTTGGGGCGAGATCATTTGGTCATCATCGCGAAATGCTCGCTACCCAACAGCTTGATGCGGTCTATATCTGCATTCCGCCTTTTGCCCATGGCGAGCCCGAACGCGATCTCATCCAGCGCCACATACCGTTTTTTGTCGAAAAGCCGGTGTCGCTGGGACTGGCGCAGGCCGAAGACATCGCCGCGGGGGTAGCCAACGCCAACCTCATAACGGCGGTCGGCTATCATTGGCGGTATCTCGATATCGTCGACGAGGCCAAAAGCCTGTTGGCGGACAATCCCGCGCAGCTTCTATCAGGCTATTGGCTGGACTCGACACCCCCGCCGGAATGGTGGTGGAAAGAGGGCAAATCGGGCGGTCAGATGGTCGAACAGGCAACCCATCTCCTCGATCTCGCCCGGTGGCTCATCGGAGACGTCACGGAAGTCTACGGGCGCACCGGCTACAAGGACAGACCGGAATTTCCAGGCCTGGACGTACCGACGGTGACGACGGCGAGCCTCACCTTTGAAACGGGCGTGGTCGCCAATATAGCTTCCACCTGCCTTCTCGGCTGGAGCCATCGGGTCGGCCTGCACATCTTTGCCGATAGGCTGGCCATCGAGCTGACCGACCGGGAGATCATGGTCGATGTCGGACGAGGACGCCCCGTACGCATCGCCGACGGTGATCCGGTCTGGCGCGAGGACCGCGATTTTATCGATGCCGTGCGCGGGGGCGAAAACCGCATCCGATGCCCCTATGGCGATGCCGTGGCAACTCACCGCCTTGCCCTGGGCGTGGTGTCCTCGGCCCGTAGTGGGTCGGTCGTGCACCTCGATCCCTCCGGGATAAGACGGGCTCAACCAGCGCCGCTGCAGGCGCAGCCGCGGCCGCCGGCACCGGAGGGGCTTCCACCCGGCTATCGCAAGATCCGCTCGCTTGGCGTCGAGGCACAGGGCCGGGCCTATTTCTTCGAGTATGAGGAAGGCCCTCCGGCCGACGGCCAGTTGCGGCTTGACACGCTCTTCACGGGTCTGTCTGCGGGCACCGAACTGACCTTCCTGAAGAACACCAATCCCTATTTCCGTTCCCGCTTCGATGGCGGGCGCGGCGCCTTTATCGAAAACGAGCCCGACCTGCAATATCCCGTTCCATTCCTCGGCTACATGGAGGTCGCGCGCATTTCGCAGTCCCGTGCATATGGCTTCTCCGAGAACGCGGTGCTCGCGGCGAGCTATGGTCACAAGACCGGTCATACGGCAGACCCGTTTCACGATCTCCTGGTCCAGATGCCCCCGGATCTCGACCCCCTGCTCGGCGTCTTTGTCGCCCAGATGGGACCGATCGCCGCCAACGGGATCCTCCATGCCGACGCGGAAGCGTTCGGGGCGAATGTCCCTGCACTCGGTGCGGGTGTCGCCGGTCGTCCGGTGATCGTTCTCGGGGCCGGCACCGTCGGGCTGATGACGGCACTCTTTGCCCGGATGCTCGGCGCCGCCGACGTGGTGATCACCGACCCGTCCGACTTTCGCCGGAAAAAAGCGGAGGCGATGGGGCTGACGGCGATGACGGAAGATCAGGCTTGGCAGCATGCCAAGGCGCGCTGGCACGACGGAACGATGGGACGCGGCGCCGATCTCGCGTTTCAGACACGAGCTCATCCCGGCAGCTTGCATACGGCGCTCAAAGCTTTGCGGCCGCAGGGTACCGTGATCGACCTTGCCTTCTACCAGCACGGGGCGGATGCCTTGCGGCTTGGCGAAGAATTCCACCACAATGGCCTGAACATACGATGCGCTCAAATCAACCGCGTTCCCCGTGGGCTCGCTCCTCTCTGGGATCGACGCCGGCTTGCGCGCGCGACGGTCGACCTCCTTGCCTCGGACGGAGCGATGATCCGTGAGAACATGGTCACCCACGTTGTCCCTATCGAGGAGGCGCCATCCTTCCTCGCCGATCTGGTCGAGAACCGACCGGAGTTCCTGCAGGTCGTCTTCAAGGTTGGCGAATGACCATCGAACCGACTCCCATCCGGATCCTCTTCGTCTTCGCCTGGCTGGTCGTCGGCGGGGAAGAGACTGAAGTGCGGCTGCTGGCCAAACACCTTGATCGCCGTCGTTACCGCATCGACGTCGTGGCTTGCTTCAAAAAGCCCGGCATGCCCGAGCAGACCCATGTACAGCTCCGCTCGCTCGGGATCGACGTCGACACCACGCCATACGATTTGTCGTTTAGCGACACGGTCGCCTATCTTGCCGGGAAGATCTCAATCTACGACGTCGTCGTCTCCTGTCAGAACGTCGCGGATATCTATCCTGCATTGGAGCGTCTGCATCTTCGCCCGCCGCTGATCGAACATGGCGGGCTCGTTTCTGAAGCACTGGCAGGCCCCAAACATTTGACGACACGCTACGTCGGCGTATGCCGTTCCATCCGCGACGCCGCCGCATCGCGGATGCCGGGACGCGAGCATGATGCGCTGGAGATTCCCTCGATGGTCGACCTCTCGGCGTTCGATCCCGAACTGCGGGGACCGACCCGTAGGGCTCTGGGGATTGCCGAGGACGAGGTTCTGATTGGCTGGGTCGGCCGGCTCGACCCCAAGAAGAACGTCGAGGACTTCATCGAAGCCGCCGCTCTGGTGAGCAGAGCGGCCAAGCATGCGAGGTTCGTGATTGTTGGCGGACCCGACGCCTTCGTGCCGGACTACGCGATACAACTCAACGCCTTGGCGGCGCAACGGGGACTGGGCGGTGTGCTTCAGTTTCTGGGGGACCGGAAGGATATCCCTGCCCTCATGGCGTCATTCGATGTCTTTGCCTGGCTTTCAAGCGGCGAAGGCATGCCGCATGTCATTGCAGAGGCGGGTGCAGCAGCCCTCCCGGTGATCGCAACGCCCGACAACGGCGCGAAGCAGCAGATTGACGAAGGCGTATCTGGTCTGTTCGTCCCTTATCGGGATGCCGCCGCCGTGGCCAAACAGGTGATGGCTCTGTTGCAGGACACGCGCCGTCGGCAGGCACTTGGCGCCGCATTACGGCGGAAGGTGGAGACCACCTATTCAATCGAGGCGGTTTTGCCGCAGTGGGAGCGGCTGCTGGCGGATGTCTGTGGCAAGGGCAAGGCGGCAGGCCCGACCGGTCTGTTCCGGTCTTTTCTACAGGGCGGTTTCGAATGCTCAACCCATCGGCTTCGGCCGCGGGAAGGTGAGACCAATGGCCACCGTCTCGACATGATTGCCGCCGTCAGCCACGATCGCTACGCCGAAGAGGACTACCGTCAACTTCTAGGCCTGGGGATCCGCACAGTGCGCGACGGTTTTAGATGGCACCTGATCGAGAAATCCGGCGGCTATGACTGGTCGAGCGTGCGACCGATGATACGGGCGGCCGCGCTGACCGGCACGCAGGTCATCTGGGATCTGCTGCATTATGGCTGGCCGGACGATCTCGACATCTGGTCGCCGCGTTTTGTCGATCGCTTCGCCGCGTTCGCGCGCGCTTGCGCAAATCTGGTACGCGAGGAGTGTGACAGCGTTCCCTTTTATTGCCCGGTCAATGAGATCTCGTTTTTCTCCTGGGGTGGCGGCGATGCGGGCTATCTCAATCCGTTTGCCAATGGCCGCGGTTTCGAATTGAAAGTGCAGCTGGCGCGCGCCGCGATCGCCGCGATGGACGAAATCAGCGCAGTCGACCAGCGGGCGCGCTTCGTTCACTGCGAGCCGGTGATCAATGTCACCGCGCATCCCTCGAGGCCCCAAGACCGAGGTATCGCCGAAGGTCACCGCCAGTCGCAATACCAGGCGTGGGACGTTATCGGCGGCCGGTTGTGGCCACAGATCGGGGGAAGCGAGCGCTATCTCGACATAATCGGCGTGAATTATTACTTCAACAACCAGTGGATTCATGGGGGCACGCCGATCGACATCGGGCACGCGCTGTACAAGCCCCTCAATAAGATTTTGCGCGAGACTTTCGCGCGATACGGCCGGCCGATCCTCATCGCCGAGACGGGTATCGAGAACGAGCGACGGGCGACTTGGTTCGAATATGTTGTTGGCCAAGCTTCCCTGGCAATGCAGTCTGGCGTTCCGCTGGAGGGACTATGCCTCTATCCGATCGTGGATCATCCCGGTTGGGACAATGGCCGCCAGTGCGCAAACGGCCTCCTTTCGACCGAGGTCACGGCATCTGGACGAACTGCCTACGCACCGCTTGCGGCCGCTATTGAAGCGGCGCGGGCTGGGATGGCTTTCGCAACCGATCGAGCCGGACAAAAATGCATCCCGTCGCGAGCCGCCCGATGAAAACGGGACGGCAGATTTAACCGTTGGCCCAGATGGGACAGCGTTTCGTCATGCGCCGACCGCTAGGGCGGAGACAGCGGTTCTGATCACGCCGCCCTGCACGCCATAAGGATAAATCGGCTCTGCGGGAACAATTCCACGATCCGTGAGTACGACGTCACTACGCACTCGAGAACTCAAAGGAGTTCAATCCATGTCAAAACTTGTCACCAACCGAATGCCAGGCGACGTCGCACGTACTGTCGACACTTCGCTAACGACGTCATTAAACAAGATTGCATGGGGAGCCGTGTTTGCCGGTGTCGTACTTGCCCTTGCCACACAGCTCCTTCTAAATCTGCTCGGCGTTGGCATTGGTGCGGCTGTACTCGATCCGGCAACCTCGGACAATCCAGCCGCCAGCACGTTCTCGATTGTCGGCGGCCTCTGGTTCGTCGTCGCCGGGATCATTGCATCCTTTATCGGTGCCTATGTTGCCGCGAGGCTTTCCGGCAGACCAAGCAAATCCACGGGCGGCTATCATGGGGTCACAACTTGGGCCGTGACCACGCTTGTCGTTCTCTTTCTTCTGACGACGTCGGTGGGATCGCTCGTCGGCGGCGCATTCAGCGGCCTGTCGAGTATCGTCGGCGGCGTCGGCCAGACGGTCGCCACGGCTGCGACCACCGCCGCTCCGGCGTTGGCCACAGCCACCGACCCGATGGGTGCCATCGAGCAACAGATCAGAAATGCTAGCGGAGGCAACGATCCTGCCGCTCTGCAGACGGCAGCGGTCTCGGCCATGACGGCGGTTGCTACCGGCGATCAGTCGAAGATAGACGACGCCAAAACACGTGCCGCCGACGCCCTAGCCAAGGCCCAGAACATCCCAGTCGATCAGGCACGGGCGAAGGTGGATGAATATGAGGCCAGCTACAAAGCTTCGGTCGAACAGGCGAAACAGCAAGCGTTGGCCGCAGCCCAGACGGCGACGAAACTCGTGTCACGGGGTGCACTTCTGGGTTTCCTGGCGCTCGTGCTCGGCGCAATCGCAGCCTGGTTCGGCGGCGCAGCCGGCACCAAGCCCGCTTTGTTTGTCGACGAACACACTTCCACCAATCGGCTTTGATCACCACCAGAAAGGAAATATCATGTCTATCGAACCGAAAAATCTGAGCGATCTTCTCTACGAAACCCTCAAGGACATCTACTTTGCGGAGAACCAGATCCTAACCGCCTTGCCGAAAATGGCAGAGGCGGCCCGCTCTCCTGACCTCAAACAGGCTTTCCAGACCCATTGGGAGCAAACCGAAGGCCAGGTCAATCGTTTGGAGCAGATCTTCGAGCTGATTGGCCAGCCGGCAAAGCAGAAGACCTGTAGCGCCATCCTCGGACTAATCGAGGAAGGTAAGGAGGTGATGGAAGAGTTTAAGGGGACCACCGCTCTTGATCCCGGCCTTCTAGCTGGCGCCCAAGCGATTGAACATTACGAAATCAGCCGCTATGGCACCATGCTTTCTTGGGCAAGGACGCTCGGCCACGACGAGGTTGCCGAGCTCCTCGGCCAAACACTCGATGAAGAAGAGTCGACCGACGAGTTACTATCCGAGATCGCCGAAACCGCGGTCAATGCGGCTGCCGCCTGAAATCGCGCGCGCCGCATGAGCGGCGCGCCTAAGGATGAAGCCCATGGCTCAAAAATCGTCCGTCCGGTTAAACTACCGCGATATCGGCCGGGGAAATATCGGGCCCCTTCAAAACCGACGCCAGAAGTACCACACTCGGCGGCACGGCGACGGCGGGTCCCGGCCAAGCACGGCGATGATGGGGACCCTTTCGATGTGGCCGAGTCAATCACGCTCAGGGTGCGACCCATGGTGGCGGTCGATCGATGCTGGCTGAAGAATTGGAAGGCGATGGATCATCCCCTCTGTTTTGCTGCAGTGTCATGTTTAGAAGGCGTCAGCGGAAGAAATGCCGAGAATTGGTACCGTTTGATCGGATGGCAATCCAGCCCTTTGCGTCTGACGCTGAAGCTGCCAAGCATGCGTTGTGATGGGCCGTTATTTGTGGCAAGCGGATACATCGTTCTTTAGGGCTGCACGTGGCGCGCTTGCAGCAGCACCCGGTACTCGTGTTCCGGCTGCCCATAAGACCCCGCGGAATATTCCTCCAGTCCGGGTCGGTCTCTGAGGACAACGCGGCCACGGTCCGACCGAATTAACCCTTCTCCCTCCAACATATGCAAGGCGGTGGTCACGCTTGGCCGTCGGACTGCCAGCATGAAGGAGATAAACTGGTGGGTGATCGGCATATTGTCCGTTACAAGACGATCGTGGCACATCAAGAGCCATCTCGCCAAACGTTGATCAATTTTGAATGCCGCATTTGCAAGGGCGGTATAGGCTACCTGCGCTGCAAAGACATAGAGGTAGCGGGACAACAAGTCTGCGAAGACTCTGTTTTCGGCAACGATTTCCTGAAACAGTACGACCGGAAGGCGATGTGCAAATCCTTCAACCTGGATCACGATATCGTAAGGGTTGGTATTTGCCCCAACCGATGACGCAGTGGGCGCAAATCCTTCTCGCCCAAACATGCCGGCCTCCGCTTTCAGGCCGCTATCCGAGACAGCCAAAACAGAACCAATGCCCGACGACAGAAAATAGACTGACTCCAGCGGCTTTCCCGCCCGCGCGATCTGATGACCTTGAGGTAGGTAAACCCTTTCAAGGCGCTCGGTGAAAGAACGGCGCTCTTCTTCTGGCAGCAATTTGACCAATCCGTTGTCGCATCCCGACTGACCGTCCATCTTGCGACCCCTGTTATGACGCACGGCTCGCTAACCGCTCGAATTTCGGCATGTCACATAGCCCTATCGGCTATGGCCCATCCTGACGCAATTCCCAGCGCAAGGGAATGCCCGAAGTCATATCGGCCAGTTCCTGATGCGAGTTACCCGTCAGTGGACCGTCGAATTCACTACGGAGTAGCGGGCGATTTCTGGCCGAAGCTCGAAGGTTCGTCGCAGAAGCCGGGCAGCCTCGTCCATCGCAAGGACGACGTCCGTCAACTTTTCGATTTCAACGTGAAGCCTGTAGGCCTCGACCTCGTCGAGTCCTACTCCCAGCAGTCGCCTCGCCGCGTCGATTAGGCGTTCGGTACGATCCACGACTTCGAGACTACTCTTGATGATCATTTCGATCATGCGTTTTCCCCTCGCTTGCAGGTCAAGCGTGGCGGAGAATCAGCTTATTCGCAATCCCGAAAGGACCTAGATCCGGTCTCGTACCCTGCCGTACAGGTCGCGCATCTCGTCGAGCGCGCGGTCGTAACGCGAGCGGGGGGGCCTCGAGCGGGAGCCTCCTATAGCAAAGGCGATCGCCCCGACGGCAGCTGCGACCGCGATCATCGTCGAAACAGGATACAACTTCGCCGTCGCCTCCGTCTGCCTCGCAGCCGCGCGCGCGCCACCCTTGATAGTCTGGGCGGCATCCGACACCTGCTTCTGCAACGTTTCAAGCTGCTTGCGGAGGGCTCCGAATTCTTCGCTAGGATCATAATCTCGCTGGACAGGGACGCCGACTTCTCCCGTCGCAGTATCCACGACGCCCTTCGGTACCGGGCTCCCAATTTTCGGGCCGGCGGCTTCGAGCGTAGCAGATTTACCGGGCTTACGAGGTGGCATGCGTGTCCTCCTGACATTTGGTTCACGGGTAAAAATGGAGTTGTGCCGTCGGAGGGCAAGCCCCTGGCAAAAAGCGGCGGACGAAGCGAGCATTACCTGAGCTTGCCGACCAGTTCTGCGTAGTCTGAGAAAGTGAACTTCTTGCCGCGCTGGGCGGCTTCATCGGCCAGGAGGAACACGCGGATCGGGAAGAGCGTGGCGGTTCGAATCAGAGAGCTCGTGGTCGTCTCTGATCGACCGCGCGCTCTGCTTGGTCGAGTGCGGCGGCTATTTCCTGATGCGTCACGACACCTTTGGTGACGGGAGTATCCGAGATCGCCGCTATGGCCATGATGTGGCCTTCAAGCTGCAGGTTCGCCGTGTCCAACCTGGTCTCCTTGAAGGATGTCGCGTTGGCCCTCGATAACAGACATGGCGCCTCGAAGTTTCGATGGCGCAGGAACCTGCTTGCTTCAAAGATGTTGAGGTCATACGTCCACTGCTGGAGCGTCCCATGCCCTATCTTGTCGAAATTCTTCTCCCAACGATCCGCAGTAGACGCAGCCGTGCGAATCTCGACAGCGTGCGCAAAGAACTTACCGAGCGCTTTGGCGGCGTCACCCTCCATGTCAACGCGCCTGCGGAAGGTCTGTGGGAGGACGATGGCGACGTCGAGGAGGATCGCATCATTGTCGTCGAGGTTATGGTGGACGATCTCGACCGTCCGTGGTGGTCGTCGTACCGCGCTGACCTGGAGGCTCGCTTTCGTCAGGAGGAGATCATCCTCCGGGCGGTTGTTATCGAGCGCCTCTAGGGAGCCCAAGACTAAGACACGGCCTTCGGGGAAGAGAACGAACCGGTCGCGGCGAGGCGGCTTCCTGGCCGCGAAGGATGACGAATTGCGGCGCGGATATCAAAGCCTGAAGCTAGAGTTGGAGTCGACATACGAGCGGTATCGAGGAATACCTAGCCCAGAACGCACCGTTCATCGATGCCGTGGTAAGACCACCACCAAAGACCTTATGACGGCTCCGAGCCGGAAGCGGTCGCTGGTGGCATCTGCTGCCTTATACCGGAAAAATGGCGAACCATGACGCGCGAACAACTCGGTCCGGGTCTGCTCGACACGTTGCGCCGCTAAGACACCTCATCCCGCAGGCGCGCCCGTTTGACAAGCTGACATACTCCCCCGGGATCGACGGCGAGCTCCACCGAATCCGTTCCGCGGAGGGCGTCGACACGCATGGCGATCGATCTCGGCTATCGCGTTGTAGTGCTGCGCCACGCCGCTTGCCAAGGCGACGACGAAACCCATGACGCTACTGGAAGTCCTGGCCGACAGATTCTCTGTCCCGCTCGACCTGACCGCCACGGAAGAACTCCTCCAGTTCGCTCTAAATCGCTGCTGCGGAACCGCAGCGCCATCTACCGCGTTATTTGCAGCCAGATCTGGCGCGGAGTAGTCTATGTCTAAGTTTTTTTCCAAGTTCGCAACCAAGATCGCCGACCGCTCAGGGAAGCCGGGGACCTTCGTTCTGGCCGTTGTACTCGTGATCGTTTGGGCGGTGTCCGGACCCTTCTTCGGTTATTCCGAGACTTGGCAGCTGGTGATCAACACGAGCACGACGATCATTACTTTCCTGATGGTCTTCATCCTCCAGAACTCGCAAAACCGCGATGGCAAGGCCCTCCAGGCGAAGCTCGATGAACTCATCCTCACGTCGCAGGCCCAGAACAAGTTCATCGGGATCGAGAAGCTCGACGAGGAGGAGTTGCGCAAGATGAGCAAGGCCCTGGCCGAGAAGGCGGAATGCGTCGCGGACGTCGCAGACGAGAAAGCCGAAAGCCGGAAGGAGACAGCCTAGCGCCCCGTTTCAGAAGCGCTGTCGCATCCTGACCCGGCTCTTTAAGACCGATAGGGTGGGTTTCTGCGTCACTCGAGCGAATGGGCTCGTCTATCTTGATCTGCAATGCTCGCATGTCCCGGTCCTGACGCTTCGCGCATCCCTGGCACAACTCAGGGCGTATCCTCGGCAACATCGGTTGCAGGTCGATGCAAAGTTGGGTCCAGTTCCCGCGCATCGATTTCCGCTTCTTATCCAACTTCCACCGCATGAAGAGGTCCTGGCCGCTTTCCGGAACCACTCCCAATAGTCGGCGTTAGGTTTCCGCAAATTCCATTGCCGCAGGAGGACACGATGGCAACCGCAAAAACTCTCAACGACCTTTTCCTTGATACCCTGAAGGACATTTGTTTCGCCTAAAAGCAGATCCTCAAGGCGCTGCCGAAGATGGCGCGCACCGCCCAGTCGGAACAGGGCAAGGCAGGCTTCCTGCAGCACCGCGACGAAACCCAAGGCCAGATCGAACGTCTCGAGAGGTCTTCGAAATCCTCGGCAAGCCGGCGCGTGGCAAGACCTGCGAAGCCATCCAGGGCATCATCGCCGAGGGCGAGGAGATCATGGAAGAGTTTAAAGGATCGGCTGCCCTAGACGCCGGGCTGATCGCCTCGGGCCCAGGCAGTACAACACTATGAGATCGCCCGCTACGGCACGCTCATCGCCTGGGCCCGCCAGCTTGGTCGCAAGGACGCCGTTCCGCTCCTGCGGGCGAACCTCGCCGAGGAAGAGGCGACCGACAAAAAGCTGACCCAGCTTGCTGAATCTCAAGCCAATGCCAAGGGTTCGAAAGCAGCCTGACCACTTCTCAAGGCAACTGCCGGCGCCACGGCGACCAGACGGTCGCCGTGGCGTTTTGTATCGGTTGCATAGAGCGAATGTTGATGTCATTCCTTTCAGCGAGCTGATCAAAATAGACGACAAAGATGCCATCTCACCCACCAGCGCTGGTCCTTCTTCTGGAAGACGAGGCGATCATCGCGATCGACGCCGAAGAGATGTTGCGCGGCATGGGAATTGGAAACGTCACGTCTCTCGACACGAACGAGGCGACGTTGTTATGGCTGTCGGAGAAAACGCCTGATCTGGCGATCGTCGATCCACGACTGAAGGACGGCCTGTGCTCGGGCGTCGTCGCCGATCTCGTCGAACGGGCGATCCCCTTCATTGTCTATTCCGGAGACACGCAGGGTGCGACCGGCGAGCACGAATCCTTTGGAAGAGGCGTCTGGCTATCCAAACCTTGCACGCCGGATCAGTTTGAAGACGCCGTTAGGCAGGCACTGAAAGCGACGTCGTAGTGTCCATCCGCATCTTGGTTCAATGGACGGCCTCGGATGTAGGGGCGTTGATCCGCGTAGCCCAGAGACCGACATACGTCCCAATTAGCAGGGTGGCGATATCATCGACGGTCCGGTAACCGTCGCCATAGAGACCGACCGCCGCGCCGGAGAGCGTGTCGGACGCTCTTTCGTCTGGCGGTACCTCGTAGAACTCAAACCATCGCCGGACAGCCTCGGAAATCACCGCGACCGCCGGCTCGACGTGCCGTCCAGCCATATTGTCGAACTCCTCTCAACGATGAGAGATCTAGGAGCGTGCTGAAATCCTGCAACGGCGAGTCTGCTCGAAGCGGGCCAGGATGCCGCATGTTCGGAATATGTCGGCTGGTTGAACTCGTTCCACCGCGACTTGGCTTTTACGCCGGACAACAAGGACAACGTTCCGAGGCTTCCGGCGCATCGATGCTGATTCGTTAGAAAATTGACGATTGCTTTTGCCAGAACGACGGGGTTTTCCTCCGCCACATGGTGCCCGCTATCGATGCCAAATCCGCTTACGTCGATCGCCCAGTCCTTCCAGATCGCTACCGGATCGCCGTAGATCTGCTCGATATCATCCCGGAGCGACCAGAGGCAGAGCATTGGACAGCCGATTTTCCGGCCCGCGTCCCGATCAGCCTTATCATGAACATGGTCGATGCGAATGCCGGCACGGTAGTCCTCGATCATCCCATGGACGGTTTCGGGCCGATGGATGGCCTCGTGAATGTCAGCGTAGGCCGCTTGGCCCATGAGGTCTGGCGAGAGCTTATCGTACCATGCGTCGGGATCGGCCGAGATTACGCGCTCGGGCTGATCCGGCTGCGCGAAGAAGAACCAGTGGTACCAGTCTCGAGCAAACTTCCAGTCGGCTCGCTCAAGATGTTCGAGGACTGGTAGGCCGTCTACGACGACAAGTTTTCGTACCGCGTCCCGATGGTTCATCGCCATTCGGAAGGCCGTCAGGCTGCCGCGGTCATGTCCAACCAAGAAGAAATCGTCGTGTCCCATCCGCCTCATCAACTCCACCAGAGCCGCCGCCTTCGCCTGTTTCGACGAGTGGCGGCTGTCAGGCGCGTCTGGCGGTATGTAGGATTGGCCGAAGCCAGGAATGTCCGGGCAGGCGACGGTAAACGATGGTGCCAGAAGGTCAGCTACTTTCCCCCAGGTCATGTGGGTCCGCGGGTGCCCGTGCAAGAGAAGAAGAGCGGGACCGCTACCCCCGACGCGAACCCGAATGTTACCCGCGCCAATGTGAACCGTTTGCAGTTCGAAGCCACCGAAGGCCATCTTTATCACCTTTGATTGGGCGCGCGGCCGGCCACTTCCTGCCGGCCATGACCAGACACACGCCTCAGTCGTTTGGTCGAACGACGGCGCCGGCCTGCTCTGCTCCGTGGGCCTTCTCGACCTGTTTCGGAATCTCGCGTTGTTTCGACGCGGTGCCTTCGGAGGACATTCTGCGTCTCCCGTCCAGCGGGGGTACAACGTCGGACGGGAGAAAAAGTTTGGAGGGGGCGGAAAGCCTCTGAAGGCTAGTGCCTTGAGACCCTGGAACTTCAAGGCGTCCTCCGACTTCTCACCCACACAGGAGCACGTCCATGCCAGACTCAAAGGAATCCCCAACAGTGCAATCGAAGGAAATCGAGCGGGCCGCTCAGCGCGAACGCGCGTTGAAGGGTAATCTCGACAAAAGCTTCGAAGACACCTTTCCGGCGTCGGATCCAACTTCCCCCACCCACACACCAGTTCCCGCCGGCAGGACCGGCGCCGACGATGCGAACCGCGTGCGGCGGCAGGCGGAAAATGACGACTTTCCTCTCGTCGCGCAGGCGCTCCGTTCAACCGAAGAAGGCCGCCGTTCCAATGAGCGCATCAATGCCGCTGGCGATCGTGTCCGTGCGCGTCGCAGAGATGCAGAGCGTATTGCCGAGACGGCGTCCGAGGTCGCATCCGGGGCAACGTCGCTTGCGGCGTCGGAAGTCCGGAGCTTCCTGCAGGATGTCGAAGGCAAGATCCGCGCGCGGCCGATCGCGGCGGTAGCGATCGTCGCGCCCCTCGCCCTTGTCCTCGGCGCCACTCGGTAGGAGGTGGGCATCGCGGACGACCGGAGGCTGTCTATGCGGGTGGTGCCGCTGTCGCTGTTCGTCGTCTCTGGAGCGCTCAGCTTGATCGGTGCGTGCTTGATCTTTTCCTCGGCAAGACCACGAAGGTAGTTACCGTACGGCCCCGCAGAATGCGGTGGCCCCTGCACCACGAGTTTGTTTCTGGCTCGATCGTACATTTCTGGCACCCCTCCGAAGATGAGGTCGCGAATGCGAGGGAACAGTCCGAGATGATTGCGTGGTTCCGCTCGGTGGAACCCATTAATTCAGCGAACATGGTCGCTCTGTGGCGCGGCGTCGGCATTCCGTCGGCGCGCCCTCTCGACGGCGTGCTGGAAAACCTTCGGTCGTTCGGCAAGCGGTTTCATCCGCACTTCACGACGCTCTGCTCTTTCAATGGCGGCCAGGTCGCCTCGTGCCGATCGAGCCGTCCTTCTTCCCGATCAAACACGCGATCCGTCTGCGGGATCGGGCACACTTCCGTGGCGAGGAACTGGTTCTCATACCTGCAAAAGGTTTTTCGTGCTCGAGGAATGAAAGGGAAAAGCCAGACGGGACCGATTATCGGGAACATTGTACGGGTCCTATGGTTCGGGGACTAACGGAGAGGCAGATGAACCTTGAATCGGACCGCCGAGCTTTAGCCATCTACATCGGAGCCATCATATTGGTCGCGCTTTTGATCGTGCTTGGCGCAACTCTCTCTTGGAACGCAGGTGGTAAAAGTGATGCGCCTTCACATATTTCCACGGAAACAAACCCCTGATAGGAAAGCGCGAAAACGATCCCATTCAGGCAAACCGGCCCCACGGCTGAACAGCAGAAAAACAGCCTGAGGGGGCAGATGGTCGTTGCCTTGTCGCGGCAGTGGCGCGATCGCATTCCTGCTTTACGTCACCATCCTTGTCTACGGTCTTATGCACAGGATCTGAGAACACATTGAGCCATTGAAAGCCTTAGGGCGGGTTCGTCCGAACTTGCAAAGATAAAAGATCCGCCGCCCGCCAGGTCTGTCCCTCATTCAAGGCGATATCGTCCAGATGCGCGCGGCGGTCTAGGTTTCAAATAATGATGACGCTGTCACGTCGCCAGTCGGACCAGGGTGTCCACAACGCTCTGGATGTCGTAAGGTTTCGCAAAGAACACGCCCCTCTCTGGGATCTGGTCGTCCGCTGGCCTTTTCATTCCCGAGACCACCAAAATCTCAATCGACGCCCACCGTTCTCGGACCACTGCCGCAAGCCTCAGTCCGTCCATGGAGCCGGGCATGTCTATGTCAGTCCACAGAACCTTGATGTCCGGCACGTTTTCGAGCAATCGCAGGGCTTCGTCCGCATCGTGAGCCTCCAGCGCCTCGAAGCCGGCGTCCTCCACGACGTGCACCGCGGTCATCAACAGCAAAGGTTCGTCCTCTACGACAAGAATTTTCGATGTCATTCGGCTCGTCACGCAAACTTCCTTTTCGAGGTTGCTAACCTGCAGAGGTGACTCAAGTTCCGGTCCAAGCGGAGATATTGAAGATCACCGGCGTGAATCTGTCTTGCCTCTTTTGACGAGGCGCGCCTCGATCATCCGCAGGATTGAAAGCGCCCCAAACGCCTGGTCCAGCCGGCGCGCCGCAAGCGAGCCGACCAGCGTTTTAGAGTTGATGGGTTCGACAACGTATCCGAGCTCATCGAGAGCTAAAGGCGGAGCGGCTATTTGCCCAGAGGAAGTGGCAACCAACAGCCTGCCTTAGAGCGCCCATCGACTGGGACTGGGTGAATGGCTTTGGCAATCGGAGGATGCCTGGCTCACGACCTGCTGAAAGCTCGGCGTAGCCGTTGGCAAGAACGACCGGGATATGACGGAAGTCCAGCTTGATCTTGTCTGCGAGTTCTGTCCCTGTCATCCCCGGCATGACATGATCGGGACAACGACATCAGGGAGAAATGCTTTTTCGAGCTATATGAGGGCTTCCCCGGAAAGCGCCTGAGGCGCCTCGTGGCCAAGATCTTCAAGCATGAGCACTGTGTTTTCATCAGAACGGGGCCGTCATCGTCTACAGCAAGCAGGGTCAGCGGTTGCTGGTCACCGTTCGGTACCCCCGGCTTTGCTGCCGCTACGATCGACTGTCCGGGTTCGATCACCGGCAGCTATAGCTCCGCCGTATGCCCTCCCCCTTACGGGATCTGAGAACGAGCTTTCCACCAACTCCGCCATTAAGCCCTTCACAGGCGGGCTTGGACAGGAGAACGGCGGATCGCTGCCGACACGTCTCACTTTAGCGGGAAAGTCTTGGTGATCGGAACGATCAATTCCGCGGCTTCCCGATGTGCTGATCCCCGCGTTGGCCGCCCGCTCAACGCAGACAGCGCGGACCTCCCACTTATGCTAGTCTAGCAGTGTGAGAGGCGATGATTTGTCATTCGACGTCTATCCATAATTCGCAGACATATACAATTTGCGCACGAAACAGTGCGTCGGCAGCCCGCATTCTATCGGAAAACGCAGGAATTAACAAAGACTTAAGCAATTTGGATACTTCTTGCACATTAGTATGACTTTTGTGACGGTGGTCTTTCTTGCGCTCGGGTCTTTCATATTCAGTTGATCGGGTCTTCAAAACCCTTCGCGGTCTCGGAAGGGACAGGGGCGGCAATGTCGCGATCGTCGTTGCCCTCACCCTGGTGCCGATGATCGTCGCAGTCGGCGCAAGCTTTGACTATATTCGTACCTACAATGTCCGCCAGAGGATGCAGAGCGACCTGGACACGGCCTTGATCGCGGCAGTCAAAGAGATCGATACCGACGACGCCGTCGCTCTCAAGCAAAAGGTTTCCGACTGGTTCCACGCGCAGGTCGAAAACAGCTATACGCTTGGCGACATCGACATCGATACATCAAACCATAAGATCACGGCGACGGCGAGCGGCACGGTTCCGACGACGCTGATGAAGATCGCCAACATCGACACCGTTGACGTCAGCGTGGCAAGCGCCGTCAAGGGGCCGGCCACCTCCTATCTCAATGTCTACATCGTCATCGACACATCGCCGTCGATGCTTCTGGCGGCAACAACGGCCGGCCAGTCGACCATGTATTCCGGCATCGGCTGCCAGTTCGCCTGCCACACGGGCGATGCACACACGGTCGGCAAGACGAAATACGCCAATAATTACGAATACAGCACGGCCAAGAACATAAAGCTGCGCGCCGATGTCGCCGGTGACGCCGTCAGAGACGTGCTTGCCTTGATCGACACGTCCGACAGCAATCATCAACGCATCAAGGTGGGATTATATAGCCTCGGCGATACCCTCACGGAAGTTCTCGCCCCGACGCTGAGCACCGACACGGCGCGCAACCGCCTCACAAACTCAAGCTACGGCCTCACCAGCGCGACCTCGAAGGCAGCCACCTATTTTGACGTGTCGCTTGCAACGCTCAAGCAGAAGGTCGGCACCGGCGGGGACGGAACCTCCTCAAACTCGCCGCTCAAGCTGGTTCTGCTGCTGACGGATGGCGTCCAGTCGCAGCGCGAATGGGTGACCGACAAGGTGACATGGAAGAACGGGCAGGCGACGTATGGGGCATACTGGAACAAGGTGGCGCCTCTCAATCCGGACTGGTGCGCCTACGTCAAAAACCAGTCCGCCACCATGGCAGTTCTCTACACCGAATACCTGCCGCTCACTTCGGATTGGGGCTACAACGCCACTGTGGGCTCGACCATGGCAAGCGCCAATTGGAAGGGCACCTATGGTGGTACCATGCAAAGCGGCGTATCGACTAGCATCACCAGACGCGACTACATCCCCTACGCGCTTTCCGACTGCGCATCGTCCAAGAGCCTGTTCATATCAGCGTCGTCGTCGGCCGAGATCACGGCAGGCCTTTCGGCGCTTTTCACGCAATATCTCGCATCCGTCAGGCTGACCCAATGAGGCGAGGGAAACGCTTCGCATCGTTGCACCGCCTGCTTGGCGATCGCAAAGGGGTCGCTGCGATCGAATTTGCAATCCTGGCTTTGCCGCTCTTCATTATGATATTCGGCATTATCGAAGTGTCGCTGATGTTTTTCGTCAATTCGGCACTGGACGCTTCGGTTCACAAGATCTCCCGGATGATCCGCACCGGCGAGGTTGCATCTTCGAAGATCACGCTGGCCGATTTCAAAGCCAGGATTTGCAACGACATGCTTCTCTCGTTCAGCTGCTCCAGCGGTCTCCTGGTCAAGGTGATCGTGCTTTCCGACCTCTCGTCCGCCACCAGCACCGACCCGATCGATGACAGCGGCAATCTCACTGTGACCGAGACCTATGATATCGGCAAGGGCAGCGACTACATCCTGGTTCAGACGTTCCTGCCATGGACAGCCGTCGTCAATTTCTTCAGCCTGTCGAGCGCCAAGCTTTCCGACGGCCGCTACCTGCTCGGATCTTCCGTTCTCTTCCGCAACGAGCCTTTCTGACATGATGAAACGGAGCCAGTCCCTTTTCCGCTTCGCCCGATCCCGCGCCCGTCATCTCATCCGCGACCGGTCGGCGGCTTCGGGCGTGGAATTCGCGCTGGTCCTGCCGATCCTGGTGATGCTCCTGTTCGGCACCGTCGATCTCGGCCATGCACTCACAGTCAGCCGAAAGATCGACGAGATCGCCTCTTCCACCGGCGACATGATTTCACAGCAGGGCTCCTGGACGAAGTCCGACGTCGCCAAGCTTCTCTCCGGCGCCAGCTTCATCCTGCAGCCCTATGAGACGACAGGGCTCACGATCACCGTCGCGGTGGACGATATCGCCAAGAGCGGCAGCGCAACGGTCAACTGGTCTGCAGCACTCAACACCTCCGCACTGAACTCCGGCACGGCGAGTACAATCGAGGTCCCTTCGGAGATCCAGGACGACGGCGTGCAGGTGGTGCTGACCAGGGTGCAGTACACATTGACGACGCCGGTCTCGGCGTTCTTTTCAAACTTCACCGGGCAGAATGGCTACAGCTTCGATCGCCATTACTTCAATCGCCCGAGGGTCGGCGACAAGATCACCTACAATTGAGCTGCAGGGTCTGTCGCATCGACGGGAGGTCCGCAGAATTGTCAACCAATAAGTCATGACAATGGTGATTGTGAACGATATGGAAGGCCCCTTCACCAAGGGAGCACGAAATCATGGCAAAACGAGTTTTGGGCGGCATACGGCGGTCGCCTGTTATCGTGCCGATCGCGCTGGTGATGATTTTGTATTTGAATGGCACTGGCGGGGCAGCACCGGCCGATCTTCATTGGTCCCAGGATCCGGGCAGTCAATGCAAATTCGTCGCGCCGGCATCCCTGACCAGCGGCCCCACCTTCTGGATCGGAGCCTGTGTCGACGGCAAGGCGTCTGGAGAAGGGATGCTGCGTCGCCGGGATGGCGACCGGCCCGGGCCTGCCTTTTTCGGCCGGATGAAGGATGGAGTCCCCCAGATCGGCGTCGTCGATCTGGGCGACGGATACAGAGCCAGCAGTTTCAGCGATGGCGACATCGGCGGTGGAGCCGAGCCTGACCCGCAGAACCGGATAGACGCCTTTCGTATCGCAGCTGAGGCCGCGCGGTCGGTCAGCGCCAAATATGCTGGCGAGAACAATGCGGGATCTGCCCACCTTTACGAAGAGCTTGCCAAGACACTGGAACTGCAGACGGAGTGAGCATGAGCGAGAGGCTGCAACGGCGATCCTCTCTGACAGGGCTATGGGCAGCACTGTCGGCAATGTTTGGAGCCGGCATGCCTGCGGCGGCGGAGAACCAATCTCCGCAGAACGCCGAGGGCCGCGAAGGCAGGGCTGGCATCCACCCTTGGCTCGGTGTCGGGGAGCAGGTGACCGCTGACGTCGTGTTGGATGGCAAGGTGGTAGCCCAGCTGAACGACACGGCGACGCTTCCCGGCTTGAAAAAACTGCCCGCACTGGTGTTCAACTTGCCACCGGGACTGAAGCGGCTGCAACCGCGCGGCTCGCTGAGGGATGCCGAGGGCCGGGCCGGATCGTTCTCGAAGACATGGACCGTGCGCGACATGGCCCCGATTTCGGCGACGCTCTATGACGGCTCGCGGCCGAACGGGTGCGGGCTTTTGCCGAGAAAACCGAACTGGCGGAAGCGGCTTTCCAGCAGCTGGAACGACGCCTGGATGTTCAACTGCCCGCGCCGCTGCGCCAACTGCTGGTCGAAGCGGACATACAGATCGACGACTCCTATTTCGTGGCGCCACAGGATCTCGGGACGGTGAGCGAATTGCTGTTATACGCGCATCGGCGGCCCGACCGAATTGGACACGTTGCTGCCGGAGACCGTACTGGCTCGCTACGACCGCAGCGTGGCTGTGCTCATCGAGGTAGGCGACGGCCTTGGCGCCCTCGCCTGGGATCCGGCAGGCGTCAGCCTGCACGAGCAGACCAACAGCTGGGGCGACAAGGGCAACCCCGGCGCCCGGCCTGCCACACCCAATGAACGCGTGTGGTATTGGCTGCATCAGGAGCACGTAGACGAGCCCGAGCTGCCGCTCGACGACGACTATCAACCGAAGAGCGCGGAAGCCGCGCTCACCAACGCGTTCCAGCGCTTCGCGCTGTCCCAGGCCGCTCATCCCGAGACCGATGACGAGCTGGTCATTGACAGCGCCCATCCGCGCAATCTGCTGCAGCTCAGTTTCGACGAGCCGAAAAAACCGCGGCTCTGGTTCCGCAGCTACGATTATCACTACAGCCTCTATTGAGCGGAGCGGCTCACTCGGCAAGCCTGACGATGCCGTATGGATTGAATTTGAACTCGTCGACTTCGTAGGTGGAATCGAAGGAGAGGCTTGCGTGGCGTTCCTTCAGCGTCAGGTCGAGACCCCGCCCGGCGATCTCCTCGGCAACCGCATCGATGATGGCGACGACCTGTCTTTCGTTGCCGGCCGTCTCAGGCACATAGACCTCGGGCAATCCGACGAGATGGAAGCCGACGCTTTCCAGATATCCGCGCGCCGACAGCGGCCGCTTCGCGAAGGCCAGACGGCCGATCCGCTGCTGGGCAAGAGAGTCCGCGGCTTTCACAGCGGCGGCGCCTTGCCGGATCAGCTCTCTCCATCGATCCAGCCCATGGGCTATACCGGCGGATTCGCCCTTGACGGCTACCGCGCCTGCGCCGATCAACCGTTCGACAAGAAGGAGAGCCGCCATCGAAACCGTCACGGTCTCCCCCTGCTCCATGCTCGGGCCGAGCACATAGAGGACAGATTGATGATGGGCGACGGCGTCCTCGTCTTCAGGACCCCACGCATCGGGTTCGACCCGGTCCCAGCACACGGCGAAGGACCGGCTCATGCGATCGTCGGGCTCGGCCTGCGAGTAGTTCTCGTCGACGCTGAACCCGCCGGCAAAGTCAGCGATCGCCTGCGATGCCGCCTCGGACAGGTGGCTGAGATCACGATCCTTTCCGAGAAAGCAGAGGACATGCCGGGGCGTTACCGATGAGGCCTCGGCTTGTGCCTTGGTTTCCTCGCCGGTTTCAGGACCGGATTGCTTGGCCAACGACGCCTTCCAGCCGATCATCGCCCATATGGACCCAAGGAGCGTGCGACGCATGAGATTCATGAGACCTTCCGTTGGTGGAATGTTCACAGGCCACGACCTTGTAAGCGTATGAATTCCGAAACGAAAGCAGGATCATGAATGGAGATTGCGCCGTCACCGGGCGATACAGGGAAAGCGCAGCGGCCGAAGAGTCTCGTCGGCCCCGGCTGTTTCTGTTATTTTCATCTCGGCGCATATTGGCTGGAGAGTCAGGTCGGCAGCATGGTCGGCAAATCAAGCGAAAATGCGCGAGAACTACTCGACCGATGTCGCACTAGGCCCGTTGCGGGCTGCGGAGTAATCACGTGAAAGTCAAGACTATTGGGTTCGTCGGCACCGGCGCGATTACCGAAGCGATGGTTCGCGGGCTTCTCACTGAACCGGCCTATGCATCCGAGATTCACCTGTCTCCACGCAGCGCTCACATCGCCGCGACGCTGGCTGACGAATTCGCCGCCGTGAGAATTGCCAAGGACAATCAGGACGTCGTCGAGCGCAGCGAGATGGTGTTCCTGGCGATACGGCCGCAGGTCGCCGAGGAGGTCGTGCGCGCGCTATCGTTCCGGGATGGCCAAATGGTCGTCAGTCTCGTTGCGGCGACGGAGCGCCAGGCCCTCTCCGAATGGATCGCCGCCGAGGTACATCTCGTGCAGGCGATTCCACTGCCCTTCGTCGCACGTCGGCAAGGCGTCACTGCCATCTATCCGCCCGATACCGCCGTCACAGCGCTTTTCGATGCGCTCGGAACGGCTGTCCAATGCCAGTCGAGGAAGGAATATGATCTTCTCGCCGCAGCGAGCGCAATGATGTCGACCTATTTCGGCATCATGGAGCAGGTTGCCGTCTGGCTGGAAAGAAGCGGCCTCGAAAAATCGAAGGGGCAAGCCTACATTGCCCCGCTCTTTGCAAGCCTCGCGCAGAAAGCGAACAGCCCCGGCAACGAACCGTTCAGCGCGTTGAGCCGCGAATTCGCGACCAAGGGCGGACTGAACGAGCAGGTTTACTCAGACTTCGAGAAGAAGGGCGGCCTTGCCGCTCTGACCGCTGCACTCGACGGCGTGCTTGCCCGGATCGAGGGCAGGAACTAGAACGTCGGCGGCGTACAGGCGCTGATGACCTCGCAGGGCACCGGTCCGACGCAGCGGAAGCGATGAGGGCGCCTGCTTTCGAAATAGTAGGCGTCACCCGGCCCGAGGATCCGCCGCTCGTCATCGACCGTCACCTCGAGCCTTCCCGAGAGCACGATCCCGCCCTCTTCGCCCTCGTGAACAAGGGGAACCTTTCCGGTGTCGGCGCCCGGCTGGTAGCATTCCTTGAGGATTTGCAAGCTGCGCCCGAACAGGTTTTCCCCAACCTGCCTGTAGGAGATGGCGCCCTTGCCGATCTCCACCAGTTCCTCGGCCGCATAGAAGGCCTTCCTTGGGCGCTCGGGCTCGAAGGCGAAGAACTCCGCCAGGCCGATTGGGATGCCGTCCAGAATTCGCTTCAAGGCTCCGACCGACGGGTTGGAGGCGTTCGATTCGATCAGCGAGATCGTCGAATTGGGCACTCCGGTGCGCTTGGCGAGCTCACGCTGGGAAAGCTTATGGGCGATGCGGAGATGGCGAAGGCGGTTGCCGATATCGACTGACATGAAGCGATTCGTTTGCGTTGTCCAGAATATCCAAAATCATAGCCTCACACCCGTTTACTTTCAACAGTTTGCATTGACAAAGAAAAGGACTTGTTTGAAAGGGAGAAATTGCCATTCTCGGCGCCACCCCAACGGAGGCCAGTATGGACCAGCTCAGCAAAACGAACGCACCCGTACTTGAAAATTTCTGGATGCCGTTCACCGCGAACCGGCAGTTCAAGGCAACGCCGCGGCTTCTCGCAGCAGCTGAGGGCATGTATTACACCGACATTGATGGAAATCAGGTGCTTGACGGCACGGCCGGCCTCTGGTGCTGCAACGCCGGCCACGGCCGCAAGAAGATTTCCCAAGCCGTCGAACGACAGCTTGCAACGCTGGATTATGCACCGACCTTCCAGATGGGGCATCCGATCGCCTTCGACTTCGCCTCGAAATTGGCTGCGAACGCGCCGGGCGGCCCGCAAGCCAAGCTCGACAGGATCTTCTTCACCGGCTCAGGCTCGGAATCAGTCGATACGGCGCTCAAGATTGCCATCGCCTATCAGCGGGCGATCGGCCAGGGCACCCGCACGCGGACCATCGGGCGTGAGAAGGGATATCATGGCGTCGGGTTCGGCGGCATTTCCGTCGGCGGTCTCGTCAACAACCGGCGGGCCTTCCCGCAAATACCGGCCGACCATATGCGCCATACGCTCGACATCGAGCGCAATGCATTTTCAAAGGGCCTTCCCGCTCATGGCGTGGAACTCGCGGACGATCTCGAGCGCCTGGTGCAGCTGCACGGCGCCGAAACCATCGCAGCCGTCATCGTCGAGCCGATGTCGGGATCGGCAGGCGTCGTTCTGCCTCCGAAGGGCTATCTGGAGAAGCTGCGCGCAACCGCCGACAAGCACGGAATCCTGCTGATCTTCGACGAGGTCATCACCGGCTTCGGGCGTCTCGGGACCCCTTTCGCAACCGACTACTTCGGCGTCGTGCCCGACCTAATCACTACGGCAAAAGGCATCACCAACGGCACGATCCCGATGGGCGCGGTCTTTGCCAGCCGCACGGTCTATGACGGCCTGATGGTCGGACCTGATAACGCGATCGAACTCTTCCATGGCTACACCTATTCCGGCCATCCGGTCGCCTGCGCGGCCGGGCTCGCTACTCTGGAGATCTACGAGGAAGAAGGCCTGCTGACCCGCGCAGCCGATTTGGCCGAGTATTGGCAAGAGGCCCTCCATTCGCTGACGGGCCTCCCTCACGTCGTCGACATCCGCAATCTCGGACTGGTCGGCGCAGTCGAACTGGCTCCCCGTGACGGCGCGCCGGGAACCCGCGCCTACGAAATCTTCGTCGACTGCTTCAACAAGGGCCTGCTGATCCGGGTGACCGGCGACATTATCGCCCTTTCCCCGCCGCTCATTATCGAGAAAACCCAGATCGACAGGATTGTTTCGACACTTGGCGATGCCCTGAAGCGCTCGGCATAGATTCGCATCCCGCGTGCCGCTCCCGTCGGCGATCGGACGCCTGGTCCATCGTCGACGGAGCTCAGCGCTTCAAGGTCTGTGACGGTAGTTGGCCGAAACGCTTCCTGTATTCGGCAGCAAACCGCCCCAGATGCGTAAATCCCCATCTGAGCGCGACGTCGGCAATGCCTTGCTTCGCGTCAGACGCGAGCAAATCGCGATGGGCCGCGGCCATCCGAAGCTCATGCAGGTAGGCCATCGGGGTTGTATCCCTGAACTGCCGGAAACCCTGTTGCAAAGTGCGAACGCTTACCTTGGCGGCCATCGCGATATCGTTGAGCGAAATCGGCTCGGCGATGTGTTCCTGCATGAAGTCGATCGCCCATTTCACATGGCGTGGGGCTGGTGCCGGAGCCGGCAGCGCAAGCTGGTTCGAATAGCGATTGGGGCAGCTTTCCAGAAGCAGGTAGATCGCCGCGTCGCAGAGCGAGCCGACGGCCAGCGGCGACCGTTTCAGCGGTCCGTTGCCGCTAAGGCCGCGATGGAGGCTCGAGACAAGCTGCTGCAATACAAGCCCCGGACCGGTCGTCAGATCGATGTGAGGATAAAAATCGATGTCGCCGCTGATCGTTCGTTCGAACATCTGCGTGAGGTGGCTGATGACCTTTGCCTGATCGACGAACAGGCCGAAATGACGGCGGGGGCCAAACAGGCGAGCACCCGCGGCACGACCTGCCTCAAGGATCGTTCCACGCGCGGGAACAGAGTATATTTGCTCCCGCATTCCTTCGAAGGATGCGTTCCCTTCCATCGGTAGAAAAACGATCATCCTGTCGCTGGGCGCCTCCCGCCTGATCAAGATCGTGCCTTCGTAGGTGCAGTCGGCTACGGTTACCTCTTCTCCTACGGAGACAAAATTGCAGCGGTATGCAATGGGCATATTGCCTTCCGCCGCAACCTTGATCGGGGAGTTTGGCGTCGACAATATTTCCGAGAGCTCGTCCGGGTCTGTTCCGCTGTGCGCCGTTTCCCGAAACGACATGCTCTGCGCCGCCAGTTGTCGGGTGAGATCGCCATTGTTCCGGATATGAGAATTAACCGACATTCGGGACCTCGAAAGACGAGACACACAAGTGATAATCGATTTGCGTAATCATTTCATCCCTCCTTTGTGTTGCCCGGGCGGTTTAAGCCGTAGCGGCTGATGGCGAGATCCTTCGCGTCGATTTCCGGCAGGCGGCCGCTGACGAGATCGCCGATGAGCCGCGCCGAACCGGTGCTCATGGTCCAGCCAAGCGTGCCGTGGCCGGTATTGAGAAAGAGGCCGGCGACTTTTGTCGGGCCGATGACCGGCGTGCCATCCGGCGTCATTGGCCGCAGGCCGGACCAGAAGGAGGCCTTGGAAATATCGCCACCGGGGAAGAGATCGGTAACTGAATGTTCCAGCGTGCTGCGGCGGGCCAGGCCGAGATCATTGGTATAGCCTGATATTTCAGCCATGCCGCCGACGCGGATGCGGTCGCCGAGCCGGGTGATCGCGATCTTGTAGGTCTCGTCCATGACGGTCGATTCCGGCGCGCGTGACGCATCGGTGATCGGGATGGTGAGCGAATAGCCCTTGACGGGATAGACTGGCAGCCGGATGCCGAGCGGCTTGAGCAGCAGCGGCGAATAGCTGCCGAGCGCGACCACCACCGCCTCCGCGCTCATCCGCTCACGATCGGTGATGACCCCACGCACCCGGCCGGCTTCGACATCCAGCGCCTTGATGGTCGTCCCATAGGCGAAGCGGACGCCGAGCGCCGCGGCTTTGGCCGCGAGCGCATTGGTGAACTTGAAGCAATCGCCGGTTTCGTCCTTCGGCGTCAGCAGACCGCCGACAATCTTGTCGCGCACGTGCTTGAGCGCCGGTTCGAAGCGGACACAGCCGTCTCGGTCCAGCACCTCATAGGGAATGCCGTCGGCAGCCAGCGCCTTGACATCCTTTGCCGAGGCCTCAAGCTGCTGCTGCGTGCGGAACAGTTGCAGGGTTCCTTGCATGCGTTCGTCATAGGCGATGCCGGTCTCGGCGCGAAGTTCGGCGAGCGCGATGCGGCTGTAATCGGCAAGGCGCAGCATGCGGCTTTTGTTGATCGCATAGCGCTCGGAGGTACAGTTCGACAGCATCCTTGCCATCCAGGAGAGCATGGCCATGTCTAACTTCGGGCGCAGGATGAGCGGGGCATGTTTCATGAACAGCCACTTCATGGCCTTCATAGGAATGCCGGGCGCTGCCCATGGTGAGCAATAACCGAAGGAGACTTCCCCGGCATTGGCAAAGCTCGTCTCCAGCGCCGGACCCGACTGCCGGTCAACGACGGTGACGTCATGGCCGGCCTTGGCCAGTTGATAAGCGGATGTGACGCCGACGATGCCGGCTCCTAGAACGATGACCTTCATGATGTTCCCAATGATGGAGCCGCCGGCTCTTAGCGATATTGCCTGTCGTAACGATCGCCCAGGCCGGTTAGGATTTCGTAAGAAATGGTGCCGGCGTCGCGGGCAATGTCCTCGAGCGTCTGATGGCGGCCTAGTACTTCGACAAGGCTACCGAAGGTCAGAGCGCCTTCAGGCAGCGCTGATATGTCGACGGTCGCGCTGTCCATCGACACGCGGCCGACGATCGGCAGGCGAATGCCCTTGAAATAAACGGCGCCGCAGTCGCTGAGGCTCCGCGGCAACCCATCGGCGTAGCCGGCGGCAATGGTGGCGAGACGTGTTTCCCGCTGCGCGGCATGCGCGCCGCCATAACCGACCTTGGCCCCCGCCGGCACGCTGCGCGTCTGTACGACGGCGACATCAAGGCTGACGACCGGCTCCATCGGGTTCTTCTCGCCGGCATTCGGAGCGCCGCCATAAAGCGCGATGCCGGGGCGGGCGAGCACGCCGTGATAGGCCTCGCCCAGGAAAACGCCGCCGGAATTGGCGAAGGAAATATCGAAACCCGGAAATTCATCGGCAATACGGGACATTTCGGCAAACTGCTCGCCGTTCTGCTCGCTGTCCATGTCATCGGCCGACGCCAGATGGCTCATGATGAACAGGATTTCGACATTGGTGCCATCGCGAAGAGCCGCCGCCAGCTCTGCTTGCTCTTCCCTGGGAAAACCGAGCCGCGACATGCCAGTGTCGAACTGCAGGACGGCCGGCAGGCAGCGCTTCAGAATGCGCGCGGCCGCTGACCATTGCCGCCACTGCGCCAGCGAATTGAGGACCGGGACGATGCCCATCTCAGCACAGGCGATTTCGTTGCCCGGCTGCAATCCGTTCAGCACGAAAATCTGAGCGCCCGGCGCAAGGGCCGGCCGGAGCCTCACGGCCTCGACAAACTGGGCGACGAAGAAATGCCTACAACCTTCGCCATAGAGCCTTCTCGCGACCCGCTCGGCGCCGAGACCATAGGCATCGGCCTTGACGACGGCGCCCGCGCGGACCGGTGCCAGCATCGATACCAGCTTGCGATAGTTACGGCCGAGGGCGGCAAGATCGATCGTCAGATAGCCCGTGGCTCCCTGCGCGGTCGTGGCAGTTCGTGTGCGGGAAACCAAAATATCGCTATCCATGTCCATCCCTTTTCGATGTCAGGGAGTTTATGAAATAATGAGCGAAATTGCCTATCATTCAGTAGTCGATTATTGTCCAATTTGCCTATTTGCCGCATAATCAACGAAACTTTGGAACGATCTCTCATGCCCGCTCTCGACTCCATCGATCGCAATATCCTGAGACTGCTGCGCCTCGATGCCCGCATGAGCAATGCCAAGCTCGCCGCCGAGATCGGTCTCTCTCCATCGGCCTGTCTCAGACGCATCAAGATCATGGAAAAATCAGGCGTGATCCGTGGCTATACGGTGCTTGTAGACACCGGCAATGCGGACGAGATGATCGCCGTGATCATCAACATCACCCTAGAGCGGCAGACGGAGGACTATCTCGATCGCCTCGAGGCGGCGGTCCGCCGGCATCCAGAGATCCGGGAATGTTTTCTGATGACGGGCGGTTCGGACTACCTATTGCGGGTGGAGGTCGCCAATGCGGGCGAGTTCGAGCGGATCCACAAAGAGATCCTTTCGACCTTGCCCGGCGTCCTCAGGATCCATTCCAGCTTCTCGATCCGCAATGTTCTGGCGACGCGCACGAGGGGCCGGCGCTGAACCGCGATCATCAAGCGGCGCCTAATTGCCTATCAACAGGAGCCAATCTCTTACTCCGCTCCGTCGACGGAGCGGCAACCGCCCTGGACTAAAAAGTCAGTTGCACCTTGCAGGCGGCCGCGCGGTCGCCGGCGAGGATGAAGGCTGCGTCGGCTTGTTCGAGCGGCAGGCTATGGCTGATGATCGGTCGCACATCGATCTTGCGGCTGGAGATCAGCTCGACGGCGGTCGCGAACTCCTCGTGGAAGCGCTGCGTTCCGTGGAGTTGAAGCTCCTTGCCGACGATGGCGTTGAGAGGGATCGGGACGTCTCCTGTGACGCCGACCTGCACGATCGTTCCGCGTGGTCTGATCGCGGCAATCGCGCCGCGGATGGCCGGGGCGGCGGCCGAGCATTCGAATACGAGATCGAAATAGCCCTTTCCCGCCTCGTATTCTGCAAGCGCCGGGGCATCCTTGGAAACATTGATCGTGCGGCTGGCGCCCATCGCTTTCGCCCTATCCAGTGCGGCATCCGCGAGATCGGTCACCACGATCTTGCTTGCGCCATGATAGGAGGCGACGGCAACCATCAGGGCGCCGATCGGGCCGGCTCCGGTGACCAGCACGCGTTTGCCGCCAATGTCTCCTGCACGCGATGCGGCATGCAGACACACGGATAGCGGCTCGCTGCAGGCCGCTTCCGCTGCCGTCGTCGCAGCTCCAACCTTAAAGCACTGCTTGGCCGGTACCACCAGCCATTCCCGGAACATGCCCTGTTCATGCGGCAGGCGCATCGCACTGCCCATGAAGCGCATTTCCAGGCAGTGGATCGGCATGTTTTTCTGGCAATATTCGCAATGCCCGCAGGGTTGGCTGGGATTGACCGCCACCAGCGTGCTGGCCTTCAGATCGACCCCCTCGCCCGCTTGGCTTACGGTCCCCGAGGCCTCGTGGCCGGGTATGATAGGCTCACGAACCCGGACCGGCCCGAAGCCGCCGTCCTGATAATAATGCAGGTCGGAGCCGCAAATCCCCGCGGCTGCCATTTTGAGAAGCACCTCGCCGGGACCAGGGGCCGCAACCGTATCGGTCTCGATCCTGAGATCGCCCTTTTGGTAAAGCCGTGCCAGACGTGTCCGCATGGTGTCCATCCTTATCTCAACAGTCCAAGCTGTTGCGGCAGCCACAGCGATACGGCGGGGACAAAGGTGATCAGGATTAGCGCCAGGAAGAGCGGCACCAGCCAGGGCAGGATCGCCATGGTCGTGCGTTCGACGGAGAGTTTCGCGACCCTCGACAACACGAAAAGCACCATGCCGAGCGGTGGGTGCAGCAGGCCGATCATCAGGTTCAGCGTCATGATGAGACCGAACTGGACGGGATCGATCCCGAATTTCAGGACGATCGGCAGAAGGATCGGCACGAGGATGGTGATGGCCGCGATCGTGTCCAGGAAGCAGCCGACGAAGAGCATCAGCAGGTTCACGAGGATCAGGAAAACCCATTTATTGTCGGTAATCGAGAGGATCGCATCGGACAGCAGCTGCGCCGCCTGGCTTACCGTCAGCAGCCAGGCGAAGACCGATGCCGCGGTGACGATGAAGAGAACCGATGCCGTGGTCTCGATCGTATCGAAACTTGCCTTGGCAAGCGTCGAGGGTGTCATCGTACGGTAACGCACCAGACCGAGGAACAGAGACCAGAGGACGGCTGCGACGGCGGCCTCTGTCGGCGTGAACCAGCCCATTGTCATGCCGCCGATCAGGATGACGGGCGTCATCAGCGCCATGACGGCGGAGAAGCGGAAATACCAGTCGAGAGCAAGAAGCAGGGCAAGGGCAATGCCCGCCGCAACATTCATCGATACGCCCGCCTGCATCAGCAGGTAGATGGCCAGCGGCACCGCCAGGACGACGACGATTTCCATCCCCGCCGACAGCAGCTGTCTAACATCGAACGGCGCGTCGGAGCCCCAGCGCTTCCAGTAGGCGAAGGCGGCGACAGTGATCATCATCAGGAGCGTCATGACGACGCCGGGCAGGATGCCCGCCATGAAAAGAGCGCCGATCGAGACGTTCGCCATCATGCCATAGATCACGAAAGGCAGCGACGGCGGGAAGATCGGACCGAGCGTTGCCGAAGCCGCCGTCACGCCGACCGCTGCCTCGACCGGATAGCCGTGATCCTTCATTGCCTTGATCTCGATCGTGCCGATACCCGCTGCATCGGCCAGCGCCGTGCCGGACATGCCGGAGAAGATGACCGAACCGATGATGTTGACTTGCGCGAGACCGCCCTTCATCCAGCCGACGAGAGCAACGGCAAAGGAATAGATGCGGCCGGTGACGCCGGCCGAGTTCATCAGGTTGCCCGCGAGGATGAAGAAGGGCACGGCGAGCAACGGGAAGCTTTCGACCCCGGCGATCATGCGCTGGGCGACGATGATGTCGGGCGCGACGTCATAGAGGACGATATAAAGCACGGATGCGACGGCCATCGAGATGGCAACGGGCACCCCGACCAGCATCAGCACCAGAAACGAGCCAAGAAGAAGTAGCATCGGATCAACCCTCGACGGTCTGGAATTCTTCGGGGCGCTCCAGAACGGAGTAGCCGCGGCGCATATTGGCGATGAAGACGACGACTGCGCGGATCAGCATCAGCGCGAAGGCGACGAGAACGGCGTAGAAAACGATGTTGCGCGGCAGATCGATCGTGACCATCTGCTCGTCCGCCACGATGTCGACGTAGCGCCACATCAGATGGCAGCCATAGGCGAAGAAGCCGATGCGGACGATATCGACAAAAGTGGCGAGCACGCGCGCCAGGCTTGCAGGCATATAGTGATAGAACACATCCACCTGGATATGCCGCGACGTGCGCACGCACATGACGGAACCGAGAAAGACGACGCCAATCAGACAATTGATCGCGATTTCCTCGGTCCATGCGTAGCTGTCGTTCAGCACATAACGCGTGAAGAACTGCAGGAAGACGCAACCCGCCATCAGCCAGAAGACGATCAGCGTGATCCAGTCTTCAATGGCGTAATCCGAGACGTTTGCGGTCGGAGCGTGCCCTTCGAACTCGTGACCGATTTCTTCGGCCGTGATTTGCGTATGAATTTCTTGCGACATGATCGGCCCTGTTCCAGTTCGGAATGAAGGAGCGCGGCGCCTGCAGCCCCCCCCCGGCGCTGTAAGGCGCCGCGCCGCGAGTTTTACTGGATCGCGCGGATTGCTTCCCAATCGGCCTTCTCGTAGCCGAAATCCTCGAACTTGACCTTTTCCATCACGGCCTTTTCGAAATCGGCCTTGTCGACCTCGGCGACGTTCAGGCCCTTTTCCTTGAAGGTCGCAATAAGACCGTTTTCCTTGCCGGCGATCGTCTTGCTGGTGCGCTCGGCGGCCTCCTGCATGACCTCGCCGAAGATCTTCTTGTCCTCGTCGGAAAGGCTTGCCCACCGCGTCTTCGAGATCACGGTGTTAAGGTGATCGACGATGTGGCCGGTGAGGATGATGTTCTTCTGGACCTCGTAGAATTTCTTCGCCTCGATTGTCGTCAGCGGGTTTTCCTGTGCCTCGACCGTGCCGTTCTGCAAAGCGAGATAGACTTCGGCAAAGGCGATCGGCGTCGTGTTGGCACCGCAGGCGCGCGGCATGGCGAGATAGGCCGGAACGTCAGGCACCCGGATCTTCAAGCCCTGCATATCGGCGCATTTGGTAATCGCCTTGTTTGATGTCGTATGGCGCGTGCCGTAATAGCTGACGGCGGCGATATGGTTGCCGGTCTTGTCTTCATAGCCTTTGGCAAGACGCTTGAAGACATCGCTCTTGGTGTAGGCGATCAGGTGATCGGGACCGCGGAAAATATAGGGGAAGTAAGTCACACCGATCGGCTTGTAGTCGCGTGCCGCAAAGCTCGATCCCGAGATGATGATGTCGACCGTCCCGAGCTTGAGGCCCTGGTTGATGTCTGCTTCCTTGCCGAGCTGCGATGCCGGATAGACCTCGATCTTGTAGCGCCCGTCGGTGCGCTTGTTGATCTCTTCCGCAGCCCAGACGGAATCCGTGTGGAAGGGCTCGGACGTTTCATAGACATGCGCCCATTTCAGCACTGTCTGGGCCTGCGCGATCGCGCTGCTCGCCATGATCGCGGCTGCGGTGCAAAGTATCGTTGCCAGTCTGCTTTTCATTGCTCTCTCCTCCCGAGCTTGGGTTAAGTCTTGGATGTTCCTTTCGACGGCCGCTTCTTGCGTCCGCGCTCCTCTTCCCCCGAAAACTCCTCCCCGAAGCTCTCGGAAAACCTCTTCTGCGACATGGTGAGATGAGCGCGCATGGCCGCCTTGGCGCCGGCGGCATCGCCGGCGGCGATCGCGTCGCGAATGGCGCGATGCTCGTCCAGCGCGCTGCGCCATGTCGTGGGCCCCTCGAAGTGGCTGGCGAGCCTTGCGAAATAAGGGGTCATGCGCATGTCGAACATCTCGCCCGTGACGCGGATCAATGTCGCATTCCCAATGATGGCGGCAATGCCGGTGTGGAAGGCGCGATCGGCATCGAGCACTGCGCTCGCATCGTTGACCACGCCACCCATGCGCGTCAGCGTTTCATCGAGCAGAGCGATATCGTCCGGCTTTGCGCGACCGGCAGCTTCTTCGGCTATGGCACATTCGATGAGGGCTCGCGCCTGCAGCAGCTCGAAAGGCCCCTCCACCGGCTCGCGCTCGGCGCCAGCGACGGTCGCAGCATGCTGGCGCACCACATAGATGCCGGATCCCATGCGGATGTTGACGAGACCTTCGACCTCGAGGACGATCAGTGCCTCGCGGACGGTCGGGCGTGAGACCGACAGTTGCTCCGCAAGGTCGCGCTCAGCCGGCAGCCGCTGGCCGACGGCAAGCTCGCCGCTCGCGATCATCAGGCGAATCTGATCCGCAACCTGCCTATAAAGACGGCGTGATTCAACAGGCGAAAACATCGTGGGCCTCCCCGGCGGCTTCTCCTCAAGCCGCGCAGCTGGTCAACTGGCCTGACCAATTAGCACATGAATATCATCGCGGGAGTTGTGCGTCAATCCGCCGCATAAACGCAAGACACGAATATCCCCACCCGGAGGGCAGCCGTTTGTGAGATCGCCGGGAACCTTCGTCGTCATTCAGGGTTGGGTGGCCGAACATCTGGAGTGGAGCCGATGAATTACCTCTGGCTTTTTGTAGTTGCGGGCGGAGCAGCTCTCCTGGGAATTGCTATTGGCTTGGGGATGATCAAGCAGGATGGACAGCGGTCGGCCGCTGCCATCGCAGGTACTTTCGTCGTTGCACTCGGTGCTGTCGGACTCGGCCTCTTTGTCGCCAGTGCGCCCACGGCCCCTCTGCGAGCGTCCGATAGAGAAGGATCGCAGAACAGGCGCCCGGCGGCTGCGACGACCGAAAAGGATTTTCCTGGAAAGTAACCGAGAAGCAAACCGCCGTGAGCGTGCTGTGCATTGAGGGCACAGACGCCGTGCTCGGCAGGAGGTGCACTGTGATATATTTTATGGCTGTCGCGGAGCGAGCGTTTGCCTCCGCTCTCGAGGCGATGACGGATGAAGAGCTCTTCACAATGATGGCTGATCTGGAAATCCGCAGTGAAACCTGGGTTAAGCCTTCGCCTCATGACGAAGACTTCGCAAAAATCGTTCTGACCGAAAGCGCCATAGAAAGACGTTTCCCTGGACAAATGTTAAAGCCGTACAAGGAGTGGCAAATCCGCCGAGCGCGTCGGAATTGCGCTTGAAACACGCATTGGGACAGGCCTATTTGTTTGGCTGGCCGGCCCCCGGGCGACTAAGCCCAGCCAGCCCTCGCATACAACGAAGCCGATAGCATCACGTGAAGGCTCTGGAGACGCCTGGTGCGGAACCATCAATCCTCGGGTGGAATAAGGAGTTGCCCACCTGGAAGTGCAAAACCTCGGTGACGCTAGCTCCCCGATCGAATCTCCTGGCTGCAAGCGTGGTTAGTCAAGGAGTTGGTTTCCCAGCATCAACAGCAAGGACTCGCGGGCGCGGCTCACGCGGCTTTTCAATGTGCCGATTCGGCACCCACACATCCTGGCGGCGTCCACGTAACTCGTTCCGGTAGCCACTAGCGTTAGGGCGCGGCGCCTGTCGTCGGGAAGAAGAGTTAGTGCATGTTGCAACTCCCGCTCCCGTAGCGCCCACTCCTGGGCTGGCGCGATTGAAACCTGTTCCATCGCCACGTCCAGTCCAGCCGGCTCCCGTCTTTGCTTGCGATAATTGGTGCAGAACGTGTTTCGAAGAATCGTGAAAAGCCAGGACTTGAGCGAGGTGCCTGGGTGGTAGAGATGGAGCGAGTTTAAGGCCTTCATCAGTGTTTCTTGCACGAGATCATCGATATCGTCCTCGTTGCGCAGGAACCTTCTGGCGAAGGCGCGTAATGCCGGCGTCAGCTCAACGATCTTTAGTTCGATTGCGGAAGTTTGTTTGCTATGAGAAGCAGAGTGTACTGCAGATAAAGACGTCATTTTTCTCTCCTTGGATGAAAAGGAAAGTTCTGGACGTCCTAATCGTTGCCGTACGGTAACGGACCGTAGACGCCGTCCTCCGCAGGGCCTGCCCGCGATTGCCACCGTTTGCGTCGAACGCAGCCGATCTCGGGAACTAGGGGCTCGTTCGGATCATCACCGAGTACGCTCGGTCGGCCGAGGCCGACCAAATCATGGAGGAGTTCGATGGCTCGGTCGCCTTTAAGGTCGACCTGATTTCTTCCGCGCGGGCGAGCGCGATGAGATAGCCCCCTACGGCAGTTGATCGCGTGAGCAAAGCAGCACGATCCTTCCCCTAGCCGCAGGCAACACTCGCCGAAGAAGAGGCAACCGACAGGAAACCGACGGAGCGCCGCACTGTCGTCCGCAAACGCTAGGAAGGGAGCGCTTTAAACCATCACGCCGGTGACGGTCAGCGCCTCGGCGGCCGGCTTCCTAGAGTTCCTCACGAACAAACCCGCCCCGTGAACTGACCCCAGAAAATTGGACATCCAACCTCGGGGATCAGTTCACGGAGCGGGGTTTTTTCGTGAAGCGGCCGATCAATTATTATGCGCGGCGCAGGCCTCATCCATCGGGGTCGCGTTGCTCGTGCCGCCTTGTGTCTGGAGTTTGGCGGAGTTGTTGACCGGATTGGGGCACTTGGTCCTGTCGGTTTTCATTGTGCCGGTGCTCGTGGAGCCCGTCGTGGTGGTATCGGTCGCCATCGGCTTTTTGGCCTTCATATTGCCGCTTGCACCGCCACCCTGATCGGCCTGGTTTTTATCGATCGTGGCGCCGGCCGGTGCCGGATTGGATTGGGCGAAGGCAGACGTGGCCATGCCGATGGAAAGAAGCGAAGCTGCTACGAGTTTCATACGCATCTGATGTCCTCCTTAGGATCTTTGCGTGATTATTCAGAACCTCGCCGGCGCGTCATTGTTCCGCAGTTGCTGCTTACAAATATGCCATAGCTTCAGAAGCCGCGGGCGCGACCGAGGATCAACGGTGAGATGGGATCAGGAGACGAGCGATGGAGGCGCGACACTACTTAGCGTAAAGCGCTCGCGACCGCTCGAGATGCTTGAGAAGTGCCGTTTCCGAGCCATCCACGTCGTTTGCTTCAAGGCGGTCGACGATTTCGTCGTGTTCGGCGAGCGTGAACTTTTCCTTGCCGGTCCAGATCAGCATTTCGGTATGATATTCCTTCAACCAGGCAAGCATGGCTTCGCTGACGGCGACGTAGATCGGGTTGCCTGATATCTGCGCGATGCGGGTGTGGAATTCCATGTCCGCGTCGATGAACTCTTCGGCCCGTCCAAGCGACATTCGCTGGCGTTCGATGATGTTCCTGAGGTCGGCGATATCATTTGCGGACGCCCGCTGCGCGGCCTCGCGCGCCATGCCCCGCTCGAAGAAGATGCGGGCGCTCTTGAGGTATTCCAACGAATCCGACGATTGCGACAGCATGATCTTGGCGGTGAGATCGACCTGGCGGAATATCGATTTCGCCGTCAGCCTGAGGACCTTCGCCCGCTCACCGTGCGAAATGTTGACGAGACCTTTGTTGGCAAGGGACTGCATGGCCTCCCTGATCGCCGGCCGGCCGACGCCGAAGCGTTCCATCAGTACGCGCTCGGAGGGCATTTCGTCGCCGGGCTGAAGCTCGCCCGACGTGATCATTCGCTCAAGTCGATCAAACACTTCGTCAGAGAGTTTCCGGCGGACGATTTGTTCGAGGGGCTGTGTCATCACATCTCGCTGGCTCAAAATGTTTCCTCCTAACAGTTTTCCGGGTCGAGAACAAAGCCGCCGGCGAAAATTGCGGGTGCGAAGATTCTACTTTCAATAAGTTGGAATACTCATTATACCAGATCATGAGTTGACGCCATGGCAATGTGGCGGCGAGAGGAGCAACCGTCCGTTTCATGATGATTAGCCTGACCTATCGTATCGAAACGCCCGGCAGCGTCGAGGCAATGGCGGACAAGATCGCGAGCGACCAGTCGACCGGCACCTTCGTGCCCGTTCCCGGCGAAACCGAAGAGCTGAAGTCGCGTGTTGCCGCCCGCGTGCTGGCAATCCGCCCACTCGAAGATGCGCGTCATCCGACCTGGCCCGAGGTCGCCGGCACGCTGCTCAATCGGGCCGATGTCGACATTGCCTTTCCGTTGGAGGCGATCGGGACCGATCTTTCGGCACTGATGACCATTGCGATCGGCGGCGTTTATTCCATCAAGGGCATGACCGGCATCCGCATCGTCGACATGACGCTGCCCGACGCCTTCAAAAGCGCGCATCCCGGACCGCAGTTCGGCATTCCTGGAAGCCGCCGCCTCACCGGCGTCGAAGGCCGCCCCATCATCGGAACGATCGTCAAGCCGGCGCTTGGCCTCAGGCCACACGAGACGGCGGAACTCGTCGGCGAGCTGATCTCATCCGGCGTGGACTTCATCAAGGATGACGAAAAACTGATGAGCCCGGCCTATTCGCCGCTCAGGGACCGCGTTGCGGCGATCATGCCGCGCATTCTCGATCACGAGCAGAAGACCGGCAGGAAGGTCATGTATGCCTTCGGCATCTCGCATGCCGACCCCGACGAGATGATGCGCAACCACGATATCGTCGCCAAGGCCGGCGGCAACTGCGCCGTCGTCAACATCAACTCGATCGGCTTCGGCGGCATGAGCTTTCTGCGCAAGCGCTCGAATCTGGTGCTGCACGCGCATCGAAACGGTTGGGACGTGCTGACACGCGACCCCGGCGCCGGCATGGATTTCAAGGTCTACCAGCAGTTCTGGCGGCTGCTGGGCGTCGACCAATTCCAGATCAACGGCATCAGGGTCAAATATTGGGAGCCGGACGACAGCTTCGTCTCATCCTTCAAGGCCGTCAGTACGCCGCTGTTTAATGCCTCGGATTGCCCGCTTCCGGTTGCCGGGTCGGGCCAGTGGGGAGGGCAGGCGCCGGAGACCTATCAGCGAACCGGCCGGACCGTCGATCTTCTCTATCTCTGCGGCGGCGGCATCGTCAGCCACCCCGGTGGCCCGGCGGCCGGCGTTCGCGCGGTGCAGCAGGCCTGGCAGGCCGCAGTCGCAGACATCCCGCTAGAGATCTACGCCAGGGAGCACCCGGAACTCGCCGCCTCGATTGCAAAATTTAGCGACGGCAAGGGTGCGTGACCGCGATGGATGGACTTCTCGTCAGCTATTACGGCGATGACTTTACTGGCTCCACCGATGTGATGGAGGCCCTGGCCTCGAACGGTGTGTCGACCGTGCTCTTCCTCGACGTTCCGACGCCGGAACTGCTTGCACGCTTTAGCGATTGCCGGGCAATCGGCATTGCCGGGACAAGCCGCAGCGAGACGCCCGCATGGATGGGAGAGCACCTTACGCGCGCTTTCGCATGGCTGAATTCGCTTGGCGCCGCCATCTGCCACTACAAGGTCTGCTCGACCTTCGATTCCAGCCCCGAGATCGGCAATATCGGCAAGGCGATCGAAATAGGCCGTACGGTCTTCAGGCAATCCGTCGTACCGGTCATCGTCGGCGCGCCGCAACTGAAGCGCTACACGGCATTCGGCAACCTCTTTGCCGCTTACCAGGGCCGGGTCTTTCGCATCGATCGCCATCCTGTCATGAGCCGTCATCCGGTGACCCCGATGGACGAGGCGGACCTTGCCGTTCACTTGTCGAAGCAAACCCTGCTTCCCGTCCTGGTCGCCGATCTTATCGCGATCACCGCGGCTGACGCCGATGCGGGTATCGACGGTCTGGCGTCGGGTTCCGAGGGGATTCTGCTCATCGATGTCGATTCCGAGGCGACGCAGGAGGCCGCGGGTCGGCAGTTGCTTCGTGTCGCCAGCCGCTCGGGGAGCTTCGTCGCCGGCTCCTCGGGGGTCGAATATGCCCTGCTCAGCGCATGGCGGCGGAGCGGCTTCATCGGCGAAAGCAAAGCCGAGTTTCCCGATATCGGCCCGGCCGACCGCCTCGCCGTCGTGTCGGGCAGCGTATCGCCGACGACCGAGCGCCAGATCCGGACGGCTGTCGAGAATGGCTTCGAGAGTATCGCGCTCGATCCGCTTGCACTGGTCTCGGAGCAAGGCGAGGGCGCGGTGAGTGCTGCGGTAGAGGCGGGAACCGAGAAGCTCAGGCAAGGCAAGAGCGTCATTCTTTACACGGCGCTTGGACCGTCTGCAGACCGGGGCGCCGACATCGACAAGCTTCCGGGTGCTCGTCACCGGCTCGGAAGCGCGCTCGGCACGATCTTGCGCCGCCTGATCGAGAACGAAGGGCTTTCGCGTGCGGTCGTCGCCGGCGGCGACACATCAAGTCACGCACTCAGGCAGTTGAAGATCGACGCGCTGACGACGCTTCTTCCGCTTCCCCAGACGCCGGGTTCTCCGCTTTGCCTCGCGCATGGCGACTATCAGCCGACCAACGGCCTGCAGATTGCGCTCAAAGGCGGCCAGGTCGGGACGGACGGCTATTTCGTCCAGATCCGTGAGGGGAGGAAGCACTGATGGTTTCCTCCGGCATCGGCCGAAATGTGCGATCGCGGAAAAACGTGATTCCAACGATTAAGTAGTGATATGGTGATTGACTCATCATACCAGTGTATGATCCTATTGATAACGGAACAGGTGAGGAAAACATGACTAAGATTGCCCTCTTCGGCGCAGGCGGAAAAATGGGATACCGGCTTGCCAAAAACCTCAAAGGCTCGCGTTTCGAGGTGCGCCATGTCGAGGTGAGCGACGCAGGCAAGGCCCGTTTGAAGAATGATCTCGGCCTTGATTGCCTACCCGTCGATGCCGCACTCGATGGCGCCGATGTGGTGATCCTTGCCGTGCCGGATACGGCGATCGGCAAAGTGGCGGCAGGCATCGCCGACAAGCTCACATCAGGCACGATGGTGATCGCGCTGGACGCAGCGGCTCCCTTTGCCGGCCACCTGCCGAAGCGCGACGATCTTACCTACTTCGTCACCCATCCCTGCCATCCGCCGATCTTCAACGACGAGACGGAGATGCAGGCCAAGAAGGACCATTTCGGCGGCCTGTTCGCCAAGCAGCACATCGTCTCGGCGCTCATGCAGGGTCCCGAGAGCGCCTATGCGCTTGGCGAGGAAATCGCCAAACTCATCTGGGCTCCGGTCATGCGCTCGCACCGGGTCACGGTCGACCAGCTTGCCATGCTCGAACCGGGTTTGTCGGAAACCGTCTGCGCATCGCTGCTCGTCGTCATGCGGCAGGCCATGGACGAATGCGTGGCACGCGGCGTGCCTGAACAGGCTGCCCGCGACTTCCTGCTCGGCCATATGAACGTGCTCGGCGCGGTCATCTTCAAGGAAGTCGACGGCGTGTTCTCGGATGCCTGCAACAAGGCGATCGAGTTCGGCATCCCGGCGCTGATGCGCGACGACTGGAAAAAGGTATTCGAACCGCAGGAGATCGCCGAAAGCATCCGGCGCATCACCTGAACCGGCATGGGGAGGCGAGCCCTCCCCCTTCAACTGCCCCGAGGAGACGGGGTTAGCCGCTCCGGGAAGTCGGGGCTTCATTCACAACAGGGAGGAAAATATGAAACTGACGCGCAGACTGACACTTGCAGCTTTTGCCGGCGCCCTCGCGCTTGGTACGGCTCTTCCGGCCTTTTCGGCCGATCTCATCGCCATCATCACGCCGGCGCATGACAATCCCTTCTTCAAGGCCGAAGCCGTCGGCGCCGAAGCCAAGGCCAAGGAGCTCGGCTACGAGACGCTGCTCATGACGCATGACGACGACGCCAACAAGCAGTCGGAAATGATCGACACGGCGATCGGGCGCGGCGCCAAGGCGATCATTCTCGACAATGCCGGAGCCGACGCCTCCGTCGCGGCCGTCAAGAAGGCAAAGGATGCGGGCATTCCCTCCTTCCTGATCGACCGCGAAATCAACGCGACGGGCGTTGCCGTCGCCCAGATCGTCTCGAATAACTATCAGGGCGCCCAGCTCGGGGCGCAGGAATTTGTCAAGCTGATGGGCGAGAAGGGCAATTACGTCGAGCTGGTGGGCAAGGAGTCCGACACCAATGCCGGCATCCGCTCGCAAGGCTATCACGACGTCATCGACGACTATCCGGACCTGAAGTCCGTCGCCAAGCAGTCGGCCAACTGGAGCCAGACGGAAGCCTATTCGAAGATGGAAACCATCCTCCAGGCAAATCCCGACATCAAGGGCGTCATTTCAGGGAATGACACGATGGCCATGGGCGCGATCGCGGCACTGCAGGCGGCCGGCCGCAAGGACGTGATTGTCGTCGGCTTCGACGGTTCCAACGACGTGCGCGACTCCATCAAGTCGGGCGGCATCAAGGCAACGGTCCTGCAGCCCGCCTATGCGCAGGCTCAGTTGGCGGTAGAACAGGCAGACGCCTACATCAAGAACAAGACGACGCCAAAGGAAGAGAAGCAGTTGATGGATTGCGTTCTCATCAATGCCGACAATGCCGGCAAACTCGAAACCTTCGCCCTGACGAACTGATCAGCCGCGAATTGCGAAGGGCGCAGCGCTGCGCCCTCCGCAATGCATTTCGCAAGACGTCGAGGTTTAAAGCATGTTGAGAATGAAGGGCGCCCTGCTCGCTGCCGTCGTGGCGGCAGCCTTGCCCGGTTGCAAGATCATCAAGACGCCGACGGCTGAGGAAAAGGCTGCGGCAGCGGCCAAGACCGCCTTCGACCCGAATGCAAAGGTCGAGGCGATCTGGCAGTCCGAGGCCGTGCCCTATTTCGAGAAGCGCGCCGGCGACCTCAAAGACGTCATGCAGCTTTCCGCCTCCAGCCCCGACGCGGCCGGCGAGAAATACGGCAATCCCCGCAAGCAGAGCAGCTCGCCATGGACCTATGCGGTGAAGATCACCGGCAAGATTGTCGCGGCCGATACGGCCTCTCGCGCGGCAACGCTCGATGTCGACGCAGATGGCGACGGCAAGGCCGAAGCCAAGGTGCAGATCGGGCCGGCGCTGCGGGGCACGGCGCTGCGCGACACATTGGAGTTCGTCAATTTCAACGAATTCAAGAACCAGATCGAGTGGGCGCAGTTTGGCAAAGCCTTCAACGAGAAGGCCAATACCTCCTTTCTCTCCGCCATCCCGCGTGAGGGCCTCGCCGGCAAGACGGTAACCGCGATCGGCGCCTTTCCGCTGCCGAAGAGCGGCGAGCTGCCGCTCATAACGCCTTCGGAACTGAAGGTCGGCCCATGACCACAGGAGAGGCACAAAAGGACGATGTCATCCTGCGCCTCGACGACGTGTCGAAGGTCTATTCGGGTATCGTCGCCGTCAAGCGCGCCAATCTCGAGCTGCGTCGCGGGGCAGTGAACGTCCTTGTCGGCGAAAACGGCGCAGGCAAATCGACGCTGATGAAGATCATCGCCGGTGTCGAGCGTCCGACGCTCGGCCGCATCATCCTGGATGGCAAGCCCGTATCCTTCGACAGCCCTGCGGACGCGCAAGCGCATGGCATCGGGATGATCTTCCAGGAACTCAATCTCTTCGCCAACATGTCGGTCGCAGAAAACATCTTCGCCAGGCGCGAAATCACCCGCGGTATCCTCGGCATCGATCACAAGGCGCAGGTCCAAAAGGCCAATGCGTTTTTGAAGCGTCTCGATGCCGGGATCGAGGCCGATACGATGGTCGAGGATTTGCCGATCGGCCAGCAGCAGCTCGTCGAGATCGCCAAGGCGATGTCGTTGAATGCCCGGATCCTGATCATGGACGAGCCGACCTCGGCTCTTTCGGCGGCCGAGGTCGAGATCCTGTTCAAGGTGATCGCGGAACTGAAGGCCCAGGGCGTGGYGATCGTCTATATCTCGCACCGGCTCGAAGAGCTGATGCGGATCGGCGACTACATCACGGTGCTGCGTGACGGCCAGATCACCGGCGAGGCCATGGTCCGCGACATCGATACACGCTGGATCGTGCGTTCGATGATCGGCTCGGATGCCAAGGATTTTGCAAAATCCGTGAATCACGCCATCGGAGCTGAGGTCTTTCGTGCCGAAAACATCAGCCTGCCGCGGCCGACGGGCGGGCTCTCGGTCAACGATGTCTCCCTGTCGGTCAAGGCAGGCGAAATCCTCGGCATCTATGGCCTGATGGGTGCGGGACGCAGCGAATTCTTCGAATGCGTGATCGGGCGTCACACGCACTCGACCGGCAAGATCTTCATCGACGGCAAGCAGGTTCGCGCCCGCGACACCACGCGACGTATCCGCCGCGGCCTTGCGCTCATTCCGGAAGACCGGCAGCGGGAAGGTCTGGTCCAGGTCCTCTCGATTGCCTCCAACCTGACGCTGGCGAGCCTTGGCCGCTTCACCCGGCTCTTCCATATCGACAGGCGTGCGGAGAAGAATGCCATTCGTGATGCGATCCGCGATCTCTCGATCAAGGCACCGAACCCGGATTTCGAGGTGACCTCGATGTCAGGGGGCAATCAGCAGAAGGTCGTCATCGGTAAGGCGTTGATGACCAATCCGAAGGTGCTTCTGATGGATGAACCGAGCCGCGGCATCGATGTCGGCGCCAAGGCCGATGTCTTCCGCACCATGCGGCGGCTGGCGGCAAACGGGCTTGCCATTCTGTTTTCGACTTCCGACCTCGAAGAGGTCATGGCGCTTTCCGATCGCATCGCGGTTTTGAGCAACGGCCAGCTGGTCGCCGTCTTCGACCGGAACGAGGCCACCGAAGAAGCCATCATTGCGGCTTCTGCCAAGGGACACGGACATCAAGGGAAACTCGCGTCATGATGGCGGCTACATCAACTATTCTCACGCCGAAAGGCGCCAACGGCTCCGTGCTTCTGACGCTGATGAAGCTCAGGACCTTCATCGCGCTGTTTGCCGTCATCATCTTCTTTGCGATCTTCGCACCGAACTTCACCTCGACGGCGAACATGATCCTGATGTCGAAGCATGTGGCGCTGAACGCGTTCCTGGCGATGGGCATGACCTTCGTCATCATCACCGGCGGCATCGATCTCTCGGTCGGATCGATCGTCGGTCTTTGCGGCATGGTCGCGGGCGGTCTGATCCTTTACGGCATCGAATTGCCGATTGGCTACACCATCTTTTTCAACCTTTTCGAGATCGTGCTGATCACCCTGTCGATCGGCCTGCTCATCGGTCTGATCAACGGTCTGCTGATCACCAAGCTCAACGTCGCGCCCTTCATCGCCACGCTTGGTACGCTCTATATCGCCCGCGGTCTCGCCCTGCTGTCATCGGACGGCCAGACCTTTCCGAACCTTGTCGGCCGGCCTGAATATGCAACGACCGGCTTCGATTTCTTCGGCGCGGGACGCATTCTCGGCCTGCCGGTGTCGATCTGGATCCTGATCGTGCTTGCGCTGCTGGCCGCCTATGTCGCCCGCTCGACACCGATCGGTCGTCACATCTTCGCCGTCGGCGGCAATGAGCGGGCTGCGCGCATGTCCGGTATCCGGGTCGATGTCGTCAAGATCTTCGTCTACATGTTCTCCGGACTTTGCGCGGCCATCGTCGGCGTCGTCATCTCCTCCGAACTGATGGCAGCCCATCCGGCAACCGGCGAAAGCTTCGAACTCAATGCGATCGCCGCAGCCGTGCTCGGCGGCACCTCGATGTCGGGCGGCCGCGGCACGATCGGCGGCACGATCATTGGAGCCTTCGTCATCGGCATCCTCTCCGACGGATTGGTGATGATGGGCGTTTCCTCCTTCTGGCAGATGGTCATCAAGGGCCTCGTCATCATCATTGCCGTCGTCGTCGACCAGGCGCAACGCCGCCTGCAGCAGCGCGTTACCCTCATGCAGATGGCAAAGGCAGGTTGAGATGACGGAATTAAAAGGAGCTTTGATCGGTTGCGGCTTCTTTGCGATAAACCAGATGCATGCCTGGAATGACGTTCGAGGTGCCGGCATTGTCGCGATCTGCGATCGCGACCCAGAGCGGCTGAAGCTCGTCGGCGATCAGTTCGGCATCAATCGCCGCTATGGCGATGCCGAGGCGTTGTTCGCCGATGGCGGTTTTGATTTCGTCGACATTGCCACGACCGTCCAAAGTCACCGTACCCTCGTCGAAATGGCGGCCGCGAACAAGGTGCCGGCCATCTGCCAGAAGCCGTTCGCCAAGACCTTGTCGGATGCGAAGGCGATGGTCGAGGCGTGCCGCAACGCCGGCATACCGCTAATGGTGCACGAGAACTTTCGCTGGCAGACGCCGATCCAGGCGGTGCGGAAGACGCTGGAGGCCGATGCCATCGGCACGCCCTTCTGGGGCCGTTTCTCCTTCCGTTCGGCCTACGACGTCTTTTCCGGTCAGCCCTATCTCGCCGAGGGCGAACGGTTCATTATTGAAGACCTTGGCATCCATACGCTCGATATCGCGCGCTATATCCTTGGCGACGTTCGATCGCTCACGGCCCGCACCAAGCGGGTCAATCCCATCATCAAGGGCGAGGATGTCGCGACCATTCTGCTCGATCACGAAAACGGCGCCACGTCGGTCGTCGACGTCAGCTACGCCACCAAGCTTTCCAGGGAGCCATTCCCCGAGACCTTGATCGAGCTCGACGGTTCGGAAGGCACGATCCGCCTGACCCAGGGTTACGGCCTCGAAGTCACCAACGCCAAGGGCACCACGACCACGGACGTGTCTCCGAAGCTGCTGTCATGGGCCTCGCGGCCCTGGCACAACATCCAGGAGAGCGTCTATACGATCCAGCAGCATTGGGTCGATCAGTTGGAACGCGGCGCGGAACACTCGACGTCAGGGGCTGACAATCTGAAAACTTTTGCGCTCGTCGAGGCCGCCTATGACAGTGCGGCCAGGGGACAGACGATCGATGTCGGAGCGATGCTGCGATGACGGTCGATGCGTTCCAGCTCTACGGCACTCGCCTCGTCGAAACGCCGCCGATTCGGCTGAGAGCGGGAAAACTGGAAGCCGATCTCGCCAACGGCAACCTCCGCACCATCCGCTACGACGGGACCGAGGTGCTGCGAGCGATTTCCTATCTCGTTCGCGACCGGGACTGGGGCACCTACAGCCCTGAAATCACCGATCTCCGCATCGAGCAGAGTGACGATCGCTTCGAGGTCGCCTATCTCGCCCGCTGCGAGGGACCCGACGATACCAGGCTTGTCATTGACGTTCGCATCAGCGCAACTGCGGACCGGCTCGACTTCGAGGCTGAGGCCATCGCCTCGACCGGCTTCGAGACCAACCGCTGCGGCTTCTGCATTCTGCACCCGATCGTCGGTTTGGCAGGTTCACCGGCGACGGTCGAGCATGTCGACGGGGAGGTCGTGGCAACACGGTTTCCCGATCTCATTGAGCCCTGGCAGCCGTTCAAGGACATGCGCGCCATCACCCACCTGGTCATGCCTGACGTTCAGGCGGAATGCCGGATGGAGGGCGACACCTTTGAAATGGAAGATCAAAGGAACTGGTCGGACGCATCCTATAAGACATATGTCAGGCCGCGCGCCCTGCCCTGGCCCTACCAGATTGCCGCCAATMAGCCTGTCCGTCAAAAGACGTCGCTTGTTATCAGGGATATCAACGGTGCCACACGGGATCCTTCGGCTGGGCTGTCAGTCGGCGCCATAAAACTCGAGCTCGGTGCGCGCACTGGCACCATGCCGGATATCGGCGTGATTATTACACCCGAAGAGGCCGATGCGACCCTCTTGGCAAAGTCCATCCTGACGGAGATCGCTCCTCAGGAACTCCTCTTCCATTTCGACCCGAGTGCCCGGCACGGCGTCGACGCGCTCAGGCGGTTCGCAGCAATCGCGACGGTCCATCGCGGCCGCTCGACGCTGGAGATTGCCCTTCCCTGCAAATTATCGCCGTCAAGCGAGACCGCCGAGATCGCCCGCCAAATGCAGCTGGCGGAATTCAAGCCCGATGCGATCATGATCTCGCCTTCGGTCGACCGGCAGTCGACGCCGCCCGGCAGCGCCTGGCCGGATTGCCCGCCTTTGGATGAAGTCTATACCGCCGCTCGCGCTGCCTTTCCCGGCATTCGCATTGGCGGCGGCATGCTGAGCTATTTCACCGAGCTCAACCGGAAGCGCGTCCCGGATGGACAGCTCGACTTCGTCAGCCACTGCACCAACCCGATCGTGCATGCGGCCGACGATCTCAGCGTCATGCAGACATTGGAAGCCCTGCCCTTCATCACCCGGTCTGTGCGTGCGATCTACGGCGACAAGCCCTACCGCATCGGCCCGTCGACGATCCCGATGCGGCAAAACCCCTATGGCAGCCGCACGATGGACAATCCGTCCGGCTCTCGCATACCCATGGCCAACCGCGACCCACGCCACAATGGACGCTTCGCGGAGGCTTTTGCATTCGGTTACGCGATACGGGTGCTGGATGCCGATCTGGAATGCCTGACGCTATCGGCCCTGACCGGTCCGTTCGGTTTGATCGCCGGTCCGGCGGAACCGACCGAACAAGGCGGCCGGCGCTCGCTGTTCAACACCATACGGACACTCTCCGCTTTGACTGGTGCATCCTGGCAGGAATGCGTCTCCTCCTCACCCTCTGAGGTCCTGTCTTTCGTTGCAAGGGATACTACAGGCGCCAGGCTGTACGTCGTCAATCTGACGAGCAAAGAGAGAAAGGTCGATTGCAGCGCATGCGGGCCGACCGGCAAGGACTCAAGCGGGCATCTGCTGCTTGCCCCATTGGCTGTCACCGTCTTGCCGCTGCAGCGCGACGTGCTGGCGGATTGACCTCCAGCGGTGCTGCTGCATCTATGCGATCGGGAACTCGCTCTCGGGAGGATCGATGTGAAGACGAAGAAGCTTATCAATTCCGGCGCCGATGCCGTCGATGAGATGCTGCAGGGGGTCCTGGCGGCCCATCCGCGCCATCTCTACGCGGTAGAGGACATGCCCCGCGCGATCGTCGCCAGAAACGGGCCGCGAAAGGGCAAGGTCGGATTGGTCATCGGTGGTGGCTCCGGGCACGAACCGACATTTCTGGGGTTCGTCGGCAAGGGGCTTGCAGACGCGGCCGCAATCGGCAACGTCTTCGCGTCGCCGCCGCCCGATCCGATTGTCGCCTGCGCCATGGCAGTCGACGGCGGCGCCGGTGTGCTGTTCATGTATGGCAATTATGCCGGCGACGTGATGAACTTCGACATGGCAGCCGAGATGCTGGCACTTGACGAGATCGAGGTACGCACCGTCCTGACCACGGATGACGTGGCGTCTGCTCCTCCCGATCAAAGGGATAGACGACGGGGCGTGGCGGGTAACGTCTTCATCTTCAAGGCCGCCGGCGCAGCGTGCGATCTTCTCTACTCGTTTGACGATGTCGAGCGCGCCGCCCGCCATGCCAATGCGCGAACCTATACGATGGGTGTCGCGCTTTCCCCATGTTCGCTGCCCCAGACCCTCCGGCCGAACTTCCTGATCGGCGAAGGGGAGATGGAGATCGGAATGGGCATCCACGGGGAGCCTGGCGTGGCGCGCGAGCCGCTGAGGCCGGCCGACGCGGTGACGGACGAACTCATGGACAGCATTCTTCGCGAAATGAACGCAGACCGGGGCGATCGTGTCGCGGTACTCGTCAATTCGCTGGGCTCGACCCCGATGATGGAACTCTACATCATGATGCGGCGCGTGAAGTCCCGGCTCGACGATGCCGGGCTCATCCTCCATACGTCGCTCGTCGGGAATTACTGCACCTCGCTCGAAATGGCCGGCGCGTCGATCACGGTCATGCATCTTGACGACGAGCTTCAGCGATTGATCGACCACCCCTGTGATTGCGCGATGTTTGCGAGGTAATCGATGACGTTTACGACCGAAGATCTGCAGCGCTTGTTTGCCGGGATTGCCGAGGATATTGCGGCGGAACGGGATCATCTTTGCGAACTGGACGGTGCCATTGGCGATGGGGATCACGGCCTTGCCATGGATGCGGGCTGCCAGGCCGCGGCGAAAGCGGTCGGCGAACTTGACGCCGGGATTGCCCCGACAACCCCATTCAACGTCGCGGCAAAGGCATTCCTGAATGCGGTCGGCGCTTCGTCCGGCCCGCTATATGCCACGGCCTTCATGCGCGCCGGAGCGGCCGCCAAAGGCAAGCAGACATTGAGCGATGACGACTTCCTCAGCGTCTTTGCGGCAATGGCGCAGGGAATCCAGGAACGCGGAAAGGCCGAACCCGGAGAAAAGACGATGGTTGACGCCTGGAAGCCCGCAGCCGACGCAGCACTCGATGCCCGGCAGTCGGGAAAGCCCCTCGCCCAATGCTTCGAGGCAGCGGAGCGGGCAGCGCGGGCAGGCTGTGAAGCGACCAGCAACATGACGGCGGCCAAGGGACGGGCTTCGCGATTGGGGGACCGCGTGATCGGGCACATCGATCCTGGTGCCGCGTCCGCCGTCATCATCATCTCCGCCATGGCCAAATTTGCTCAGCATCACGATGGTTAGGCCGTGAACTCATAAGTCTGCTGGACTGATAGCCTGACAGAGTCCGCTATGCCCCTATGGCCGACACGTTGCTGCGTAGCAGCGAGACGATGCTATGTGCCAAAAGCGGAATTGCCGATAAAGCAGGCTTGCGGCTGCCGGCTTGCCAGCCGAGATCACCAAAACTGAAGGCATCACCGATCATGGCATCCTAACGTTGATATGATCATCATGCCGATCCGGTCTTGCCGCGTTTGCCTGCAGGGAACATACCTAACCTCACAAAGCGGTATTTCCAATGGATGTCGGACTAGAGGAGCCCATGAAATGGATCTGCAGCTCACTGGCAAAAAGGCACTGGTAACCGGCTCGACTCGGGGGATTGGGCTTGCCATCGCTGAGCGTCTTGCGTTGGAGGGAGCCGACGTCGCGATTTGTGCCCGCAGCGGAGACGCCGTTGAGGACGCGGTCAAGGCACTAGAATCCAAGGGAGGCAAGGCCTGGGGCCGGGCCGTTGACGTCAAAGACCCAGCGGCACTTCGGAGCTGGGTTGGAAGCGCTGCGGCGGCGCTTGGGGGTGTCGACATTTTGGTGGCAAATGCCAGCGCTCTATCTTTCGGCCTTAGTATCGAGGCGTTCCAGTCGGCCTTCGACGTCGATCTGATCCACACTGTGACGGCAGTTGAGGCGGTTATGCCGCACCTTGAGCGATCACGGGCGGGGAGCATCGTCGCCATTGGCTCGATTGGGGGAGTCGAGGATTCAGAACTCAATGCTTACACAGAGGTATCCTATGGCGCCATAAAGGCTGCGCTGCACTTTTACATCAAGTCGCTCGCCCGGACCGTCGCGCCCAAGGGTATCCGAGCCAATGTCGTCAGCCCCGGTTCGACGTTCTTTGACGGTGGTGCCTGGGATCGAATCAAGAGCGAGCAACCCGAAGATTTTCGTAATGCGGTTGCCATGATCCCGATGGGCCGCATGGCGAGGCCCGAGGAGATCGCCAACGTCGTCGCATTCACGGCGAGCCCAGCGGCGAGCTACGTCAACGGCGCCAATCTGGTGGTTGACGGCGCCTTCACGCGACGCATCTAAGCTAACGTGTCACACGGGTGACGCCGTTCGGATTAGAGAGCTGGCTCGCCAGCAAGGAGCATGGGCGAACATTCCGTCGAAACGAAACCGCAAAGACCCGATCTGCTTCAGCCCCTATCTCTATCGCGCACGCAACCGGATCGAACGGTTCTTCAACAAAATTAAGCAATGTAGGCGTGTTGCGACCAGATACACCAAACTCGCGGCCAACTATCTGGCGTTCGTCAAATTCGCATCAATCCGAATTTGGCTACGCGGTAATGAGTCCACGCCGTATCTCATCGCGCCAGTTCCTATCTGCAATGGGCCTCGCTCGGCACCAGAAAACGGGCGAAGTCTTCATTCGAAACCGCCAAGGTTCATTTCTTCGACCGAAAGACGCAAAAGCTTTTGAGTGCCTGAACACCACGCGCGTAAAGCAGGTTCGTTGAACGCCGAACGGAATTTGCCCTTCCAGACGACATGGTGACTTGTACTCTCTAATTTTGCCAATAGGCTGTTGGTCGGAGACGAGGTAGCCAGGACATGCACATTCGAAGGGCCGTTTCTGCTGACGCGGAGGAGCTGAGCAGTCTCCTGAACGAGATCATCCGGGCCGGCGGAACAACCGCACTCGAGACACCGCTTTCGGCTGCCGAGTTCGCGGACTGGTTCATCGATGGCGAGTTTCCTCTTACCTGCCATGTCGCAGAGCACGATCAGTCGCTCGTCGGTTTTCAGTCGCTGAGCTTATACGGCGATCCGCCAAAAGGGTTCGCCGACATTGCGACCTTTGCCCGCATGAACCCAAGGACCGCAGGCGTCGGCAGCGCACTTTTTCCTGCAACCCGAGCGGCAGCGGAAGAGCTCGGGCTCGAATTCATCAATGCCACCATTCGCGCCGACAACGTCAGCGGCCTTGGCTATTACGCAAAGATGGGCTTCGAGACCTATGATCGACTGGTCCAGGTTCCGCTTCAGGACGGTACACCCGTCGACAGGATCAAGAAGCGTTTCAGAGTAGACACTAGGCACCGCGCGATACCCGACGCCTGAAACGTGTCGATGGCGCTGGGGAGTGCTTGGCATCCAAGGGCCGATGCCGCCTCTTTGCAGGCCACACTTTGATGTGCGGCGAAGAAGCTAAATTCTGCAGCCTGCGGAACATTAACCCTATGAAGTGACACCGTACTTTTCCTACATGGAAGCTAAATAACACTTACCTTCCGTCATAGGCTTCCTTGTCAAGTAAGACTATCCACCATCCATAAGGATCAGGCATCGGGATAGAGATGGATTTGGAGCCGCAAAGACGTAAAAAGGGAACAGATCAAAGCCATGCCCGGAGATTTGCCCATGCCGACTGCGATGTTCACGGCCGACGAATTGGCGGTGATCCGCCGCGCTTACGCCCATCAGGTAGTGGCAACCGCCGCCACGACGAACCCGCGGATCGAAGCTGCCTTTGCCACCGTCCCGCGCGAAAAATTTCTCGGTCCGCCGCCATGGCAGATCGCCAATATAGGCGGCGGATATCGCCCCCTCCCCTCCTCCGACGTGGTTCTGGCCTATCAGGACGTGCTATTCGCCCTGCTGACCGACAAGGGCATCAACAATGGCAGCCCCTCACTGCATGCCCGGCTCCTGGCAGAGCTAGACGTACAAATCGGCGACCGTATCGCCCATATCGGCGCCGGCACCGGCTACTATAGCGCCATTCTCGCAGAGTTGGTCGGCCCTGCTGGTCATGTCTATGCCGTCGAGATGGATCCGGATCTGGCCGCCCACGCTCAAGCAGCGCTGGCGGATCGAGCCAATGTCAGCGTCATCAACGCCGACGGCAGTCAATGGCCGCAGCAAGAGGTGGATGCGATCTATGTGAATTTCGCCGTCGCGCGGCCTGCTGAACCCTGGATCGAAAGACTGCGGCCTGGAGGGCGTCTGGTGCTGCCGCTCGGCGTGCCGCGCCAGGACCGACCGTCGAAAGGCGGCCGTCACGCGTCCCATGGCGCTGCGCTTCGTATCGTGCGCGGCGAGGGTGGATTTGCGGCGCGTTGGATCGGCGTAGCCTATTTCGTCTGCGCCAACGGTGGATTGTCAATCGACGATAACGAGATCGAGGCGCTGACCGCCGCCTTCAGACGCGGCGGCATCGAATTCGTCAAGAGCCTGCTCTGGAAGACGGACCCGCGGATAGGGCGCTGCTGGCATATCGGCGACCAATGGGCGCTCTGCTATGACGACGTCTGAGGAATCCGCACCGGTTCCGCAAAACCAACTGGCCCACCTCCATGGGGAACGAGAGCAATGCGGCGCGCGGCGGCATCGAAGAGACGTCCTCGACACCATTCTTCTTTCGACCGGCGCGATCAGCTAGCCGCACTTCTGACCACGATGACGGCGCAACTCTCAAGCACCCGGCGTAAGGCACAGGCGGCAACACGCTCGGAGCGCCGGCCTCGGATCTCGCGATCTCGAGGGTTAGTCCAGACCCACCACCGGCACCCTTCCCTGCCCGGTGCTGGAGGGCCGGCTGCGGAAATCACCATCCATCCTCTCTTGAATTCAGCAAGCGCGCGGCAAGGATCCGAGCCACCGCATACCGACTGAGATCGAGACCGGATTGGGTGCCGACGGCGTAATGAAGGGCAGCGGCCGGCGTGCGTCAGATATGGTGCACCAACATTTGACTTGATCCGCTCTAATAGACTGGAACGACATCACCAAGGCATTCGGCGCTTCCTCCTGGAAGGCGCCGCGCAGACCGGAAGCAGATGCCAGTAAGCGGTGGCGTCCGCGCCATCGTCGGTCGTGGCGCTCTTGGCGCGCGGCTTGTTCACAAGCGGTCTCGCGAGACAACCACGCGCGGCTCTTCTGCTGGAGTCGATGCGGCGGTCGCGGCATAAACCGGCGACGCAGACATCCCATCGCCGGCCCAAGCCTCCTCGACCTCGACAAATCTCGCGAGGTCGGATCGACACGAATGGAAGGCGGGGATGCGTTGCCTGTCCGACGGCAGGTTGCCAGAATGGCAAAAGCCCGGCGCGGGAGAGATGCGCCGGGCTTCGATAGTGACCGACAGCCTGGGAGGAGAAGTGCTGTCCGTCGGACCGAAGCGGCTAGGAGGGGAAAGCGCTTCGGTCCGTCACGAGGTAATGTCGCAATGCGGCAAATTCAAGCCTGACGATTGCGCGGATTTCGCAGAGGAGGCGCCAGGCGGATACGGCCTTCTCTCACGCGATGAGCGCTGGAAGTGGTGTTGTCCGCGGACAACTTGCCGAGCAGCGACCTTGGCGGACGCGGTTCTCCGGCCTCAAGCCGGCTGACCTGCCCCGCCCCGAATTGCTCGATGAAGGAAATCGGGCATCGCACTGCTGGTGGGCCAGCAGCCAAACGTGAGGCCAGAGGTTCGCAATGATCGGCGACGATGCGCACTGGAGTTGCCTCGCCTAGCCCTTCGTCCGCTCAAGGGCGTAGCCTCGCTTGTCTCCACCTGACCGACCGCCGAATTGGCCGAGATATCGAACATGGCGATCGCCAAGCTCGACTTCCAACTATCCGCCCCGGCACATGCGGATCCCGACGTCGGCACAAAGCCACCCGCTGCATCATTCGAAGCTTCGGCCCCCGGCCACCGGAACTCAGGAAGGAGGACCAATCGATATAGCTTGGACGGACGAGCCGATCGATGCAGTTCGGGCTCACAGGATGCCAGATTGGCAGCCCTCACGTGCCGCCCCTCTCCAGCTTCCCCCAAAGACGCGCCGCAGGGGCTCGAAGGACGGAGCCGCCGCCCACCGATCTGCTCGGACCAAAGCATCGCCATGAGCCAAACAGCCTAACGCCGCGGGACGGGAGGCCTCGATTGCCGCCCCTCCAGCGAAACGAAAAAGCGGCGACAACGACACCGCGGCGGCGCCTTGCCACCCCTGTCGCGGATCCCATTCGGAGAGTGAAGCCGCAGCGCGCAGTCTCCTTGAATGGGTGCAATTCTGCTCTTCATCAAACCGGTGGCAGGCTCTGGGGAACGCGATCCTGTCGGCAGACCCGACAGGGCTCTTCGGAAGCGCTGGAGCCGAATACCTCCACGCCTGCTCGGCGAGGTGCAGGAAACGGCCGCTCTACGACACCAGGCAGAGCCACCGAGGCGGCCACAGTGCCGCAAGGTCACAGCGTCCATCAGTAGCGCGATATCGGGCATATTTTCCCGGTCGCGCAAACCAATTGCCGCGGGTACCAACTCATGTGCAAACGACCTGACAGCTGCCGGGCTGATCAACCGGTTGTCCGCGGACAACGGCACGATCGGGCGATAACTGGCCTACGGGGGTTCCTGGATTCCCCTGAGGGAAGACTGGAGGATCGACTGTCCTGCCGTCATTGAAGCTGCACCTTCCGTGCGATGGCCGACCGACGGAACGTCGTCGCATCCGACTTTCCACGTGATCGAGCGGAGGGATCACGCGACAGGGGAGGGGCTGCCTTTCGACCCTACGTGATCGGGAGCTCAATGCCGAGGCTTTCCGACGTATCAACTCGTTGTCCAAACGGGCGACCGCTGATATCGGCCGACCGTCCGTCAGCGCACATGCCCCAGCGACAACGATCGCCAATTGCTTGCGGTGGCGAGCCGAGCGCATGTGGGGGCAGGCAGCATCGAGTTCGCCTTGACTGGGATAGCCGGCCGTGACGCCATGGCGCGCCGCCACAGATAGGGCGGCGCCCGCCTTCGATGCACGCCATTTGATGACATGTGGATCCTCGCTCTCTAGCATATGGAAGACCTGCGTTAATCCCGGCCTATATGCCGGTAGATGATCCCCTGCCTCCAAAAGGGATGCGCGAGATGCCCAGCAATGAACTGCCCGAGCAGCGCCTCCAGTCGCGGTCGGGGAGGGGCCGCCGATGGCTCATGGCGCCAGGCTGCGAGCTGGCCGATGTCCCGAGCAACGCGCGCATTAAGTCTCCGCCACATTGCCACGCGGTTGCTTTCGCGTGGCGACTTGGTCGGTGCGCGTTCTGCCGATTGCCGAGACGCTATCAAGCAACCGCCATCGCTATCGAGCTCGCCTCCGCGGGCAGGTCACTATCTAGGTCGCGACGACGCTTTGCCACGCGGCGCGCCGAGCGAAAGCAATCGGCTCGCAGGGGTCGGCCTTGGATTTGGCCGTTGATAACGCAGACGGCTATTGCAGGCCATTGTCACCGGCGCTATTGTTTTGTCGGGCTTGCTACACAGCGCGTCGCGGTCGCCAGCATCGGACGGCAGTGGGATTCAGGTCCAAGTCGCGCTCTCGATAGGAGCTGCGCACCGGTCTCGCGGCCGCCAAGCCGCCCCATCGGTAGACTTGCGAAAAAGAAACAGCACAACGCAGCAAAGGAACTAAAGACCGAGTTCACTTCCGCAGCTGGAGGCGAACGCAGTAATATCAATGCGTTGTAATTTCTAAAACTCCCTAAGATCCGTTGCTTAGGCGGTAACCGAGCGCAGTGGCGGCGCGGCTTGACGAGCCCTCAATCACCTCCGATCCCTGCCGCCTGACCCGGACCGCGGGAACCTGACTGACCTCGCCCCTGCTTAAATGTCCGCAGGAAAGCAACGGCTTGCATCCTTTAGCGGCACGCCGCGTTATCTCCGCACCAGATCGGAGAACATCCTCATGCCAGATGTGCTTCACCTCAAGAAATTCCCCATTGCGGCGACAATCATGGCCGCAGCGATCGGCGCATTTGTCTTGATGCAGGCGACGGAGCGCAGGTCGGCTGCCCCATCTGCGGATGTCGGTCACGCGGGTGACGATCATGGCCGCAGCGCTAGCACGCCCGAGGCTATTCCCTTCAGCGGCCTTCGCGACGTGTTCTGGCGCGTCTTCCACGAGGTCCTCGCCGACCGGGTCACGCTGATTGCCGCGGGCGTGACCTTCTATCTGCTGCTGGCGCTGTTCCCAGCCATGGCGGCTTTGGTATCACTCTACGGGCTGGTTGCAGATCCGACCACCATATCCGAACATCTTCGCGAATTGGCTGGCCTTCTGCCATCAGGCGCGTTCGATCTTCTTGCCGACCAGATCAAGGAACTCGTCGATCGTCGCGACGCTACGCTCGGCATCACCTTTTTTGTCGGTCTCGGCATCGCCCTCTGGAGCACGCATAGCGGCACGCTGGCGATCTTCGACGCTATGAACGTCGCCTATGAGGAAGAGGAGAAGCGGGGGCTTGTCCGGTTGAACCTGATCGGCCTTTGCTTCACCTTGTGCGCAATGCTTTTGACAATTGTCATGGTGGCGCTCGTCGGGGTCATGCCTGTTGTCCTCTCCTATCTCTGGCTCGATCAATTCAAGGAGCACATGGCCCTTCTCATGCGATGGCCGCTGCTTCTGCTGGTCGTCGCTGTGGCCGTTACATCAGTCTATCGCTTCGGCCCCAGCCGGGAGCCTGCCAAACTCCGGTGGATGACGTGGGGCGCGGCTCTGACCACGGTCGCCTGGACCGCCATGTCTCTCGGCTTCTCCTACTATCTGGATCATTTCGCCAATTACAACGCGACATACGGCACACTCGGCGCACTGATCGGCTTCCTCATCTGGATCTGGCTTTCGGTCGTCATTCTCATCATCGGAGGCGAGCTGAACGCCGAACTGGAGCATCAGACCGCGAAGGACACGACGACGGGAGCGCCGCTGCCGATGGGATCGCGCGGGGCCTATGTCGCCGACACTCTGGGCAAGACCATAAGCTGACCGCGATGATTGCTCCTCTCATATGGTTTTGATGTATTCTGCCATTTCTGCAGTCCCGACACAGGAGACGTTGATGACCGCCCCGCATCCTTCCAAAACCCATATCGGCAATCATGCGCTGCATCCCGAGACGCAGATGCTGAACTACGGCTACGATCCCGAACTCTCGGAAGGGGCGGTCAAGCCACCGGTGTTTCTCACCTCCACCTTCGTTTTCAATACAGCCGAGGATGGCCGCGACTTCTTTGATTACGTGTCGGGCCGCCGCGAGCCGCCCGAGGGGAAGGGGGCCGGCCTCGTCTACTCGCGCTTCAACCATCCAAACAGCGAGATCGTCGAAGACAGGCTGGCCGTCTACGAACGGACGGAAAGCGGCGTGCTGTTTTCATCCGGCATGGCGGCGATAGCCACGACTCTGCTCGCCTTCGTCCGGCCGGGGGATGCGATCCTGCATTCGCAGCCGCTCTACGGGGGAACCGAAACATTGCTGGCCAAGACCTTTCTGAACTTCAGCGTCGCCGCCATTGGATTTGCCGACGGCGTCAGCGAAGGATCGGTGCAAAAGGCGGCGGAAGAGGCGATGGCCAAGGGCCGCGTCTCCGTCATCCTGATCGAGACGCCTGCCAATCCGACCAACAGTCTGGTCGATGTCGCGATGATCCGACGCGTGGCCGACATGATTGGTGCAAGACAGGGCCATATGCCGATCATTGTCTGCGACAACACCCTGCTCGGACCGGTCTTCCAGCGGCCGATCGAGCACGGCGCCGATATCTCGCTCTATTCGCTGACCAAATATGTCGGTGGTCATTCGGACCTGATCGCCGGCGCCGTTCTTGGTCGCAAGGCGGTGATCAAACAGATCAAGGCCCTGCGCGGCGCGATCGGCACGCAGCTCGATCCACATTCCTGCTGGATGCTCGGCCGTTCGCTGGAAACGCTGCAGCTTCGCATGGAGCGGGCCAACAGCAATGCGCGGGCCGTTGCAGACTTTCTGCGAGATCACCCGAAGGTCGAGAAGGTTCACTACCTGCCCTACCACGATCCGGAATCGCCGGCCGGCCGGACCTTCATCGCGCAATGCAGCGGCGCGGGCTCCACCTTCTCTTTCGACATCCGCGGCGGTCAGCCCGCCTCGTTCAAATTCCTGAACGCGCTGCAGATCTTCAAGCTCGCGGTCAGCCTCGGGGGCACGGAGTCGCTCGCAAGCCACCCGGCAACCATGACGCATTCCGGCGTGCCCGCCGATATCCGGGAGCGGATCGGCGTTCTGGAATCGACGATCCGGCTGTCGATCGGCATCGAACATCCGGATGATCTGGTGGCGGATCTGGAACTGGCGCTGCAGGGCGCCTGATGCGGCGGGAGAAATCGATGCCCGGCGGTGCCGGGCATCGTGGGTCACGTCACTTGTCGTCGGTCGTCAGTTCCGTCTCGTCGGTATTCAGCACGAAGACCGCAAGCAGGCGCGCCGGCTTTGTCTTGCTGGCGTTTTTGCTGACGGCGTGATGATCGCCCGGAAATTCGGGAAAGCTTTCGCCTGCTTTATAGACCTTCTCCGGCCCGTCATTCACCTTGCTGGTGATCGCCCCTTCGAGAACGGTCGCATAGATGAAGGCCGAGGCCGGGTGGGTATGGCCGGGCGACGACCCGCCCGGTGCATATTCGACGAGCACCGCCCGCATGCTCTTGCCGGGAACATTGGGAAGCTTCTGGTCGAAAACGACGCGAACCTTCGCGTCGCCGCCTGCGGCATAAGCCTGAGTGCCGGCGGCAAGGACAATCGCAAGCGCTGCTGCCGAGATCATTTTTTTGAGCATGTCTGGTCTCCTCAGTTGATGGGAATGGGTCGCTTGGCGCCCGGTGTCAGGCGCTCTTCTTCTGGGGCGGCTGCCGGCTCAGCCAATCGTCAAAGCGGATCTGGCCAAGCCGCGCCTTGGCGCCGGTCACGAGCGAATTATCCTCGAGCTCCACGCCGAAGTAGCGGGCATGCGGATCCGCCACCACTTGCCGCGGATCATTCGTCGCCTTGAAGAGACGCGTCACGATTTCGGTGAGGCGGACTTTCTCGGGCCCGCCGATCTCGATCGTGCCGTTCAGAGGCGTGCCGAGCGCCACCTCGGCCATGACGTCGGCGACGTCGTCCGAGGCGATCGGCTGCACATAAGCCGGCGACAGATGCACGGTCTGGCCGACGGTACCCGACTGGGCGATGCCAGCCATGAATTCATGGAACTGGGTGGAGTGCACGATGGTGTAGGGTATGCCGGAAGTCTTGATCAGCTCTTCCTGGGCCATCTTGGCGCGCATGTAGCCACTGCCCTGCAGCCGCTCCATGCCGACAATCGACAGCGCGATGTGATGCTTGACGCCGGCGGCAGCCCCTGCCTTGAGCAGATTGCGGCCCGACGTCTGGAAGAATTCCAGGACGGCCTTGTCCTCGAACGAGGGTGAGTTTGCGAGATCGAGCACCACCTGTGCTCCAGCGAGCGCTTCCGCCAGGCCTTTGCCGGTAATCGTGTCCACACCCGAGTTCGGCGAAGCCGCCAACACCTCGTGCCCCTTGTTACGCAATCTTTCCACGGTCTTGGAGCCGATGAGGCCAGTGCCGCCGATAACGACGATTTTCATGTTTAGTCTCCTTGTCCTTTACGAGGATGTCCTCTGGTGACCTGAAGGTGAGCAGGCAACTGCTCGGCATGCCCACCGCGTCCCCAATGAGCGAAGCGACTTCATAGGGACCGTCGCCGGTGCGGCCGGTAACCGATGGGCAGGAGGATGCGCCGGATCGCGGTCCCAAACTATTCTTCCTCGGTCGCTGTCACCCTATGCCAACGCAGTAGGCCAGCTGGCCGAAATGGCGGAACATGACGTCAACAGGCATCGGCTTGATAAACCGTTGGGGCAGATGGTCGACCCGGAAGGCAAGGCGTATTCACTGCCTGCAAGCCGAGGCTTGCGTCATCAATGCTCTCACGATGGAGATAAGAATGATCAAGCGTCTGAACTTCATGGCCCATAAGAACAGCGGCATCGACGGCCTCGTGGCCGTTGAAGGCTGGATTGCCAAAAGCTTCGATCCGAAGTTGCTCGAACTCGTCAAGGTGCGCGTTTCCCAGATGAACGGATGCGCTCACTGCCTGCACATGCACCGCCAGGACGCGCTGAAGCTCGGCGAAACGGATGACCGGCTGCTGCTTCTGAACGCGTGGCGGGAGTCGCAGCTTTTCACCACTCGGGAGCGGGCCGCACTCGCCTGGGCCGAGGCTCTCACTCAGATCGCGAAAAGCCATGCGCCGGATGATGTTTATGAAGAGGCACACGCCAACTTCGCGGATGACGAGCTCGTGGCCCTTTCGATCGGTGTTGCGATGATCAACGCCTGGAACAGGCTGGCGATCGGCTTTCGGCTTCAGCATCCGGCAGATCACAAACGCGCCGCCGCCTGACAGCTGCGTTAGGAATGAGCCTGGCGAAAAGCTTCGCCCGGCTATGCCATGAATTTGGCCCGGGATTGCTGGGCCTCAGCCTTCGACGGGCAATCGCAGTGTCACCACCGTGCCTCGGCCGAGCTCGCTTTCCAGACGGAGATGGCCCCGTGCTTCCCGAACGAATCGATTCACCATCGGCAATCCGAGGCCGCCAAGCCCCGATGCTTTCGTCGTGAAGAACGGATCGCTCGCCCTGCGTAGCACATCTTCTGTCATCCCGAGACCATTGTCCGAAATCCGCAATTCGATCCCGGCTGCGGCGCGTTCGTCGTCGATGGAGGTGGCTATGATTGAAATCACGCCGCCATCCGGCATGGCGTCGCGCGCGTTGAGCAGGAGGTTCATAATGGCGCTTTGCAGCCCTACGCGGCTGCATCGGAAGATCGGAAGCGTCTCGCTGGCATATATCTCGAACGCGATATTGCGATCCCAGGTCGCTTTGGCCAGGGCTTCGATCTCCATCAGGCAAGCCCTGATGTCGACCGGCTCGGCGGCGGCATTGCCGTCGCTCGCAAGGCGCATCGTCTGCTGAACGAGCGTTCCTGCACGCTGAAGCGAAATCCTGGCACTGGCGAAGATCGGCAGGAGGGTAGGGGCCATCTCGATGTCCGGACTGCGTGAAATCATGTTCAGCGCGGAGGTGGCGACCTGGATCAGATTGCCCAGATCGTGGACGACGCCGAATATGCCGTCGGCAGAATTTGCATCGAAGGCAATCGCATCCGGTCGAGTGTGGGAAAAGTAAGCTTCATCAGCGAGGATGTTGGTATCTGACTGCGACATGCTTTGCTCCTCATCCGCTCCAGCAACAGACATGTCGTTCCCGAGCAAATGGAGGCTATGACGCGAGCGGGGTTGTAGTCGATTGGTTCAAGGGTGAGGGAAAGCAATACCGTCGTATGGTCGCGCGCCGGATGCCGTTACCCTATTTTGGTCAGGAAAGCTGGGTAGCCTCGAACATGGCGGTCAGCCCAATGCCTCCGCCGATACCGATCATGGCCAGGCCGGTCGCGCCCGGCGCCCATCCGCTGAGGTCGCGGATCAGCTGGCTGTATAGTCGGGTAACGAGGATTGCGCCGGACGCCCCGAACGGGTGGCCCAAGGCAATCGCTCCGCCGTTCCTGTTGATCGTATCGGCAGGAATATCGAGCTGATCCAGCGATGCCAGAACCTGGGCCGCGAAGGCCTCGTTGAATTCGATGGCATCGATGTCGGAGAGCGAGAGCCCGGACTGACGCTGCAGCAGCTTCCTGGTCGAGGCGACCGGCCCGATACCAAGCAGATTGGGATCCACACCGGCAGCGGCGCTATCGATGAAGGCAAGGCCCTTTTCGATGCCCATGCTTCTCGCCATTGCGCGGCTCATGACAAGTACCAGGCAGGCGCCGTCGTTCAGCGGGCAGGCATTGCCTGCTGTCACCGAACCATCGGCCAGGAAGACCGGCCGGAGGTTTGCGAGCGCCGGGAGGGATGTGGAGGCACGTGGGCATTCGTCCCGTTCGATCTGACCATGGCTGGTGGGAATTTCAACGATCTCGGGCCGAAAGATGCCCGCCTCGGCCGCCTGCACGGCGAGCCGGTGGCTGCGCAGGGCGAATTCATCCTGTCTCTGGCGCGTTATGCCGAACTGCCGCGCGACGTTTTCGGCGGCAATTCCCATTTCCGGATCGCCGATCGTTTCAGGCGAAAACCGGGCGCGCCCGTAAAATCGCGGCGGCATCCCATTCGCCTTTGGTCTTTCGACGCGCCATGGCGCGGTGCTGACACTCTCCACGCCGCCGGCCAGAAAGCACGACCCGCCTTTCGCCTGGATCAGACGGGCTGCGGTGATGATCGCTTCCAGACCCGAGCCGCATTGCCGATCGATAGTCACGCCCGGAACCGCCATGGGCAGACCTGCGGTGAGGGCTGCCAGCCGCGCGATGTTTCCACCGCCACCTGCGGCGTTGCCCACCAGAACGTCGTCTATGGTGTCGGGGGCAATTCCCGTTTCGGAAAGGATCCGATGAATGATCGGCGCAAGCAGGTCTTCCGCCGCGACAGTCGCAAGCGATCCGAAAGCCCGGCCGATCGGCGACCGGTAGGCGGCAACCACGACTGGCTGCCAATCCTCGTCAGGCTGAAAGGCGTAGGACAAGATCGTCTCCAGAAACCACGGCCCGCTCCACTTGCCCCCTCGAGATTTTCCCGCTGCTCGTCATCGGCCAGGACCTTATATGGTAGAATTGCTTGGGGATCTTGTACTTCCCGAGCATCTGCGCGCAATGATCGGCCAGGATTTTCGGGTCCATCGTCTCTCCCGAGACAACGGCGACGATCCGTTGGCCGAAATAGGCGTCCGGCAGCCCGAAGACAACGGCATCCTCTACACCGGGGCAGGCCTTGAGCGCACTCTCGACTTCGGCGGGATAAACGTTGTTGCCGCCTGATATCATCATGCCGCCCGCCCTGCCGATCACCCGCAGCATGCCATTGGCATCGAGTTCGCCGAGATCTCCAACCGTCGCTCCGGCTTGTGTGACCCGGAAGGCCTGACCGTCATCGCCCCAGAGATATCCATCCGCGATCAGGTCGCTGCTGACGAATATGGTTCCCGCCACATCGATCCCGACATCCTTTTCATCGGGGTCGCGAATGGAGATTTCCACGCCGGGATAGGCTCGTCCGACCCGGTCGATCGGAAAATCGATCTCGCCGCCCGCGAGGGTCGAGACGGTCATGAAACCAATCTCGGATGCGCCGTAATATTCCCGGATGCGCGCCTTCGGAAACAGGCGGCGCATGGATTCGACACCGTTGACATCGAGCTTTGCGCCGGCAGTGAGGACATCACGCAGGGAGGCCAGGGCCGGTTCACCCGTCCAGGCCCTGGCAATCCCGGCTATATGGGTGGGAACGGCGACCAGCCGTTCGATCCCTTCCGAGAAGAGGGCGCGTGCGACCGCACTAGGCTCCCATTTCCGGACTGAATGGAAGGTTGCCCCGGCATCAAGAGCTTCGACCAGCGCATAAAGCGCCAGGCCATGAGCCAAGGCTCCCGGGCACATTGTCGAGGGGGCGTCTTCGAGCTCGAAAACGACGCGTCCGCGATCGAGGCTCCGGCGCCATTGCTCGCGCGAGCGACAATAGGCTTTCGGCTCGGCAGTGGTCCCCGACGTGAAGCCGATCAGAAAGATCTTATCGGCATCGACCGGCAGCTCGGCTTCACCTTGCGTCGAGGCGAGGTCGAAAGCCTCCGCTCCGGCAGCGATGACGGGAATGCCAAGTCTTCGGGCAATTTCGGCGCTTGGTCCAGCATCGTCGTCGACAATCAAAACGTCAGGCACCAGCCGCTCGATTATGCGTTCGATTCTTTCCGCCGGCATCATCGGGTCGACGACCGCGCAGGCATTTGGGTAGGCGGTGGCCGCCGCAAAATACTCGGCAAAGGCGATATGGTTGCCAAGGCTGAGAGCGGCAAGCTTCTCCACACCGGGCAGATCGAGCGTGCGGCGGTTCGAGCGAGGGAGATCTTGGAGAAAGCGATAAATTGCCTTGGCGCGGACATAGAGCTCGCCATAGCTGAGCGAACGCCCGTCGATCACCAGCGCCGGCTTGTCCGGTGTCTCCGTTGCATGTCGAAGAAGCTGCACATGGATCGGCATGGACACCCGCGGGTTTGAATGATCGGCCGTCAGCCCGGAGACAGAGCGGCTCTGGTCGTTTCGGGAATCGGCGTCGGGCGGCTGTCGGAGAGGCCGACGCAGACCCAGACGAAATGCGCCGATGCGCAATGGGCGCCATCGCGCTGGCGAAAGAGTTCGATCGCAAAGGACAGGCTCGTGCGCCCGATTTTCTCCACGTCCACCTTTGCCTCGACAACATCGTCAAGGTCGATGGGCCTGTGAAAGGTGATCTCCGCCTTCTTCACGTGGTAGGCGACGCCGGAAGAGGTGTGGCGGAAATGGCTGAGAATTTGCCGTTGCCGCAGGAACTCGACGACTGCATCCTCGCAATAGTCGAGATAACGGGAATTGTGGACATGACCATAGATGTCGATGTCTCGCATCGAGACCCGGAACGATGCTAAAGGCCTGTCGTCAACGCTCATTCGATCACCGAAAATTCGACGGGGTGATCTAACCGCAGTGTGTGGGGGATGCAATGCAATATCAGGCGGTCGTGCGAAAATTCGGCCCGGCTCAGGATGTCGTCGAACTCGAGCAGGCTGCGCTGCCGCCGCTGCGGCGCGATGAGGTGAGGGTGCGCCTGCTGGCGCGGGCGATCAATCCGTCCGATATCATCACCATATCAGGAGCCTATAGCGGACGCACCACATTGCCCTTCATTCCGGGCTTCGAAACGTTCGGCGTGATTGAACAGTGCGGTGAAGAGGTTCATGGGCTTTCCCCCGGAACACGCGTGCTGCCGGTGCGCAGCGCCGGCGGCTGGCAGGAATTCAAGGATACCGATCCCGGCTGGTGCCTGCGTGTTCCGGACGAGCTCACCGACTTCGAGGCTGCGACGAGCTACGTCAATCCGATGACGGCCTGGTTGATGCTGCATGCCAAGATCGGGCTGAGGCCGGGCATGCGCATCGCCGTCAATGCCGCCGCCTCTTCGATCGGAGCGATATTGATCGATCTCGCCAACGCCGCAGGGGTGGAGCCGGTCGCCATCGTGCGCAGCGAAGGATCACTTGAGCGCCTGCGCGGCCGGGTCGAGGCTGTCATCATCGATAGGGAAGAAAGCGAAAGCGATCTGGTTGCCGGGCTCGCCGGCCGGCATGGGCTCGACGCAGTGCTCGACTGCGTCGGAGGAGCGCGCGCCGCAGTCCTCGCCGGTGCGCTGCGGCCGGGCGGACGTTTCGTGCATTACGGTCTGCTCTCGGGGCAGAGCATCCCGAATTCATTCTGGGCGTCCCATCCCGATATTTCCTTTTCCTATTTTCACCTTCGGGAATGGGTTCATTCGCAAACCATGGGCGATGTCCAACAGGCCTATTCCGAGGTTGCGGCGCAGATCGTTTCGAAGGTCATCGCGACCGAGGTGCGCGAGGTGTTTCCTTTGGAAAATGTCAGGCAAGCCCTGCAGTCCGCGCTTCCCTTCCGAACGGGCGGCAAGGTGCTCTTGGCCTGACAGGGCTTCGCCGCTAGGCGTTTTCGTGCCGTAGCCGAGCGATGCTGATTGCCGCATGGTTCTGCTCGGCCCATCCGACCAAGGCTTTCATGGGGATGAGGAAGGATCGCCCCAGCTCCGTCAGTTCATATTCCACGCGAGGCGGAACCTGCGGATAGACGGTGCGCCGCACGAAGCCGTCCTGCTCCAGATGCTTCAGCGTCTTGGACAGCATCTGCTTCGAGATGTCTCCGATTTCACGCAGCAGTTCGTTGAAGCGCTTTTTCTCGTTTTCCAGCGCATCGAGTGTCAACAGGCTCCATTGATCACCGATGCGATCGAGCACGCCTCTGATCGGGCATCCAGCGCCGGGCTGTTGTCTTGGGTCATGCGTCTCTGACACGGCTTTCTCCTGCAATTCTCGGTCATCGCCGGCTGACCTTGGCACCAGAAACTGCCTTCTTGCCTGAGATGCAGCGGTTTCATAGACCAAGCGTCATAGTCTGTATTCTAGACTAGCTCGCCGATCCATACCAAGGAGCTTAATGCATGACATTCGGGAAATCGCTTTTCGCACTCGTCATTTTGGCGGGCATCGCCGCGCCGGCCGGCGCTTTTGCTGAATCGGCCACGCGGGATTTGAAGATCGAAGAAGCCAACCGGAAGCTGGTTGTCGAGTTCTACGACCGGTTCTTCAACAAGCACGATATCGCGGCTGCCTCGGTCGTCGCCGACGACTACAGGCAGCACAATCCTCAAGTTCCCGATGGGAAGAAGCCTTTGATTTCCTTCTTCGCCGGCTTCTTCAAGGACAATGCCCAATCGAAGGCTGAGATCGTCCGCAGCGCCGCCGATGGCGATCTGGTCTGGCTGCATGTACACGCGACGAACGGCGCAGGCGATCTCGGCCAGGCGATCGTCGATATTTTCCGCGTCAAGGACGGCAAGATCGTCGAACACTGGGACGTGATCCAGGCCGTTCCGAAAGAGGCGGCAAACAAGAACACCATGTTCTGAGCTGGATGGGGCCGGCTGCCTCGCTGGCCCCATTATCGACACAGCGCGCCTGGTTCAGCCGTCTCTCTCGTTGCTGGCGATTTCCGCCGCACTGCTCGGTCAACATTTGCCGATGGCCTAACGCCCATACGCCAAGATGGCTGGTGCCATCAACCGATCCCGTCAATCAATCCGGGGACGCTCCGATTTCGGCGTTGCCAGCCCGTGTTTGGCAAGCTCCAGGGTCAGGATACGGGTTTCGAGAAGGTTGAAGATGCGCAGGATGGCCTCGATCGCATCGAACGGTTTCGTCAGAAAATCTTTCGCGCCAAGAGAAAGCGCCCGTCGGCGCGTCGGCAATGTTGCATCGGCGGTCAAAACCAGGATCGGCAGATAGCTGTTTTCAGGAATGAGCCTTGCGAAGGTCTCCAGCAAAGCGAAGCCATCGAGATCGGGCATCATCAGGTCGAGAAGAACGAGATCCACCGGATGTTCGCGAAAGAGCCGCAACGCCTCGCGTGGCTCGGTGGTGCTGATGAGTTCGTTGAAGCCTTCGCGTTTGAGAATGCGTTCCAACAGGGAAACATTTGCGGGCTCGTCGTCGACGATCAGGATCGTCGATCGTCGCACGATGTCGGTGGGGTCTGTCATGGGCCAAACGTTTCGTCAAAGGCGTTGGAGGATATCAGCGCGCAATCAAATCATAGGCGACGTCTTCTATGGCGGACTTTCGACGGAGAGGCCTCGTCTTCGGGTTTCCTGCGTCGCCACGGGCGGGCGCGGCAAATCGACGTGGAAGGTGGCGCCACCTTCCGGACGATTGCTGAAGCCGAGCGCGCCGCCCATGGCATCGATCAGATGCCGCGACAGCGCCAGCCCGAGACCGGTCCCTTCTTGACCGATACGTTCTGCTCCCAGCCGATCGAATGGGGTGAAGAGCCGGGAAACGCGTTCCGCCGGGATGCCGGGACCCGTATCATTGACCTCGATCCGAATAGTGTCGCCGCCAATCTCGCGGTGGCTCACGGTCACGCTTCCCTGTTGACGATTGTATTTCACGGCATTTGAGAGAAGGTTCAGGAACACCTGGAGGAGACGCCGCCGGTCAGCCAGGACCGACAGATCTCGCTCGGGCTCGACAACCTCTATGCGGATCTGCTGCTTGCCGCAGAGCGGCCTCGCAAGCGACACCGCTTCATCGATCACATCGGCGACGCGTTGCGGTTCGATGGCAAGATCCATGCGCCCGGCCTCGATCCTCGCCATGTCGAGAACCTCGTCGATCAGGCTGAGCAGATGTCTGCCGGCCCTTAAAATTTGGGCGACGCTATCCCTGGAATCCGCATCGGTGACATCCATTTCCAGAAGCTGTGCGAAGCCGAGGACGGAATTCAACGGCGTGCGCAGCTCGTGGCTCATCCGCGACAGGAATTCGCTCTTGGCGTTGCTCGCGCGAACAGCATCCTCGCGGGCGGCAAGCAGGGCCTCTTCGATTTGCTTGCGCTCGGTAATATCTCGCGTGATTTTGGAAAAACCGCGCAGGCGGCCCGCCTCATCATGCAGGGCAGTCACAAGGACGTGAGACCAGAACCGAGAGCCGTCCTTGCGGATGCGCCAGCCTTCCGCCTCGGCCCGTCCGCCGCGGGCCGCCCTGGAAAGCTCTTCTGCCGGCAACGCGTCCCTGGTTTCGGCGGGATAGAAACGGGAAAAATGCTGGCCGATGATCTCTTCGGCCGCATAGCCGCTGATCCTCTCCGCGCCGGCATTCCAGCTCACAACCCGCCCTGTGGTATCGAGCCCGAAAATACCGTAGTCGCTGACGCCCTCGACCAATAGCCGGAAGCGCTCCTCGCTTTCTGTCAGATCAGCCTCGCGCTTTTTCAAAAGCACGCTTGCATCTTCGAGCGCCTGTTCGAGACTGCCGAGTTCATCACGGAAGGGATCCGCTACGCTGACGACATCGCCCCGCGACAGTCGGTGCGCTTGGGCTTTCAGGGCATGCACCCGACGGACGATGCTTGCCGAAAACAGGAAAACGGCGACGAGCGCTCCGGCAAAACCAAGGAAACCGGCAGCGATCATCAGGCTTCGGGACAGAGTGCGAACCCGGTCCGCGGCCTCGGTCCTCGCGTGGAGCAGATCCGCCTCCCGCCGGCTCATCGCGTCGATTTCCTGTCTCAGCACGTCGAGTACCTGCTTGCCCTCGATGAGTTTGGCCGCAAGGTCTTCGCGTCCGCCGGCGCGCAGGATGTCGGCCTGTTTCAGGAGTTGGAGACGATCGACCTTCGCGACGACGAGGGTGCGGATGCGTTCGAGACGGTTCTTTTGCTCTTCATCCCGCAACCGGCGACCGACTTCGTCGAGCACGACGGGCAGTCTTTCCTCAGCCCGGTTAAAGGGATCAAGAAAATCGGTTCTGCCGGTCAACAGATAACCCCGCATCGCGGTCGCCGCTTCGGCGATCGAGGCATGGATCTCCTGAATGCCCGACTGGATCTCGAGCGTGACCCGCACCTGATCCTCGGCAATCCGGCTCTGCCGGTCGGCCACGAAGACCGAGGCGAGGGCTGCAAGCAGCAGCGCCAGCGGCACCGTGATGATGACGATACCCTTCGCGCGAAGGGGAAGGTCGGCAAAGCGCCACGCCGTCAGGCGCCCCGTCGGGGTCATTGTCGCGGTCATGGTTGCTGCTCTTTCGATGCTTCGACGAGCCCGCCGCGAACGGCCATGACCGCGGCCTGCGTCCGGTCTCCGGCGCCCAGTTTGCCGATGATGCGCTCAACGTGGATCTTCACGGTACCGGGCGAGATCTTCAGGGCCCTGGCGATCTCCTTGTTGGTCAGGCCCTCGGCCACCTTCGACAGGACTTCGCGCTCCCGGATCGTCAGTGTCTCCAATGCGCTGCTGTTGGTCTGTGGCTTGGTGGCGGCGCGGCGCAATAGTTTTGCGACGAGCGGACCGTCGAAGAAGGCATCATCCTGAAGGACCCGCCGGATCGTGCGGAGAATGTCTTCCCGGCTGGCGTCCTTGAGCAGGTAGCCCGTAGCGCCGGCCTCGATCGCCGCTTCCAGGTAGTCGAGGCTGTCATGCATCGTGATGATCATGACGCGTGTTCCCGGCGACACGCGCCGGATCTCCCTCGTCGCGGCGAGGCCGTCCAGGCGAGGCATGCGGATGTCGAGGAGAGCAAGATCCGGTTTGTGCAGCGTACAGGCCTCCACCGCTTCCACGCCGTCGCGCACGTCCCAGGCGACATGAAAATCGTCTTCACCGCCGATCATGGCGATAAGGCCTGCACGGGCGATATCATGATCGTCGGCGACAAGGATCGATGCCGTCATTCTGATGTCGTCTCCTGCGAAATCGGAGCGGTGGCGCGCACATGTGTGCCCCCCGAAGACCCCACGCTGATCTCGATCCGGCCGCCGAGCAGCGCCAGCCGTTCACGCATGCCGACAATGCCTAGGTGCCCGCCCCGCATCTGGGGATGGCGCAGCTCGCCGATGCCTTTGCCATCATCGATCACTTCGAGATGCGCTTCGCCCGCGCCATCCTCGAAGAGACGGACGACCAGCCGGCTCCCCTCGGCGTGCTTGATGACATTGGTGATCGCTTCCTGCGCGACACGATAGAAGATGATTCCCGTCGATGCCGGCCAGCGATCGGCGGCGGCATCGAGATCGGCGATCACCTCGAGATCATCGATCGCATCCAGACGCGTGCGCAGGGCCGCGGCGACGCCGAGATCATCGAGCTCGGGCGGGCGAAGGTCGGCGATGGCCGCCCTGAGATCGGCAACGGAATGGCGCGCGAGCGCGGCGAGCTGGTCGATCTCGGGTTTCAGGGCGTGCGCGTCGCCAATGCGGGCCGCAAGGTCCTGCAGCCGATAGCTGAGGCCTGCTGCAAGTTGCGCCGAGCCGTCATGAAGATCGAGCGCCACTCGCTGCCGCTCCTGCTCCTGCGCCTGGATCAGCTGCGCGACAAGGGCCGCGAGCTCACTGCGCTGCCGCTGGAGATCGCCGAGAAGCGCCTGATTTTCCGCCGCCTGCCGGTTAAGATTGTAGGCGTCGGCGAGCTGCCCCGCCACCACCTCCAATGTCTGCCGGTCGTCGGCATCGATGGCGCGCGCTTTTGACGATCCGATGATCGTCAGGCAGAGATCGGAGCCGGCTTGCGAGGCAAACAAGATGTTATCGCTTTCCGGGATCGTTGACTTACCCACCGACAGCTGCACGGGTACTTTTCCCTGGAACGACGGAAAAACGAGCCTGGCAAGCGATGCTCCCGCGAAGTCTGCAAGCCGGGACAGAGCGTCCAGGGCAGCCGTTTCGAATGCCGCGGCATCGAGCAGGTTCTGCACTTCGATGATGAAACGCAGACGAGCCGCCCGCGCTTCCGCGGCCCGGTAAAGAGCCCGCAGTTCTGCAACGTTTGGCGAGTGCGTTGGACTTGTATTGTGCTCCATGCCGAACAGGACTGCTCCGAAGATGAATGACGCCGGCACGATAGTCATTCCGGCGGGAATGTCATCTATGCCGTTCGGCAGATCGGATCGAAGCCACCCGGCAGATGAGGCGGCAGCACAGGATACTTAAATTGCTGGTCATGCGGTTGACCGATGCGATGTCCGCCGGAACCGCCACATAGGAAAGTCAAAATGCGTACCATCATTGCTGCCGCCCTCGTTCTCGGTTTCGTACAGGTCCAGTCGGCCGCGGCGGCTACCGAAATCGCAACCTGTGCGCCGACAAGCGAGCCGGAAATCGCCAAGCTCTTCGACCGCTGGAATACCTCGCTCGCGACGCTGAGCCCCCAGGAGGTCGCCAAGAACTACAGTGAGGACTCCGTGCTTCTCGCGACCTTGTCGGACAAACCTCGTCTGACGCAGGCGGAGCGGATCGACTATTTCGAGCATTTCCTGGCGAACGAGCCCAAAGGCCACATCGACAGCCGCGACATCCAGATCGGATGTAACTGGGCCGTCGACGTCGGCACTTACACCTTCAGCCTGAAGGACGGCTCGAAGGTTCCGGCCCGCTACACCTATACCTATGAGTTCAAGGACGGGAATTGGCTGATCACCTCGCACCACTCTTCGATGATGCCGGAGAAGTAAGGCCCCATCGTTCTGTTGGTCCGGCAGGGAGACCCCGTGTTCACCCCACGCGGGGTCTCCTGACTGCTGACGAAGCACGCCAACGTCTCTTTCGTCATGCTCGGGCCTCTGCCGAGCGCGCCGGAAGCTTTGACGGCCGAACCGGATCGAGAGTAGCATCCTCACTGCAGCGGCAAGGTGGTCGAAGCGGCCGGCCCGGTGGAGATGCAATGATGAAAGACAAACCTTTCCTCCTGACGTTCGCGGCGCTGGCATTTGGTTCCGCATGGCCAATTTCTAACGCCTTCGCTGCCGCACAGCCTATCTTCTGGAGCGCTTTACGGCCGGCCGATCAGCCCAAAGCGACAGTGCCGCTGTCGGGCAAGGCGGTAAGCGGCCCACAGGGCGAAACACTCGCCTGGCATGGCGAGGAACATCCGATCGAATTGACGGGCTTCGTTCTGCCGATCGACCAGGACGGCGATCTTGTCTACGAATTCATGCTCGTGCCTTGGGCCGGAGCCTGCAGTCACATGCCGTCTCCTCCACCCAACCAACTGGTTCGTGTCGTTCCGGAAGAGCCATTGCACCTGGCAAGAATGTACGAGAGTGTCACCGTGACGGGTAACCTGCGACCCGGCCTGGATCAGGCGCAATTCTTCATGATCGACGGTGACCGCGTCCTCACCTACGGCTACAGCATAAGCCATGCCCAGGTAGCGACAGTAACGGCGACGACTGATCCCGATCTGCTGTCACTTTCGCCTTTCGGCATTCTGCCTCGCTAGAACAGGATGATTTTAGGCCTGTTCGGCCTAAAATCTAAATCCGTTCGAAGGCGCAGAGACGGCTTCTTGCATCACTCCCGCCAGTCGCGTGTATACAACGGCATATATACAAACTGCGGAGGAGTCCCTATGCCGCAATAAGCGCGTGTCTTTCAATCCGGCAATTCGCAAGCCGTCCGGCCGCCGAAGGAATTCCGCTTCGACGTCGACCAGGTGGAGGTGACGCGGGAGGGCGATGCTGTGATCCTTCGGCCACGGGCCGATCGCGGCATGCGGTGGGCATCGTTGCATAGCGCCTTGGAGCGCGGCCTCAGCGACGATTTCATGGCGGAAGGGCGGGAGCAGCCGGAGGGGCAGGACAGGCCTGATCTTCAGGACCTGTTCAAGTGATCACACATCTTATCGACACCAATGCGCTAATCGCCCTGATCGGCAGAAAATCCGAAATACTGCTGAAGCGCGTGATCGACAGCGACGAGAGATCGATCGGGCTGTCGACCGTGGTGATGCACGAGCTCTATCATGGCGCCTATAAAAGCACGAAAACTTCCTACAATCTCGAAACCCTGCGCCTGTTCGTGGCGGATTTCTCAGTCGTCGGCTTCGAGCAGGAGGATGCGTTGGCCGCTGGGGAGATCCGTGCCGCATTGGCGGCAAAGGGAACGCCGATCGGCCCCTATGATGTTCTGATCGCCGCTCACGCGAGGACCCGGGATCTGGTTCTCGTCACCAACAATGTCGGGGTATTCCGCCGCGTCGATGGTCTGCTTGTCGAGGACTGGACGGTCGGGCGATAGATCCCGCCTCCGATGAAAAAATGCCCGGGCGCAGCCGAAACTGCGCCCGGGTAAAATGCTGCCGATCAGACGAGGTCGAAGCGGTCGGCGTTCATGACCTTGTTCCAGGCGGCGACGAAGTCCTTGACGAACTTCCCCTTGGCGTCGGCCTGGCCGTAGACTTCGGCGAAGGCGCGAAGCTGCGAGTGCGAGCCGAAGATCAGGTCAACGCGGGTGCCGGTCCACTTGGCAGCGCCGGTCTTGCGGTCGCGGCCTTCATAGACGCCTTCCTTGCCGGCGACAGGAACCCACTGCGTGCCCATGTCGAGCAGGTTGACGAAGAAGTCGTTCGTCAGCGTCTCGGGACGCGAGGTGAAGACGCCGTGCTCGGGGGCGCCGGCCTTCAGCACGCGCAGGCCGCCGACGAGGGCGGTCATTTCAGGTCCGGTCAGCGTCAGCAACTGGGCGCGGTCGACGAGCGCTTCTTCCGGCTTCATGAACTGATGGCGCTTGCCGTTCACGTAATTGCGGAAGCCGTCGATACGCGGCTCGAGCGCTGCGAAGGAATGCGCGTCGGTCTGGGCTTCGGAAGCATCCATGCGGCCCGGCGTGAAGGGCACGCTGACGGCGTTGCCGCCGGCCGCTGCCGCCTTCTCGACACCGGCAGCACCGGCGAGAACGATCAGGTCGGCCAGCGAGATCTTCTTGGCCCCGGTCTGGGCGGCGTTGAAGTCCTTCTGGATGCCTTCGAGAACGCCGAGCACCTTGGCGAGCTGGGCGGGCTGATTGGCGTCCCAGTCCTTCTGCGGGGCAAGACGGACGCGCGCGCCATTGGCGCCGCCGCGCTTGTCGGAGCCGCGGAAGGTCGACGCCGACGCCCAGGCGGTCGAGACCAGTTCCTGCACGGTAAGGCCGGTGGCGAGAACCTTTTCCTTCAGTTCGGCAATGTCCTTGTCGTCGACGAGCGGATGGTCGACGGCCGGGATCACATCCTGCCAGATCAAGTCTTCGGCCGGAACTTCCGGGCCGAGATAGCGCACCTTCGGTCCCATGTCGCGGTGGGTCAGCTTGAACCAGGCGCGGGCGAAAGCGTCGGCGAACTCGCCGGGATTTTCGAGGAAGTGGCGCGAGATCTTCTCGTAGGTCGGATCGAAACGCAGCGCGAGATCGCTCGTCAGCATGGTCGGCAGGTGCCTCTTCGAGGCGTCGTAGGCATCCGGAATGGAGGCTTCGGCATTTTTGGCCTGCCACTGCTTCGCGCCGGCCGGGCTCGTCGTCAGTTCCCATTCGAAGGCGAAGAGGTTTTCGAAGAAGTAGTTGCTCCACTTGGTCGGTGTCTGCGACCAGGTGACTTCGAGGCCGGCGGTGATGGCATCCTTGCCGACGCCGGTGCCGAACGAGCTCTTCCAGCCGAGACCCTGGTCCTCGATTGCGCCGCCTTCCGGCTCGGCGCCGATCAGGGACGGGTCGCCGGCGCCATGCGTCTTGCCGAAGGTGTGGCCGCCGGCGATCAGCGCCACGGTCTCTTCGTCGTTCATCGCCATGCGAGCGAAGGTTTCGCGGATGTCGCGGGCGGAAGCCAGCGGATCGGAATTGCCGTTCGGGCCTTCGGGGTTGACATAGATGAGGCCCATCTGCACGGCGCCGAGCGGCTCTGCCAGCTCGCGTTCGCCGCTGTAGCGCTCATCGCCCAGCCAGGTTCCCTCAGGGCCCCAGAACAGTTCCTCAGGCTCCCAGACGTCGGCGCGGCCGCCGGCGAAACCAAAGGTCTTGAAGCCCATGGATTCGAGCGCGACGTTGCCGGTGAGGATCAGAAGGTCAGCCCAGGAGATGCGGTTGCCGTATTTCTGCTTGATCGGCCAGAGCAGGCGGCGGGCCTTGTCGAGGTTGGCATTGTCAGGCCAGCTGTTGAGCGGCGCGAAACGCTGCTGGCCCTGGCCGGCGCCGCCGCGACCGTCGGTGATGCGGTAGGTGCCGGCGCTGTGCCAGGCCATGCGGATGAACAGGCCGCCGTAATGACCGAAATCGGCCGGCCACCAATCCTGTGAATCCGTCATCAGCGCGTGAAGATCCTTCTTCAGGCCGTCGAGATCGAGCTTTTTGAACTCCTCGGCATAGTCGAAGGCTTGCCCGAGCGGGTCGGCGCGGCCGGAATTGTGGTGAAGAATCTGCACATTCAGCTGGTCCGGCCACCAGTCGCGATTCGATCGGCTGCGAGGCGTATTGCCGTGGGCAACAGGACATTTGCCTGCGCTGTCAGTGGGATTGTCCATGATCGTCTCCTTCGTTGCTTGATCTGTCTGCGCGTAAAAAAGATGAGCCGAGCTTACGCCCCACTCTCCCCTTGTGGCAGTCTTCATATCGGAAGCGCGTCATAATTTTAAGTTGGATTTACTGATCGTTGCGATAAGCTGAGGTTATGAAGAACCTTACCCTGAAACAGCTACGTTATTTTGAAGCCCTGGCCAGAGATGGCCGCTTCCGACGCGCTGCCGACGCCTGTGCGATCTCCCAGCCGGCATTGTCAATGCAAATCAAAGAACTTGAGCAAGAGTTGGGCGGTGAGCTTTTCGAGCGTAATGCGCGTGAGGTGAAGCTGACCGCCTTCGGTCAGACCGTGGCTCTCAGGATCCGCGATATACTGCGTGGCGTGGATGAGTTGGCGGAGCTGGCGCGGACCTCGCGCGATCCCTTCCTGACGCGGCTGCGCATCGGCATCATCCCAACGATTGCACCCTATCTGTTGCCAGCGATCATCAACGATCTGAACAGGAGCTTTGCCGGTATCCAGATCGAGGTGCGTGAGACGCAGACGTCGAAGCTGGTTCAGGAGTTGGCGCAAGGCCAGCTGGACACTGCAATCGTTGCTTTGCCCGTGTCCGAACCCTCCCTGGCCGAGCACGAGCTCTTCAAGGAAGAGTTCGTGCTGGTCCGGCGGCCCGAAGACGAGGGCAAGCCGGTGCCCGAACGCGAGGCGCTGCGCGAAATGCGGTTGCTGCTGCTTGAGGAAGGCCATTGCTTTCGCGATCAGGCCTTGTCGTTCTGCAAGATAGGGCCGGCCCGCCCCCGGGAAGTCATGGAAGGCAGCTCTTTATCCACTCTGGTTCAGATGGTCAGCGCCGGTATTGGCATCACCCTGATTCCGGAGATGGCTGTTCCTCTCGAAACGCGCTCGGCGCATGTTTCGATTTCGCGCTTCCAGTCTCCGCAGCCGTCGCGAACGATCGGAATGATTTGGCGCCATTCGACGCCCATGGCCAAACAGCTCGTGCAGGTTTCAGAGGCGGTTCGCCGATCAGCCGACAGCATGCGCGAACAGTATGTCGCGCGGTGATGGACCTGGTATCGCCTCGTCTCAGGACCGCCGTTTGAAGGTGTGCTCCGCTGCCGGAAACTGTCGCGACCGGACCTCGCCGGCATAAGCGGCGGCGGCGGCCGAAATCCTCTTGCCGAGTTCGTCGTAGCGCTTGACGAAACGCGGGATGAAATCGTTGAAGAGCCCCAGAATGTCGTCGGAGACCAGAACCTGACCGTCGCAGGCGGAGGAGGCGCCGATACCGATGGTCGGGATGTGCATGGCGCCGGTCACCTCGCGGGCGAGCGGCTCCACCGTGCCCTCGATGACGACGGCAAAGGCGCCAGAGCCGCCGATGGCATGAGCGTCGCGCCGGATCTTCGACGTCTCGTGTTCGGAATGACCGACCGAACGATAGCCGCCAGCGGTTTGGACCTGCTGCGGCATCAGACCGATATGCCCCATGACCGGGACCCCGCGCTTGGTCAGAAAGGCGATGGTCTCGGCCATCTCCTCGCCGCCCTCGAGCTTGATGGCATCGCAGCCGGTTTCCTGCAGGATGCGGACAGCGTTGCGGAAGGCGATCTCCTTCGATTCCTGGTAGGTGCCGAACGGCATGTCGACAACGACGCAGGCCTTGTCGACGCCGCGCATCACCGCCTTGCCGTGGGCGATCATCATGTCGAGCGTGACGCCGATGGTGGACTCCATGCCATAGAGCACCATGCCGAGCGAATCCCCGACCAGCAAGAGGTCGCAATGTTCGTCAAGCAGCCGCGCCATGGGCGTCGTATAGGCGGTCAGGCAGACGATCGGCTTGCCGCCCTTCATGGCTGAAATGCGCGCTGGTGTCAGGCGCTTCTGAATTCCGGCCGCGCTCATCTGGTCACTCCCTTTCCCGGCAAGCCCCGCCCGCCGATAACCCGGTTGCCCCCGGCAACTCGGTTGTCGACAACAACCCTGTTGTCCAGAAGCCGTGTCGAGCCGACCCGAACGAAAAGCGCCACGACGACAGGCTCTGCGATCGACGTGACCGGCTGCAGCGTTGAGGCATCCCTGACGGCGACGACCTCGGGCTTTGCCAGAGGTTCGCGACTAAGAAATGCCGTGAGCTTTGCCTCGAGTTCCGCCGGATCGGCAAGGCCGCCGGCGACCAGGCGCTCCGCCTCGTCAAGGGTCTGGGGGACAATCACCGCGGCACGCCGCTCCGCCTCGCTGAGATAGACGTTGCGCGACGACAATGCGAGGCCGTCGCTATCCCTGACCGTCGGCACGGATATCACGCGCACCGGCACGGCCAGATCGTCCACTATGCGCTTGATGATGACGACCTGTTGGTAATCCTTTTCTCCGAAATAGGCGGTCTGCGGCTGGACGATGTTGAAAAGCTTGCAGACGACAGTGGCGACGCCGGCAAAATGTCCGGGCCGGACCGCCCCTTCGAGTTCGCGGCCGAGATCGGGAACGTCGACGACAGCAAGCATCGGGCGAGGATACATATCCTCAACGCCGGGCGAAAAGAGGAAATTGACGCCGGCTTGCCTCAGCATGGTGGCATCGCGCTCCAGATCGCGCGGATATTTGCTGAGGTCTTCCGCCGGGCCGAACTGCAGCGGATTGACGAAAATCGAGACGACGACGATGTCGTTTTCGGCGCGAGCGCGCGAGACGAGCTCCATATGACCGGCGTGGAGATAGCCCATCGTCGGGACGAGGCCGACGGTCCGACCCTGCCGCCTCAGCGCATCGAGCGTATGGCGCAGCTCGTCAATGCTCGAGAAAACCCGCATATATCCTCCCCCGGTCGGTCACTCCATCTTGGGCGCGGATATGAAGTGTAATCGATGTGGCAGGTCAATGCATATTTCTCGATAAAAACGATTAGATGCAAATGGCAGCCGACGACACCAGGCTCCATTAGCTCTGGGAAACGGCATTTCGCCACAGGGCTCCCGCGCTGCGTTCGCAGGCTTGCAGTGGAACCGACGATGTGCGACTTCCGTTGCTCACCCTGTCCGTCAAGATACTATCACAGTCGGTCGCTATGGACGTTACATGGAGGACGCATGGACAAGCCCTGGAAGATCAGCCGCGGACCGATTGCGGCAACCGAGCTCGACGTGGAGAAGGCAAACGCGATCAGCACGTTGCTGATCCGGCCAGTCGGCGTCCTTCCGGCCAAGGCGGGAGATCCGGTCCTCCCTTTTGCCGTCGGCCTTTTCAATGAACTCCGACCGCTCCTGAAGCCCGATGCCGGCGTCACGACGCTGCGGCGGGCGACCGCTGCCTATGTCCACTGCCGGCGCTACTATTTTGCCAGCGCCCAGCCCGATTCCATGCGCCACGGCCTTGACGGCGAACCCGTCGAACCACTGTCGTCCGAAGACCGGATGGTCGCGCAAAAACGCTTCCTGAGCGTCAAGCAGACCACCGGTAAGACAGACGCGCCAGAGCCGACACCACCGGTTCCTCCTCCCTCGTTGAGCAAAAGCGAACAGATCCGCGCAGCCCTCCTCGGCAAGAGAAGCGCCGTCAGCTAGAGCGGGGATGAGGTTTGCTCAAACAAGCTACCTTGAAGTCGTTTGCAGTTTGCCGCGTGATGGTGCGGAGAACTTTTCCAGTTTGCATAGATCGTTTCGCTGGCTCCAGCTGGTCGATCTCCTCAAAGCCTCATATCTCGACATTTGCTCGGCTCGTTCCTGAGTGCGCCAAGCAAGGCCGGAACCGTGGTCGTCATTCTGAAGGGCAATAGTTGGAGCATGATATTGTCTTTCGGGGCGATCAATATCCGCGAGCGTCACGTTGGCCCCCAAACTTTCGTGTGTAACTCAGGTATTGATTGCTTTACATAGATTTAACGTAATGACGCTAATTTTAGCATAATCCAGAACCAAGTTCGGACTTGCTAGAACGATGCGTTTCCTGATTGCAGCCTCCTTACTCGCATTGGCCGTCGTCCAGCCTGGCGCGGCCGCCGATCTTTCCGCGTATAAGCGGCCGCTGACAGTCCCTTTCGAGGGCGTGACGGCCTACTCCCCTCAACTGGCGACGCTCGGCAAGATGCTGTTCTTCGACCCGCGGCTTTCCGGCAACAAGAACATGACCTGCGCCAGCTGTCATAACCCTTCCTTCGGCTTCGAGACACCGGTGACGACGCCGATCGGCGCGGCCAATACCGCGCTCGCGCGCCAGGCGCCGACGGTCCTGAATGTTGCCTGGGTCTCGCCCTTCTTCTGGGATGGCCGCGCGCCGAACCTGGAGGAGCAAGCGGCAGGTCCGATTACGGCTGCCGCAGAAATGAACGGCAAGCTCGACACCGCCGTGACCGAAATGCAGGGCATACCTGATTACAAGAAGTGGTTCGACGAGGTATTCCCTGACAAGGGCGTCACCAAGGAGACGATGCTGACGGCGATCGCCACCTATGAGCGGACAGTGGTTTCCAACTGGTCGCCCTTCGACCGCTGGGTGGACGGCGACGAGAAGGCGGTCTCCGACAGCGCCAAACGGGGCTTCGAGCTGTTCACCGGCGCCGCCGGCTGTTCCTCCTGCCACACAGGCTGGAACTTCACCGACAACAAGTTCCATGACATCGGCTTGCCGAGCGACGATATCGGCCGCTACAAGATCGATGCGAGCAGCCCTGACAACAAATATGCCTTCAAGACGCCCGGCCTGCGCAACACGCTCTACCGTGGCCCCTATATGCATGACGGCAGCCTGAAGAGCATGGACGAGGTGATCGTCCATTATGAAAGCGGCGGCGTCAGCCGTCCGTCCCTTGATCGGGCGATGTCTCCCTTCCTGCTGACGGACCAGGAGAACAAAGATCTGATCGCGTTCTTGGGAACTCTGACAGCCGAAAAGCAAGACATCCCCCTGCCGACGCTGCCGAACTGAGGTGCAGGCAATGAAACTCTCCATACGCATGCAGATTCTCGCTCCGATGGTGGTCACGATCGTCGTCGGCTTCGGCAGCGCATTCCTGATCGGCTACCAGGCGATCCTCGGCCAGACCCAGGTCGCTGCGGTGGTGCAGGAGGCGGTGAACGCCAAGATAGCCTCGGCCCATATCGAACAGCAGTTCAAGGAAGCCACTTCCGTGGTGGACCGGGTGCTGTCGATGACGAACTTCGTCCCGGCGGCCGAGATCAAGGCCGGGTTCGAAGAGAGCAACGGCGCGCTGGTGCAGTCGCTCGATAAGCTTGGCAGCGTCGATCTCGCCGGTTCACTGACCGAGGGCGTCCGGTCGCTCCGCCAGGCCCATGATGCCTGGGAAAAGGACGTCAGGATCAGTCTCGGGCTGCAGCAGGCGGACGAAGTCCCGACGGCCGAGAAGCTGGCGCGCTCGCAGCAGGCGATCCTTACCGGCATTGCCGCCGTCAATACGATCGTCGACAAAATAGCAACCGAGAGCGTCGCTGCCGCCGGCAGCGCGCTGGAATCGAAGATCGAAATCGAACTGGCATTGGGGGCCATTGCCGCGATCGTTGGCCTCGGCATTCTCATCGCCATCGCCCGGCATGTGTCGCGCCCGATCCAGCGCATCACCCAATCCATGCAGGAACTCGCAGCCGGTGAGACGGATAAGGTGATCCCCTATGCGGGGCGTCGCGACGAAATCGGCCTGATGGCCGGTTCGGTGGAAGTCTTCCGTCAGAATGCCATCGCCCGCGGACAACTCGAAAGCGAGGCCGAGGAGAACCGTCGCCTGGCGGAAGCAAACCGGCTGGCGGACCAGGAGCAGGCGGAGCTGAGCGCGGCGGAACGGCTGACGGTCGCCACCTCAGGCCTTGCCGCCGGCCTGAAGCGGCTCGCCCAGGGCGATCTCGCCTTCAAGCTGGCGGATGCGTTCGCGCCGGAATTCGAGCCGCTGAGGCATGATTTCAACGCCTCCGTCAAGCAACTCGGCGATACGCTTCTTTCCGTTTCCGAAAGCGTTTCGATCATCAATTCAGGCACTCGCGAAATCAGCAACGGCTCCAACGAACTCTCCGGCCGCACCGAACGGCAGGCGGCGACGCTCGAACAGACCGCCGCGGCGCTGAACGCCGTTACCGCCAAGGTCACGGAAGCTTTCGAGATCGCCAAAGAGGCTCGCAGCGTCGCCGACGACGCCAACCGCAGCGCCATGGCTTCGGGCAAGGTGGTGGCCCAGACAGTCGAGGCCATGGATCAGATCCAGGAATCCTCCAAGCAGATCAACAACATCATCGGCGTCATCGATCAGATTGCCTTCCAGACCAATTTGTTGGCGCTCAATGCCGGTGTGGAGGCCGCCCGGGCCGGCGAAGCCGGCAAAGGTTTCGCCGTTGTCGCCCAGGAAGTGCGCGAACTTGCGCAACGCTCGGCCCAAGCCGCCAAAGAGATCAAGGACCTGATCGGGCGGGCATCCGCCAACGTCGCCAGCGGCGTTGAACTGGTCAGCCACACCGGCGCAGCGCTTGGCGATATCGGCCGCTTCATTGCCGATATCAATCAGCGCATGGAAGCGCTGGCGGCCTCGGCGCGCGAACAGGCGACGAACCTGTCGGAGGTCAATTCGGCAATGGGCCAGCTCGACCAGGTGACCCAGCAGAACGCTTCGATGGTGGAGGAAACCACAGCCGCCAGCATCACGCTCGCCAGCGAGGCCGAGCGCCTGCGCGAACTGGTTACGCAGTTCGAATTGGGCAGGACACAGCCCGACACCCGAACGTATCGCGACGCAGCCTGAACCGAGCGCGGAAAACCGACCGTGAAGGACTGAGAGTTTCGGGGCCGGGGGCGCGGAAAACGCGCCCCCGGCTGGCGCCGGCCGAAGGGGAGGGGGCAATCGGCCGGGTCAGTTCAACGGAGCTTCGCCTGATGTGATCCGCTGCTCGTCTCCGGCAAACAGATGAACCGCATCGTGGATTGGCGCAATCCTCAGCACCTCGCCGGGGGCTGCCCTGATCCGGTCCCTGAAGACGCAAGTGAGCGTCTGCGTTCCCAACCGGGCGATGAGCAGCGTTTCCGAACCCGTGGGCTCTACGACCACCGTTGTGACCTCGATGCCGCCCGGGTCCAACCGGAGATGCTCGGGACGAATGCCGTAGGTCACGGCTTCAGGCGGACGGCGCTCGCTCGGCAGGAGCAGGCCATCGGCGGTTCGAAATCCATCTTCCGTCATGTGGCCACTGATGAAATTCATCGCCGGCGAGCCTATGAATCCGGCGACGAAAAGGTTGTTCGGACGATCGTACAATTCCAACGGAGAACCCGACTGCTCGATCAGACCGTCCTTCATGACGACGATCTTGTCGGCCATGGTCATGGCTTCGATCTGATCGTGGGTGACATAGATGGTCGTCGTCTGCAGCCGTTGATGCAGTTCCTTGATCTCCGAGCGCATCTGCACCCTGAGCTTGGCATCGAGGTTCGACAGGGGTTCGTCGAAGAGAAAGACGGCCGGGTCGCGGACGATTGCCCGGCCCATCGCCACGCGCTGTCTCTGGCCGCCAGAAAGCTGCTTCGGATATCTCTCCAGGAGACTTTCGAGGCCGAGAATCTTCGCGGCGTTGCCCACCCGCTGATCGATCTCCGTCCGCGGCATTCGTTTCAGCCGCAGCGAAAAGCCCATGTTCTTTGCAACGGTCATATGCGGGTAGAGTGCGTAATTCTGGAACACCATGGCGATGTCCCGATCCTTGGGCGCAAGCTCGTTGACGATATGCTTGCCGATCTGGATCTGCCCCGAGGTAATGCCCTCCAGGCCGGCAATCATCCTCAAAAGCGTGGATTTGCCGCAGCCAGAGGGGCCGACCAGAACGACGAACTCGCCGTCGCCAATGTCGACCGATACGCCTTTGATGGCTTTGAACGCGCCATAATCCTTGCGCGCATTGTTGACCGAAACATGGGCCATAACAGTCCTCCCGAAATCGCTATCAAAGTCCGCTCAGGACATTTCTCAAATAATCGAGGCCGAGGCGCTCGCCGTCTTTGCGAGCGGCTAAGTCCTTGCCCGGCCAGCCATAGGCGGCATCCTCATGTTCGATCGACAACGTGCCGTCGAAGCCAGCCCCGCGAGCCTGGCGCAGGAACCTCGGCCAATCGATCTGGCCGAGCCCCGGCAGCTTGTATTGCCACCAGCCCTTGCCGTGATAGCCGACAGCCTGCAGCCTCTCCGGATCGATTGCCGTGTCCTTGGCGTGAAGGATGGCAATGCGATCCTTCACCGTCGCCATCGCCTGGTAGGGATCGACGCCAATGCGAATGAGGTGGGAGGGGTCGAATTCCAGCCCGAAGCGGGGATCGCTGATTCTTTGAAAAAGCTCCCGCCACCCTCTCGGCGTCGTTCCGATGAAATTGTCCTTCGGACCCGGCCAGTTCTCGATTGCGAAGGTCAGGCCATAGGACTGCGTCTGCGCGATCAGGCCGTTGGCGAAATCGGCGAAGTCATCATAGTTGGCTTCGTCGCTTGCAGTGTCGTCCCGGCCTGGGAAGATCACAAAGATTGGGACACCCGCTTCACCGATCGCGCCGGCAAATTCGGCGGTCTTCGCCCGAAGCGCCTCACGCTTTGCGCGGTCAGCATCGAGCTGATTGCCGAAATAGGTGATCGACGACACGAAGAGGTCGCGGCTGCGTGCGAGCGCGACGGCTGCCTCCACCCGATCGGGCGTCTTGATATGGCCGCCGACATCGATCTCGATTGCGTCGAAACCTGCCGATGCGGCGAAATCCACCACTTCCTCCAGGGGGCGATCGTTGAATGTCGAGGTGTAAAAGCCGATCTTCACCAAAATCCTCCCGTCTTCACCAAAATCCGTGGGGCCTTGCTGGCCGTTTCAACTGTTCAGGCGGTCCATATTCTTGAGCGGCGAACGTGTGCGTTGAGCAGCGTCCGCCGATGCGAGCATCAGGGCTGCTGCCATCGGCATGGCCGCCGCTCCCATGGCCGAGGCATCCTCTCCGAGCGAGGCGCGATGAAGCGAGGGAAGGCTGGTGTCCTCGGCATCGAGATGCTCGTGCACGTAGCGCAGCAATTCGTCGACGATGCGGATCGGCAGTCTGCCGCCGACGAGGACGGCGTCTGGGTCGACGATCATGCCGATATGCTTGACTGCGACTGCCAGATGCGCGCTCATTTCCTTCAGCCATTGCGACACGAGGCGCCTGCCATGCGCATCCAACGTCAGGAGATCGTGCGGAACACTCACCTCGACGCCGTGCTGCGCGAGGAAATCATAGAGGAAGAACAGCGAGAATATCTCGCCGAGAAGCTGGACCTTATGGGCCTTCCCGTCCCCGCCGTCGGCAATCGGAAGCCAGCCGATTTCGCCGCTGAGGCCCATGGCGCCACGATGACCGTTGCCATCGAGCACGAGGCCACCACCCGGGCATGGATTGATGGCGATGTAGAAGAAGCTGCTGCTTTCGGCACCCAGTCCATAGTCGAGTTCGGCAAGGGCGGCGGCATTGGCTTCGTTTTCGATGAAGACGGGGTGCTGCGTCAGGTTTTCCAATGCTGCGCGCACATCGAATGCTGTCCATTCCTGATAGGTCTTGGGCTTGCCGAGGAGCGAAATCTCGCCAAGCCAATCCGGCATCGCTAGACCGATGCCGGCGAGGCGCGCGTCGTCAATGAGCCGGCTGCGCTGGAAATGCGAAATCGCATCGGCCGTTAGCTGCAGGAATTCCGCCGGCAGGATGAAACGTTTCTCGTGATGCACGCGGGCGCGGACATTGCCGACGGCATCGACGGCCAGGATCGTCAGATGGTCGCGATCGATGTTGATTCCGATGGCAAAACAGGCATCCGGATTGATTTCGAGTTCGATTGCCGGCTGGCCTCGCAACCCGTGCCGCCGGCGGGCTTCCATGATCAGCCCCTCGTCCAGCAGGCGATCGACGATCCGGGCGATTGCCGGTTTGGTAAAACCCGTCCGCCTGGCGATTTCGGCGCGCGAAATCGGCGCCTGGCGATGAATGCAGCGCAGAACGACCGCCCTGTTGTGCTCGCCAGCATCTTCGACATTGGCGCCGGTCAGATCCGGGGACAGCCTGGCGCCGAGTGTCTGGTTCATGCTCGAAATCCTTCCTTGCGCATAGACTGACCGCTCATCCCTTGACTGCGCCGCTGGTCATCGCACCGAGGATCAGCCGCTGGAGCGACAGGAAGGCGACGATCGCCGGAACGACCGCGATCAGGCAGGCGGCGGCAAGCAGTTGGATGGACGAGTCGGTTTGCATGCCGCGGAAGTTAAAGATGCCGACGCCGATCGGCATCAGATCATTTTTCGTGAGCAACAGAAACGGCACCAGAAATTGCGACCAGCCGGCGATCACCGTGATGATGAAGACCGAGGCTATGCCCGGCGCCGACAATGGCAGAACGATGCGCCAGAAGACGGAAAACCTGTTGCAGCCGTCGATCATGGCCGCTTCGTCGAGGCTGCGCGGGATGCCGTCGACCGTGCTCTTCAACAGCCAGGTCGCCAGCGGAACGCCCAGCGCGATGTAGACCATGACGACGGCAAAATGCGTATCCAGCAGGCCGAGACGGTTCATGTAGCGATAGAGCGGCACCATGATGACGAGCGGCGAGATCATCTGGAAGAGAAGCAGCCCCATCATCGACAGGCCCTTGCCCCGGAATTGAAATCGGGAAAAGGCGTAAGCCGCTGGCAGTGCGACGATCAGGACGCCCAGCCCACTGAGGGCGGCAAGCTTGAGACCATTCCAGAGATAGATCGGAAAGTAGCTGTTGTTCAAAACCGTGATGAAGTTATCGATGGTGGGATTGTTTGGAATATATCGCGCCGCGCCGCGATAGATCTCGCGCTTGTCACGCATCGCCATCGACAGGAGATAGGTGAGGGGGCCGGCGAAGAACACGAACATCACCAGCATGAAGAGATAGCTCATGGCATCGCCGAGCCGCGTTCCGGTCCGTCCGCTCATTGCTCTTCCTCCTTCGGCAGGAACGACGCATAGACGAAGGCGAGCCCGAGGCTGATGATCAGCATGAGCACGGAGAGCACGCTGCCGCCGGACAGGTCGTAGTTTCTAAAGACGATATTGAAGACGTAGAGTGAGATGACCTCGGTCGCACGCCCCGGACCGCCGCCCGTCAGCGTGATGATCGCATCGAAGGTATTCACCGTCTGGATCGTGATGAGGATCATATTGACCAGGATCGCCGCACGCAGCTGCGGAAGGGTAACGAAGAAAAACTGCTGCGATGCCGTCGCGCCGTCGACCTCGGCCGCTTCATAGAGCGAGGGATCGATCGACTTCAGCGCCGCATACATGACGACCATCGAAAATGCGGTGCCGCGCCATATGTTGGAGATGAGGGTGGACCACGGCGCAATAGCAGGGTCCGAGAGCCAGGCGACGGTCGGCATGTGCATCAGCCTCAGAATGCTGTTCAGCGCGCCATAAGGCGCTTCGGAAAAGAGCATCTGCCAGATGATGCCGCCGGCAATTCCGGGCACGACCCAGGCAACCAGCGCCGTCGTTCTGAGGATGGTGGTGCCGAACAAGCCGCGCTTTTCACCGCGGATGACCACGACAGCCACCGCAAGACCTAAAATCTGCTGACCGATGACACTGCCGCCGACAAAGATCAGGGTCGCCCATAAAATGTCGGGCAGCTGCGGCGAGCTCAACGCATTGGTGATCGACCCCAGCGTATAATCCTGATTGTCGCCGATCAGCGTGGCGTTGGTGAATGAAAGTCTGAAAACGTCGATGACGGGATAAAGGTAGAAGATGCCGATGACGATGATCACGGGCACGATCCAGGGCAGGGGCGCGCCGGCAAAACGGCGCATGAACGATCTGCTTTGAGGCGGGCTGACAGCCTCGATGGCGATGGGGCTCATTAAAGCTTCTCTGTCCGGGTTTGGCTTGCGCATCGGCCCGAAAATCGGAATCGACTTTCGGAAAGCAGAATGCGTAGGTTCAAAGTGTTACAGCGTCCTTTGCGCGTATTAAAAGGCGCGCGCCGTAGGTCGACGGCGCCTGGCAGGCAGGCGCCGTCACGGTCGGAAGCACTAGAGACGCTTGTACGCCTCCAGCGCCGCGTTGAAGGCGGCATCCAAGGCGTCTTCCGGCTTTTTGGTCCCCGAGAGCACGTCGCCCATCATGATCTGGATCTGGTTGGAGATTTCGGGATAGATCGGCACACCAGGGCGCGCCTGTCCGTCGACCAGAGCCTTGGCGAAGGTCTTGTTGGCTTCGGTGGAGAAGACCTCATATTTGTCGAACAGCGATTTCCTGGTCGGCAACTGCTGCTGCAGCGCGTTTGCCGGGCCCATATAGACCTCGCGGGCGAGGTTGGCACACATCTCGACCTTGTCCTTGTCCTTGCTGAAGGAGGCGATCGTCCAGCCGCCGGTGCCGGTCGAGCGCTGATCGGCACTGGGACCGGGAATCGGCGAGAAGGTCCAGTTGTTGAACTCGTCTTCGTCGAGCGTGGCCTTCAGCTGCGCATATTGCCAGTTGCCGCCGATGAAGAGAGCTGTCGTCGCCGCAGCGGCCGCTGCATTCATATCGTCGTAATTCGCGATCGTGCTGACGCGCTTGGGCGCGGCGCCGGAATCGACGAGATCCTTGAAATAATTCAGCGCCTTCAGGAATTTCTCCTTGTTCTCGCCTTCGCCGAATACTGGCTTGCCCGAGTCGTCGACGAGCTTGCCGCCGAGCGCCCAATAATTCGCGAGCCAGTCGAACGTCGTCCCTTCCCAGCGCCCGCCATTGAAGAGAACGCCTTCCATGCCTTCCTTGGTGGAGGCGAGCGCGGCCTTTTTCAGGTCGTCCCATGTCTGCGGCGCATCCGCAACGATCGACTTGTTGCGGTAGAGCACACGAAGGTCCGTATCCCACCACCAGGCGCGGACCGTCTGGTCCTTATCCGTGATGCCGCTGCGGATGAAGGGGAACAGGTCATCCACTTCCTCCTTCGAAAAATACGGCGTGAAGTCCGCAAGCACGTGATTGACCATGAACTGCGAGAGGACGAAGGAGTCGACAGCGGCGCAATCAGGCGCGTTGCCGGCCTTGGCCTGCTCCAGCATCTTGGCCTGTTCCGTACCGATGTCAGAGGACATGAATTGCATCTGCAATTTCCAGTCCGGATGCTTCTTGATGAAATCGACGAAGAGCTTCTGATAGCCCTCGGCGATCGCCGGATCCGAATTGTTGGGACTGTCGTTCGTCAAACGGACGACGAGGGATTTTGGCGCATCGGCAAGGCCAATCCTGTCCTTCGTGGCAAGTTCCTGGGCAAATGAAGTAGATGCTGAAAATAACATGGTGCTCAGCGCAAATACGCTGATGGTGGCGCTCTTCATGATGGGTCTCCTCCCCATTTTGAACGGATACAGCCTGGCGGTCGGTTGACCTCTCCTCATTTCCGTGCTGCATTAATTAGATTAAGTTACTTTGATTTGATGTCAAGCCACAGCTTGGGAGGCCAGAACCTGGGAGGTTGAGATGCTGGCGACAATCAACAGCAGCTAGTGCATAATTTCCGAAAATCGAGATCGATTTTCGGAAAAGGATCCGCGCCATTAACGTGATGGAGCGTCCTGTCGGGCGCACGGCGCATCGACCGCAGTTTTCCTGAAACAGAGAGAAGCCGATCGCGGATGGCCGCGATGGCAGGAGTGCGATTTTGCCCGGCTGCACGCCGGAGCTCAGCTCTGACACACCCGCGTCCGATAGGATGCGCTAGGGGAGGATAAGATGCGTTTACTCATTCTCGGTACCGGCGGAATGGCCAACCAGCATGCCGCCAAGTTCAAGGCGATCGAAGGCGTCAGTGTCGTGGGCGGCGTCGATATCGTCCCGGAAAGGCTCGCGGCCTTTTGCACCGAACATGGCATCGCCAACCATTTCACGACCCTTGAGGAAGCTCTCGCCTGGGGCGAATTCGACGCAGTGGCAAACGTCACGCCGGACCGCATTCACCACCCGACGACGCTGCAGGCGATCGCAGCCGGCAAGCACGTCTTCTGCGAAAAACCGCTCGCCACCGATGCGATCAAGGCCATGGAGATGACCGAAGCCATCGAGCGATCGGGCAAGGTCGGCATGGTCAATTTCACCTATCGCAACTCGCCGCCTCTCCAGAAAGGCCGGCAGATGGTGCTCGCCGGCGAAATCGGGCAAGTGCGCCATGTCGAGGCGTCGCATCTGCAAAGCTGGCTGGTCGGTCGTCATTGGGGCGACTGGAAGAGCGAAAGCAAATGGCTGTGGCGGCTGAGCAAGAAGCATGGATCCAACGGCGCGCTCGGCGATATCGGAATTCACATCGTCGATTTTGCGTCCTACGGTTCAGGGCTTGACGTTGCCCATGTCTTCGCGCGGCTGAAGACCTTCGACAAGGCGCCGGGCCACAAGATCGGCGAATATGATCTTGATGCGAATGACAGCTTTACGATGAATGTCGATTTCACCAATGGGGCGATCGGGACGATCCAGGCGACGCGCACGGCGGCCGGACAGATGGATCAGCTGCGCCTCAGGGTCTATGGCGAAACCGGCTCGATCGAGATGATCTACGATACCGGTAAATCGACACTTCGCGCCTGCCTTGGAGAAGACGTGCACACGGCGACCTGGCGTGACGTTCCCTTCGATCCGGTCGAGACCAACTACCAGCGTTTCGTCCAGGCCGTGCGGGCGGGAAAGACGCAGGAACCATCATTCCGGCGGGCGGCCAATATCCAGAAAGTCCTGGACAAGGCGCTGGCTTCCGATCTTAGCCACGCCGATGAAGCACTCGGCTGAGCCGGCCATCAGGCCGAAGCAGGCGGCAGCAGCAAAGTGTTGAGGAAGGGCAGGAGGGCTGCACCGAGCGCAACGCCGCCGCCACTGAAGCTCGCGGGTTTCATCGGCGAAATCCAGGGCGTCAGCAAGGGCCTCGTCGAGGTGTCGCGCCGCTCGATGGAAAGCTGATGGATCAGCGCTTCGATCACACCCTGTGGCAAATCGCTCCCGATCATGACGACGCTCGGAGCGAGGAATCCAGCCATGGCGATGATCGGGTCGAGCAGATGACCAGCGGCCTCCCGTATCCATTGCGACAGTGACGACGAGGGGAATTCTTCCCCCTGCAACAGGCGGGTGAAGTCCTGGTCGCCGATCCGCGATCGCAGGGATTCGAAACCGACGACGGTGTTTAGCTGGACATTATCCGGGCCGGTCAGCATTTCGCCGATGCTGCCTGCCCGACCATGCACGCCGGAATAGGGAATACCGCGAATGAGAAAGCCGGCCTGAACGTCGTCGTCGATAATGATCATCGCAAGTCCGCCTTCCCTGCCGGAGCTGCCGATCGTGCGTTCGGCGAGAAGGCTCGCCGTACACTCGTTCTCGACATAAGGACGCGCGATCGTCGACATCGCGGCGATCTGATCGCTTTGATCCTGCGTCCAGTCGTTGGCGGCGATGCCAAGGCCGATGATCGGCAATGAGGCATGACGGTCGACCATATCCCTGACCGCCGCATGCACGAGGCCGACTTTGTCTGCGGGGTCCAGCTCGATATAGACCCGGTCATGGACCTGACCACTCAGATCGATGAGCACGGCCTCGCCACGCCTTTGGCGAAGCTTGACGCCGATCGAGAAAGCACCTTCCGGGCGCAAGGCAAACTCGGTAGCGGTGGCGCCTCCGCCAAGGCCATTGCGGCGGTTGGAGGTGACAAGCTTTTCCTCGGCCAGTCGGCGGAGAATATTGGTAATGCCGGGGCCGGTAAGGCCGCAATGCCGGCCAAGCTCCATCCGGGTCAGCGGGCCGTGGCGGCGGATGGCTTCCAGAATGACGCGAATATTCCGGTCGGCGATCTCGCCCGACCTCAGACCGACTGTTTTGGCGCGCGGGGCGCCCATGTCCTGGGCTTGAAGCCGACGCGGCCCTGATCGAAGATACCGCATGACCGTCTTTCCTAGAGCACTATTCGGTTCTGTATCACGCTTGCAGGTGTTCGTAACGATTTTCCAGTAGATGCTTTTAACGAAGGGCCGCGGCTCTACACAGTTAAGATGTGCTCGGAATCACTTGCGTAGAGAGTTGAATTCAACCGATGACTGATGAACATTCTCCCGCCGCCGGCCGCGACCCAAACGCCGCCCAGCCAATTCTCGTACTGCGAGGGAGCGTTAGATGCCTCTTCACGTTCCTTGGCGTCATGGCGCTCCCTTTCATCTACCTCTCACTTATCGCCCTTGGGCAGATCGAAATGAGCAGACCTACGAGCGGTGTCGGAGAAGGCCTGTTCGCGATCCTGTTCCTCGTCGTCATCGTTTATGTTGCGGTAAAGGCTCGGCAGGTGGACTTCAGAAAGCCCACAATGGTGTGTCAGACCCGACAGTGGCCAATACAGTCAAGGGGCTTCAATGATAAATAACAACGCAGCCGAAAATCCGAATAGCGGTGCAAAGCGGCCGCTTTGGCGGATGAGGTCTATAACTACCTCTACCCACAGCTGAAGTCGCTAAGCATTCCGCCGGGAAGCCGCATCTTCATCGACAATCTCGTCAAGGAAATCGGCGTGTCGCACACACCGATAAGGGAGGCGCTCTCGAGATTGGAAGCGCAAGGACTTGTCGTGAAAACCCATTTGGTGGGCTACAGCGCGGCAAGACAACTCGATCTTAGTCAGGTGGAAAAGCTGTTCGACATGCGATTACTGCTGGAACCCTATGCAGCGGAACACGCGGCGGGAAACCTCGACGATGAAGCGATAGAGACGCTGAACGCGATCGATCATTCGATGCAGGCGATCGAGAGCCGCGATCTCAGGGGAAAGTTCCTCGACTTCGCACGGAGCGATGGGCAGTTGCACAACTTCATCTCTTCGGCCAGCAAAAACGAACTGGTTCACGACGCGCTAACCAGGCTGCATACGCACGTGCATTTGTTCCGGTTGTTTTACTTGCCAAGCGCGACCAAGGACGTCAACAAAGAACACGCTGGTATTATCAAAGCCTTGTCCCGAAGAAATTCTGCGGCGGCATATAAAGCAACGAAACATCACATCGAGCAGTCCCGGCGGAGATTTCTCGAACAATATAATGCAAAAACCTAACCTGCAGGTGGTCAGGATGCTTCTGACGTTACGCCTTCATCGCGCCAATCCTTCAAGAAAAGTGGAGAGTGCAGAGGCGACAGGATCCGGTCCAACCGTTTCGTCCGACAGCAGGCCGTCGATCATTAGCATGGTTATGCCGTGCATCTGAGCCCAGCAGGCTGCTGCTTGACCCAGCGCATCGCGCCTGCGGACCCTGATGACGTTTGGATGTTGAATACGCGCGTCAAGTGTCTCTTGATGTGACCAGCCATCGAGAATGTAGAAGCTGCATCGATGACCGTTCCCGCACCTGTCGCCATATGTATCCGCCATTCCGGGCGCTGCGCCCGCTCAATTGATAATTGAGTAGATCCACTTAAAGCTTGCATAAAAGCCACAAATCGGCTGTCCTTGCATGGCTTCTCTGATGCTGGGCGATCCATCATGAAGACCCGCGACGCACGATTTCGGTTTTCAGGCGAGCGACGGCAAGTCACTGCCCTGTTCTATGATATAGTTGGATCGACAGAGCTTCTATTGAAGAGCGAGCCGGAACAGTTCTTCCGTTCTGTTACCGCCCTGCATCAAAACGCTGAGGCCATCATAAAAAAGCATGGCGGCTTTCTTCATCAGCGCCTTGGAGACGGTGGCTGCTGCTTTTTTGGATATCCCGAACAAGCCGAAGATGCTGCAGAAAGCGCAGTTCAGTCATCGCTGGAACTGATCGAGCTTGCCGCCAAATCCAAAGCGAAGTCCCGACTGGTATTCAAGTTGCGCATCGGTGTTGCGACGAGCCTCGTCGTGTTTTCCTCTGAAGGCAATGAAATTATAGGAACGGCGCCAATTCTGGCCGCCCGCCTGCAGGCAGAGGCCGATCCGAATTCGGCGCTCGTCGCCGAGTCCACTTTCCAACTGACGCGCAGTAAATTTCAATACAGCTTGTCGAGAGAAGCCAAACTCAAAGGTTTTGACGAACCGATTGGTCTTTGGCGACCCCAAGGCCGATTGGAGGAGCCACCTGGAGGGGCGCTGCCTCAAGACCTCAACAGGCCCATTAGGGGCCGGGAAAAGGAGTTGACGGCACTCTCGAAAGCTTGGGAAGCGGCCTGCGGGGGTAACGGAAGCGCAATAGCGCTAGTCGGTGAAGCGGGTATAGGCAAGTCGAAACTGATGCGGGAATTCGCAAATCGATTGGCGAAGACCCAGCATGATAGTGTGGTGTTTCAGTGCAACAGACGCTTGGAAAGCCAACCATTGCACCCGTTCGTTGCCTTTCTTGAGGCCGTCGTGGGAACATCCATTCTGAGGGATGGAAATGCGATAGCTTTTTTAAAGGCTCTCCGAACAACCGGCAGAGAGCTAAGTGAGGCTTCCGCCGCAACGATCCTTTCGTTCACAGCCGAGCAAAAATCAAGCAACCCCGGCCAGATCCGTACGACGGATCTTTCCGGTCGGGCATTTCGACAGGAGGTGATCGAAGCCGCCGCTCATCTGTTGACGTGCAATGCCAGTGTTGTTACCCCTACGCTCCTCGTATTTGAGGACGTTCATTGGGCCGATGGGATGACGGTCGAGTTGATGGATCGCCTTGGTTCGTTGGCTCACGAGCTCCCGGTGCTGATATTACAAACTTCCCGAATACGGAGGTCATTGGCGGCCACAACCGAAATAGAACTCACGGGCTTGGCTCCGACTGCAATTCGGGATCTGGTGGAATCCATCTGGGGTGAACGTCCCCCTCCAGGTTTGTCTGATTTCATTCTAGGCCAATGCGATGGGATGCCCCTCTATGCTGAGGAATTGACCGATTTCTTCCGGGGGCGACACCCACTTGGGAAATGGAAAGGGCTGCTACTCGATGGTGGCGTCACCTCGCTAAACGATCTGCTGTCCGCAAGACTGGCGTCAACCGGCCCCGCTCGAAAGGTTGCCCAATTTGCTAGCGTAATAGGTCGTGAATTCAGCATCCCGCTGCTCACGTATCTTCTTGAGGAAACAAGCCGTCAAGCTGTTGATGTCCACATCGAGAGACTGCTTTCACAAGGCATTATCGAACCCTTGCCTACGGCTCCCCGCACCTATCAGTTTCGCCATGTTCTAATGCAGGAAGCTGCGTACGGAAGTCTTCTGAAGAGCGATCGACGGCGAATACACCGGCGGATTGCAGACTTACTGATTCAGGAGCGAACCCCCAGCTTGCCTGCAGCAATAGCTGCCTGGCAGTGCGCCGAAGCTGGCCTACACGTTGCCGCCGCGAGGTTCGCATTGGCAGCGGCTGAAGCAAGCGTCCTTCGGTCCGCAATGCATGAGGCCAACGTTTCCCTCACACTCTGCGCCGAAGTGATGAGTAGCATATCTTCGCGGGAAGCCGATCGCACTGACCTCACGTTGAACCTGCTGAAGCTCCAGGGCGTAGTTGCAACTGCGCTCGAAGGAGAAGGCTCCGAAGTTGCGCGACGGATCTATTCGCGAGCGACGCAGCTCCTGCGAAAACAACCTTCTGCCGTTCGGGAGAGGCATTTCCCGTTGTATTGGGGGTGGTGGTTCACAGCGCCAAAGATTCAGACTCAACAATCTCGGGCACGGATCCTTGTCGAAGACATGCAATCTGTCGAGGACGAGGAAACAAAGCTTCAGTCGTATCACTGCGGGTGGGCGACCAGCTTTCACGCAGGTGAACACAACTTCTGTCTCGACTGCGTCGCGAAGGGCCTTGAGCTATACGATTCTTACCGAGCCGTCCGAAATCGAGCCTTTTTCGGCGGACACGACGCCAAGGTATGTGGATTGGGCGAAAGTGCTCTCTCTTACCTGCTTCTCAATGAAGTTGACGCCAGCGAAGCAGCAATTCAAGAGTGCTTGGATTGGGCTGACTCGACTGAACACGTTGGGAGTATGGTTCATGGGCTTTATTACGCGATCGTACTTCGTCGATGCCAAGGCAGGTACGATGACGTCCACGCCTTAGGGGAGGAGATGTTGTCGCTGGCTGAAGAACACGGCCTGGCAGCAAGTCAAGCACGGGCCAACATGTACTGCGGATGGGCGGAATTGATGACATCTTCCGACGGAATTGGCGGAAAGCGGTTCGGAGACGCCCTTCAACTCCAGCAACAACTGGGCACTGATGACAATCTCTCCATGCACAGCGACATGCATGCCCAAGTGCTCCACCGGCTTGGCCGAAATGATGAAGCGCTGCAAACCTTGCAAAATGCTGTCGATGTCGGTCGTAGTAGCGGCCAACTGTTTTGGCTCCCCGAGTTGTACAGGCACAGCGCGAAGCTGAGGCGTGTCCTAAGCGAACGACCGTCGTCGATCAAAAAGGACTTGGCAAACGCAATCCGGATAGCCGAAGGACAGGGTGCGGCTTGGCTTCTTGGACGGGCTAAGACTGATATGGATAGGATGATCAAACCATAGTCCAAGAAAATCTGAGGGGATCTTGCAACACGTATCAGTCCTTGAAAGCGTCCTAGATGGTGGGCCTTTGGAGTTTCACGATCCATGGCAGACGGTTCAGCGCATTCTCGCCCGCAAGCACCAGTATGGAATAACCCGACTAGGTTCGGTGACAGAGTTGGATTGGATCAGGATACCCGTTGTCCAGGTAGTGCGACCCGAATCTTTGTCGGTGTCGGTCAATCAAGGCAAAGGGCTAACCTTTCCGCTAGCAGCGATTTCCGCCCTGATGGAGTCGCTGGAGGGTTGGGCATCGGAGCGCATTAGTTCCGACATCGTGACCACTGCACCCTTTTCCGAGCTGAACAAAAACATGCTCTGGTCGTACCTCGACGCCGGAGACAGTATCGAGCCGCTTTCGTGGATCGCGGGAGTTGATCTTCTTAGTGGAAACCGATTGTCAGTTCCATTGGCGCTGGTTGACACCACGTATACGTTCCCCTCGCCTCACCCGCGATGGATGCCTAGAGATACGACCGGCCTTGCCGCCGGCACCAGCGTCCGCCAAGCTACCATACATGCTTGCCTTGAAATTCTGGAGCGGCACGCTCGCTGCAAAGCTATGAGAACCCCTCATTTCTTTGACCGATATCAGGTCGCGAGCAGGTCAGTTACTTCAGGCAGCGCGGGCGAGATCCTCGAGAAGCTCAACGCAGTTGGTTTTACAGTTGGTATCTGGCAGATCCCCGCGCCTCACGAACTACCTGTGTACTGGTGCCAAATAATGGAGGGGTCCGATAGAGCTTCTTTCGCGCCTTTGCCTGGCGAAGGCTTTGGGTGCGACCTTAGCCACGACCGCGCACTCACCAAGGCGTTGTTGGAAGCATGCCAATCGCGGCTCGGTGTCATATCAGCAGCCCGAGAGGATATTAGGACAGAACTATATGGGAACGCAGATGCTACAGAGTTGACCGCTTGGCGTAAACGGCTCGCATCAGGAGGTCGACTTATCACCTGGCAAGAACCTCCCGTCAATCACGACCGCACGTTTCAGCATGTTCTGAAGGCAATGCAGCTCGCAGGCGCGAGAGCAGTAGCACTTGTTATGCTATATACCGACGATGAGGTGCCACTCCACGTCGTTCGAGTTGTCGCACCACCCTTGGAAACGAACCCAGAGATCTACTATGCGCAATGATGTGGTCGTATTCTCCGGGCCCACACTTAGCGCTGCCGAAGGTCGGAACCACTTGGACGCCATCTTTCTTCCTCCAGTTGGGAGTGGAGATGTCGTTCGTGCTGTTGCCAAGTACGCACCATCTGCCATCGCACTGATTGACGGTGTGTTCGGACAGGCTCCTGCTATTCGTCATAAGGAAATTATCTGGGCAATGTCTCGGGGCGTCCGCATGTACGGAGCTTCAAGCATCGGCGCCCTAAGGGCTGCCGAACTCGCTCCTCAAGGAATGGTCGGTCACGGACTGATCTATCGGTACTACCGTCGCAACCCACTTGCCGACGATGCTGACGTCACCGTGCCAATGGCTCCTCCTGAATTAGGGTCCCAAGCCTTGGGCGAAGCCCTCATTGATATTAGGTTGACGCTAAAGAGCGCAGAACGGAACGGCATCATTTCTGAGCAGCTTCGCAGGCTGCTGGAAACATCGGCCCGGTCAATACATTTCCGAGATAGAAGCTTCAGCAAGATCTTGGCGGCGGCGACCCGAAAGGACACGAAGTACAGTAAACTTGGATCACTCTCCACGTGGCTTCGGTCCGGCGTCGTGAAACAGAAGAAGAGCGACGCAGAGAGCCTTCTGCAATTAATCTCCCTCGGCACACACCGATCTCAGCCTGAAATCCAAAGCAATTTTCAAATTACGGAAGCTTTCGCCCTCGATATGGATTACTACAATCTCTTCGATCATATCTTGCCGTGCGCATCCTAGTACTGGTATAGTTGCCCATCGCTTAAGTCTAGGTAATTGAGCGATGGGGGGCGAGCATTGGATGCCATCATACATCCGCAGGGCTCTGGGCGTGGCGTCGCTACACAAGCGGCTCTCGGAACCCGCTTCCTTGTCTTCCCACAAGCGCCTTTTATACCAGGATATGAAAAGCCCGAAGTTGTGTGGATTGGCGCTTCAGCAGGACCAATTCTCGCTGGACCTTCCGATCATCGCATGTACGTGGTGGAGCCGGTCGAGCCGAAGCGTCCGTACGCTCTTCCGTTCCTGCCGCCTTATCGCGGCCTTTTGCGACCACCTGTAGAGCCGGGTCCGGACGGTCACTTTGACCACATCACGCCCGGGTCCCCGGGGTTTCTCTCGGCACATAGTTACGCTTGTGCGCGGAGAGTTCTTGACGTCTGCGAAGGATACATCGGGCGAAGCATAAACTGGTTCTTCGAGCCGGATTTGCAGCGCCTTGAAATCGTGCCTCATATCGTGGGCTGGGACAATGCGCAGTCGGGTTTCGGATTTCTTGAACTCGGCGAGAGCGCTCCAAACCGACAGACATCTTGCTTCGGGTTAAATTTCGACTCCATCGCTCATGAGATGGGCCATCTTGTTCTCCTAAGCGAACTCGGAATCCTCGAAGGGGACGGACGAGGCTGTGACTTCTTCGCGTATCATGAGGCGATAGCCGATTTTATATCTCTCCTTGGCTTGCTGCAGTTCGACACTGCCCTCGATCGAATTCTTCGGCGCACCGGTGGGAACTTGTTGATCCATAACGAGCTAGATCGATTTGCCGAACTGAGCGACGAAAGGCAGATCCGGTCGTTCAACAATTCGTTGCGAATGGGTGACGTTAGCGATGAGGCTCATGATCGATCAAAACCTTTTGCTGCGGGGCTTTTCGACAGTCTGATCGAGGTTTACCAAACGCTGCTTTTTGAACGTGGCCTCTCGGATCTCGATCCTCGGCGCTTCAGCAACCTTCGTCAGCAACTGGAGCCAGCCTTACTTTATGAAGGCCTAAAGCGATCGAGCGCGTCATACGAATTGAAGCACTTTGCCTACAAAGCTGCACTGCAGGAGGCGCGGGATATCATTGGTGAGGGCCTCACGCATTCATGGCACCTGCTGGAGCCTGACACAGTCACGTTTGAATCAGCAGCGCTTACATTTGTTGAAGCCAGTTACAGCGGTCGCGGCCAAAGCTTCATCCAACAAATAGAGGACTGCATGAGGTGGCGTAGAATAATCGATTAACAGGGAGACTTGGAAATGACAGACGAGTATGTCCCAGCACCTTCTAAAAAACGTTATATAGCTAATGAGATTATCTTGTACGGTGTCGAAATAAATCCTCGCGACGATAAAGGGAATGAAACCAGTGCGCATTTCGATGTTGGTCTCGGGATCGCCACTGACCTTGAACTAAAAATTGTCAGCACAGTCGGCATTACCGCATCGGTCGTGCTTGCGTACGGATACTCTTTCGACAGTCACTGCTATCGTATGGATTCAGCGCGAGTATTTCTGGTAACGGACTCAACTGCGAGGGAAGCCGTGGGATGCGGATTCGGCACCGGCTACCAAATGTGGCGCATTACTGCATCCTCGAAGATTCTTGAGATATCGACCAAACTCGGTGACGCACAGTCACTCATTTTAGACTCTCAGTTACCCGGTAAGAGATCTCCGAATTCATATGCCATCACTCAGAGTATGGCACATCGTGACAGCCGTCTAACACGCGACTAGTCAATTAGTCAGGAGCAAAGCCATGCCGCGCGTCGTAAACATTAAGTTTACTCAGGATTTCGCAAACCAGATCGTTCTCAAGGACGCCTACGATGAGGAGAATAAACTATCGCCCGAACCAAGTGCCACGAAGGGTTCAATGATAGCCCGCACCATTACAACGGTCGGCGGCGAAGGAAAGTTGGAGCTTTCGTCGGCCCGAGTCGTAGAGTCCTATATGATACCCTACGATTTCGTCGTGATCGATGGGATCTCAAACAGCGTTTATTTTCCGCGCCTCAGAGCGGCGGTCGCCCAAGAGGATTTCGATAAGTCAATGAACCTCTTAGAAAAAGAGCTCCCGCAATTGGCCGGTCAGTTGAAATGAGACGTAAAAATGACCCCTGGGGATAGGCTCTCGTAAAGCGTCGCATCACGAGTTCTGAATTCCATGTGACCTAAGCTCCGTGGCCACGTTTGCCGCACTACAAGGGTCCTAGAAAGGGCGAGTTGATCGGCTTGATCTATTCGCAGGCGCGGTTCACTTCTTCCGGGCTTGACGCCAAATCAAAGTTACTTAATCTAAGACTCTGCAAGCCCGCTTGGAGGAGGGGCCGGGCAATCGCGATGTCGGTCGCGCCATCTTCATCTCCCCCAAACCATGACCCCGGCCCCAAAGCATGACGACAAAATTGTCAGCCGTCGATTTTCAACAGGATAAGCCATGCCTCTGACCATTGCCCAGCGCCTCGATCGTCTCAAAGTTCGCATTGCCGAGTTGGCTCATTGGCGGGATCGACAAAGTGCTGTGATCGACGGCTGGACTTTCGAGGGCGAGCCGATCGCGCTTCAGCAGGATTGGCCGCACCGCCAGGGGGTGGTGCATTTTGCCGCGACCGCTGAAGCGCCGGAGGCGTGGCCTCTCGCAGACATTCGCCTGCAGCTCGATCTCGGCGGCGAGAGCCTGATTACGCTGAGCTACCCCGGCGGTGAGACCGAAACATTCGGCCTCGATCCCTATCATCAGGAATTCCCGCTGAGGGGTCGCCGCTTTTCGATCGCAACGGAAACCGTCGCCCGCTTTCCATTCGGCGAACCCAATCGCGCTCCGCGGCTCAACAAGTCCCGCTTTATCTGGCTCGATGGCCCGGCTCACCGCCTGCACCTTCTGTTGAAGCAGGTTGCCGAGGCAATCGATGCGCTGGGTGAACATGAAGTCGTTCCGCATCTGATGGATGCCGCCGAGCATGCGCTGCGCAGTCTCGATTGGCCGTCGGATACGGCGGCTTATATCTCCCGCACATCCGGCGCCGTCATGCAGCAGAAAATCTGGGAACTGCCGGAGCTTGAAGCTAATCCGGCAGGCCTCACGGAAGAGCAAAGCGCTTCGGCAGCCGCGGCCTTCGAGGCTCTGACGGCGCGGCTGAAGGAGCTGCAGAAGCGCTTTCCGCCGAACGGAGAACTGCTGCTGACGGGCCATGCGCATATCGATCTTGCCTGGCTTTGGCCCTATCGCGAGACGCGTCGGAAAATGCGGCGCACCTTCAATACGGCGCTCTCGCTGATGGAGCGCTCCGACGATTTCCGCTTCAATCAATCGACCGCCCATTATTACGCGCAGATGGAAGAGGAAGACCCGGACCTTCTCGAGCGCATCAAGAACAAGGTCGCGGAAGGAAAGTGGGAAACCGTCGGCGGCATGTGGGTCGAGCCCGACACGAACATGCCGACCGGCGAAAGTCTCGCCCGTCAGGTTCTCTATGGCCAGCGCTATTTCGAGAAGACCTTCGGCACGCGCCATACGGTCTGCTGGCTGCCGGATTGCTTCGGCTTTTCAGGCGCGCTGCCGCAGATCCTGAGACAGGGCGGTATCGACAGTTTCTTCACCATCAAGGTCAACTGGAGCGAGACCAATCATATTCCCTCCGATCTCTTCTGGTGGAAGGGCCTCGACGGCAGCCAGGTGCTGACCCATACGTTCGACAATCCGATGCAGGGTTATAACGGCTTCGTGCAACCCGATTGCTACGTGCCGACGTGGAAGAATTTCCGCGGCAAGACGCAGCACGATACCTCGCTTCTGGCCGTCGGTTATGGCGACGGCGGCGGCGGCGTCACGCCCGAGATGGTGGAGCGCGAAGTGCAGTTGCGCGATTTCCCGGCGATCCCGCAGGCACGCTGGGGCACCGTCAAAAGCTATTACGAGCAGGCGCACCGCACCGCGGGGGAAAAGAGCCTTCCGGTGTGGGATGGCGAAATCTATCTCGAACTGCACCGCGCCACGCTGACGTCGCAAAGCGGCGTCAAGCGCAAGCACCGCCAGGCCGAACGTGCGCTGATCACCGCCGAAGCCATCGCTTCGCTTGGGCACATGCTTGGAGCAGACAAGCCCCAGAGCCTCGAAGCCGATTGGCGCGTCGTGCTGAAGAACGAATTTCATGACATTCTGCCGGGCTCGAGCATCCGTGAAGTCTATCAGGATGCGGAGCAGGAACTGGGCGGCGTCATCGACCGTGCCAAGATCGAGCAGGCGAGGGCATTGCAGGCGCTGTCGGCCAAGCTGCCGAAGGGCGGGGTTGGCGATGCCCTCGTCGTCGTCAATCCGTCTCTTGCGGCCAGACCGCTCAGCGCAACGCTCTCCGACGGCACGGTCGTCTCGGCCGCCGATGTCGTCGCCCCCCTGTCCGTCGCGGTCTTCGACAAGGGCACGCTCAAGCCCGCGAGTGGGCTGAAGGCCGGCCCCGGCCATCTCGAAAACGAGCACCTCTCGGTCGCCATCGGCAAGGACGGGGCGGTCGTGAGCCTCATCCATAAGGCCACGGGCCGGGAAGCGGTCGACGGCTCGGCAAATCAGCTCTGGGTCTATCCGGGCGACAAGCCGCGCAACTGGGACGCCTGGGACATCGATGCGGATTATGCCGAAAAGGCCGTCCGCCTCGATGCCCCGGAAAGCATCACGCTCGTTGAAGAAGGGCCGCACCGAGCGGCGATCCGCGTCGTCTACCGCTACCGGAATTCGAGCGTCACGCAGACCTATGTGCTGACGGCCAACGCCAGGCGCCTCGACATCGAAACGACGATCGACTGGCATGACCGCCGCACCCTTCTGCGCACGCTGAACCCGGTCGCCGCATTGGCCCGGAAGGCAACGTTCGAATGCGCCTTCGGCATCGTCGAGCGGGCAACGCACACGAATACGTCCTGGGAACAGGCGATGTTCGAGGCCGTCGCGCACCGCTTCGTCGATATCACCGAGCCGGGCTTCGGGGTCGCACTGCTCAACAATGCCAAATACGGTCATAGCGCCCGCGGCAATGTGATCGGCATGAGCCTCGTGCGCGGTCCGATCTATCCGGATCCGCTGGCCGATGAAGGCGAGCAGAGCTTTACCTATGCGCTGATGCCGCATGAAGGCACCTGGCATGAAGGCGGCGTCCTCGACGAGGCGATCGATCTCAATCAACCGCTCGTCGCTGCTGAGGCCAGCGGCCTCTCCACCGGCACCTTCGCGCCGCTTGTGGTCAACGGCATCCCTGTCGCGTTCTCAGGCCTGAAGCCGGCGGAAGAAGGCGATGGTCTCATCCTGCGCCTTTACGAACCAGCTGGCCGGCGCGGTAACCTCTCCCTCGGTCTACCTTCCGGATGGGCAGCATCGCAACCGCTGAACATTCTCGAAGAGCCGATGGAGCGGAAGGGACCTGCCGACATCATGCCGTTCGAAATCCGGACCTGGAAGCTGAAATATGCCTGACGCCTAACCGCCATACGTGCCGGGAATCAAATGGCCTATGGCAAGCATGTCGCGCCATGATTTGAAGAACTGGCGGGCGCTTCTGAAAGCGGCCGCTATCCCCCAGAATTGGATGAGCCGCCAGCCGCATCCAGCGGTCGAAAAGCGTCGGGTCGGGCGGCAAAGTTCGCAACTACAAAATCCACGAAAGCGCGGACTTTTGGTGAAAGCTGACGATTGGACGCCCAGACGAGCGAGAGCGAGCCGTACGGCACCATGAAGGAGGTCAGGACGGGGACCAAACTTCCGGTTCGCATATGGGGTTCTGCGACGTAGACAGGCAGATGCGCGAGCCCCAAAGCGTCCCGTGCTGCCCGCAGCCCTGCGTCCGTATTGTTGAATGTAAGGCTTCTTGGCAAAATTAGCCGATCGTATGGTGAGCGGAATGCCCACGGCGCGAGCCGGCCGCTGGATGGGTATTTGAAGTGAATGCAAGCATGTTGGGAGAGGTCATCAGGCGTCTGCGGTTGCCCATGGCGCTTGAAATAATCGGGACTTCCGCAAACGACGAAATGCTGGTCGCCAAGATGGCGGGCGATCAATCGAGCATCGGCAAGCTCACCACTCCGAACGACGACATCCAGGCCCTCTGCGACCAGGTCTGTGACCTTGTCTTCGAAATCGATGTCCAGTTCGATCTCCGGAAATTGCTCGGCAAAAATGGGCAGAAGCGGCATGAGAAGGTGATGCCCGACGATATGCGGTACGCTGACGCGAAGGCGTCCCCTTGGACGTTCCCGGCTTCGTGAGATTGTGGCCTCTGCGTCATCCATGTCGTCGATGATGCGTTTGTAGCGCTCGTAGAGGACCGCTCCTTCCTCAGTCAGGCTGATACTGCGCGTTGTCCGATTGAAGAGCCGCACGCCCAGCCGGCTTTCGAGACGCGCCACTGCCTTTCCGATCGCAGACGGCGAAACTCCGCCAACCCTGGCGGCTGCGACGTAGCTCTGCTGTTCGACGGCGTGGACGAAGGCGACAACGCTTGCGAGACTGTCCACAATAACACCCGATTAGAGATATCTTGTCCTTTATGTACGTCCACAGGCCACCATTGATCAATATTGCGTAGGAAATATCCTCTGTCTCACGATGCTAGGCGCTTTTCGAGGCCTAATCCTTCGCCTGCAGCCGCAGCGGTCGGGTGATCTCGATTGCCGCCTATTCGGACGGCGTCTGGCAATATCAAAGGAGTGAACGCATGCGGGACTATGCAAAAGAACGACCCGAACACACGGAAAAATACGTCGGAGAGAATGACCTATTTCTGGAAATATTTCATGCGTACCGCGCTTCGAGGCAGTCCGTTCGGCCGCCTTTGCTCTTCGTCCATGGCGCCTTTACCGGGAGTTGGATGTGGAGCAAATACATTCCTCATTTCATGTCGGCTGGATGGAAGTCTTATTGCGTCAATCTGCGAGGCCACTACAAAAGCAGGTCGGTGGATTTCACAAAAATCCTGTTTGAAGATTACCTGGAAGACATCCGGCTGGTGATCTCCGAAATCGTCGAAGAATGTGGAACTCCTCCCATCGTGATCGGATTCAGCATGGGCGGAATCCTGAGCCAGAAACTGGCGGAAAGTGTGCAGATAGCCGGGCTGGTCTTGATCGATTCCAGCATTTGCAGGGAAGTGCATGCGGAGGCCCCCTATCGCGATCTCGCGTTGCGAATGCCCGGCCTCGTCGTGCCTGCTCCAGCACGCGACGAGCAGATCAGTGTGGATGAAACATTCGAGGATATCGAATTCCAGCGGAAGTACCTGTCCATGGAATCTGCGAAGGCATTCAGCGCATTTTCCTTTCATTTCGGGTCCGAGGGGATTTCCATCAAAGGCGAGATGATCGCCTGTCCCAGCCTCGTCATCTGCGCCATCAACGACGAATCCGATGAACATCGCGGCCGGGCGACAGCGCGTCACATCGGCAGCGAGTATCTAGGTCTCTGGGGCACGACACATACCGGTCTGCTTGTCGGGCAGAGGTATCACGAAGCTGTAAGCCGCATTATGGTCTGGTTAGCGCGCTTTGATGGGAGGCCGGTTTCCGATAAGGCATCATCCTGGACCGCCCGCGAGTAGAGCCGTAAGCCAAGGCTCAGCCTTGCGGACCAAGGCTCGCCAACAGCCGGCTGATATAGGCTTCCAACCCGCCGACCATGTCGAAGCGGGTGGGATCGCGCAGCCAGAGCATCTGAAGGCCGTCCATCACCGCGATCAGTTCGGCCGCCATTGCCCTGCCGTCAATCTTGCCGTCGATCGAGCCATCGGCGACGGCCTCTTCGAAGGTCGCGGCGATGTCATTCTGCAGTTGGGTGGCGCGATCGAGAAACCATCCTTTGGCCGGGTGATCCTTCATCAGGCTCTCGGCATTCAGGATGGCGAAGGCCCTGATGACCTCGACCATATCGGCGTTGCGGCGGAAGACCTCGACCATGCCCTTGAGCAGGCCGCGGAGATCGGAACGATGGGGCCCGATGAAGCTTTCGCTTTCGCGATCGCGCTTATCCAGAATGGCGAGCAGGAGATCGACCTTGGTCGGGAAATGGTGCAGCAGGCCGGGCAGCGACAGGCCGACGTCGCGGGCAACATCCGCGATGGCGGCATTCTGGTAGCCGTCTTCGGCGAAGCGCCGCATCGCAGCAGTCAGGATCTCCGCGCGGCGCGCTTCGCCCTTGCGGGATCTGCGTCGTCGCTTTTCGTCCTGTCCGGTATTCGATTCGGAAAACTCTGCCATCGCCTCTCCCGTCGGTTTCTCCGGCGCTCTTTATCCATACATCAGGCTTCGCCAGTTGACATCTTACAAATACCGAGTAATCGGTAGGTTTAAGAACTACCTTACCTGCTGAGAAGTGCGCGTTTGCCGCCGATGGGTTAGCACCGCGCTTGCTCCGGCAATACTTCACGGCAACCGAATTCCATTGAAGGGGAGGTTTGCATGATCGATTCCATTCTCGACAAGATGACGCTCGAGGAGCAGGTCTCCCTGTTGTCCGGCGCCGATTTCTGGACGACGGTTCCCGTCGAGCGTCTTGATGTGCCGAAGATCAAGGTGACGGACGGACCGAATGGCGCCCGCGGCGCCGGTTCGCTGGTCGGCGGCGTCAAGGCGACCTGTTTTCCCACTGCCATCGCGCTCGGCGCCACCTGGAATCCCGATCTGGTCGAGCGCATGGGTGTGGCGCTTGCCCACCAGGCGAAGAGCAAGGGTGCCGCCGTACTGCTCGCGCCTACGGTGAACATCCATCGTTCCGGCCTCAACGGGCGAAATTTCGAATGTTATTCCGAGGATCCGATGCTGACCGCGGAACTCGCCGTCGCCTATATCAAAGGCGTGCAGAGCCAGGGGATCGCAGCGACGATCAAGCACTTCGCCGGCAATGAATCCGAGATAGAGCGGCAGACCATGTCTTCCGATATCGACGAGCGGACGCTGCGCGAAATCTACTTTCCGCCCTTCGAACAGGCTGTCAAACGCGCCGGTGTGATGGCCGTCATGTCCTCCTATAACCGCCTCAACGGCACCTATACCAGCGAGCATGAGTGGCTGCTGACCAAGGTGCTGCGCCAGGAATGGGGATTCGACGGTATCGTCATGTCCGACTGGTTCGGTTCGCATTCGACGGCCGAGACGATCAATGCCGGGCTTGATCTCGAGATGCCCGGCCCGGCGCGCGATCGCGGCGAGAAGCTGGTTGCGGCCGTGCGCGAGGGCAGGGTCGAAGCCGCCACCGTGCGGGCGGCGGCGCAGCGGATCCTGCTTCTACTCGAGCGGGTCGGCGCGTTCGAGAAGAAGCCCGACCTTACGGAGCAGGCGGTCGACCTGCCGGAAGACCGGGCGCTGATCCGGCGTCTCGGCGCAGAGGGCGCAGTCCTTTTGAAGAACGACGGCATACTGCCGCTTGCCAAGACGTCGCTCGACCGGATCGCCGTCATCGGACCCAACGCCGCGAGCGCGCGCGTCATGGGCGGTGGCAGCGCGCAGATCGCGGCGCATTACGTGGTCAGTCCGCTCGAAGGGATTCGAGCCGCCCTTTCCAATGCCAATAGCGTCAGCCACGCCGTCGGCTGCCGCCATAACCGTCTGATCGAGGTGGCCAAGGGAAAGATCACCGTCGAATATTTCAAGGGACGCGGCTGCCGGGGCACTCCGCTTCATGTCGAGACCGTCGACAAGGGTGAGTTCTTTTGGTTCGAACTGCCGGCGGCCGAGCTCGACCCCACCGATTTCTCGGCACGGATGACGATGCAATTCGTGCCGGAGGAGAGCGGCGATCATGTCTTCGGCATGACCAATGCCGGACTGGCGCGGCTCTTCGTCGATGGCAGCCTGACGGTTGACGGCCATGACGGCTGGGCACGCGGCGAAAACTATTTCGGCACGGCCAATGACGAACAGCGCGGCACGGTAGCGCTCGATGCGGGCAAAGCCCATGCCGTCACCGTCGAATATGACCCGCCGGTGGCGAACGGAGAGGGGATCAACCTCACGGCCATTCGGTTCGGCGTCGAAAAGCCCTTGGGCGAGGCCGATATCGTGGGTGCCGTCGAGACGGCGCTGAATGCCGATGTGGCGCTTCTCTTCGTCGGCCGCGACGGCGAATGGGATACCGAGGGCTTGGACCTGCCCGACATGCGGCTTCCGGGGCGGCAGGAAGAGCTGATCGAGCGGGTTGCGGCCGCCAACGCCAACACCGTGGTCGTGCTGCAGACCGGCGGTCCAGTGGAAATGCCGTGGCTCGGCAAGGTTCGCGCCGTGCTGCAGATCTGGTACCCCGGGCAGGAGCTGGGCAATGCCGTCGCGGATGTCCTGTTCGGCGATGTCGAGCCCGGCGGACGTCTGCCGCAGACATTCCCGAGGACGCTTGCCGACAATTCCGCCATCACAGGTGATCCGGCCGTCTATCCGGGTAAGGATGGGCATGTGCGCTATGCCGAAGGCGTCTTCGTCGGCTATCGTCATCACGATACGCGTGCTGTCGAACCGCTCTTCCCTTTCGGTTTCGGCCTTGGCTATACGCGCTTCAACTGGAGCGAACCGCGGCTTTCAGCCAGCGAAATGGGTGCCGAAGGCGTGACCGTCAGCGTCGATCTGACCAATATCGGCGATCGGGCCGGATCGGAACTTGTCCAGCTTTATGTGCGTTCGCCGAGGTCAAAGGTAGAACGGCCGGACAAGGAACTGCGCGCCTTCGCAAAGCTTTCGCTGTTGCCCGGTGAGACAGGAACGGCCGAAATGAGGATCCTGCCGCGCGACCTCGCCTATTACGACGTCGGGGCCGGCGCTTTCCGCGCAGAAGCAGGCGACTACCAACTGGTGGTGGCTGCGAATGCCGCGGATATCAGGTTCATCATCGATCTGCCGTCACCACTCGAATATGTACTGCCATCTTCGAATTAAAGGCAGGCTGGCGAGATCCATATCGTATTCGAGCTGAGCCCGGCCGATCGCGCTTGGCGCGTCTGCACCAAGCGTTGGTTCGAGCTGGATCAGGCCGCGTCGGGCTGAGAGCGGAGATTGGTGACGACGCGCCGGTTCTGCACCTTGCAGGAGCGCTCCGTGCAGTCGCGCACTTCGCGGTCGTTGCCGTAGCCCTTGGCCCACATGCGACTGGCGTCCACGCCCTTCGAGACGAGATAGGCCATCGCCGCATCGGCGCGCTTCTGCGACAGCGTCTCCATTTGGGATGCGGAACCGGAATCGTCGGCAAATCCCTGCAGCTTGAGCAGCCAAGTCGGGTTCTTGTTTAGCCAGATGGCCTGGTTGTCCAATGTTGCCATGGCGACGGAATCGAGCGTGGCGGAGTCCTGCTTGAAGTAGATCCTTCGGCCGACATTGAGGATGAAATCCTCTTCACTGCCAGCCGCGACGGTTTCGAAACCGGGCGCCGGATCGTTGGTCTGGCCGGTCATCGGCGCCGCAGCGGGTTCTTCCAGAGACGCGACCTTGGTTGTGGTGCAGGCGGTAAGCGCCAGGAGCATGGCCGCGGCCATAAGCTGCCTCATGTATCCGGTCGGAGCAAACATCAGCGGATATTCCTCATTCGACCGGAGTTATTTGGCTGACCTGCGCGGCACGTTCAGCCTGGTCGGCAATGTGCGGCAGAACCTGCACCGCGGTGCCGATGGGGCAACGCTGGTAAAGATCGATGGCGTCTTCGTTGAACATGCGGATACAGCCGCTGGAGGCATCCTTGCCGATGCTCCACGGCTCAAGCGTGCCGTGGAAGCGATAACCGGTGTCGACGCCGTCGCGATGCAGATACATGGCGCGGGGACCAAGTGGATTTTTCGGTGAACCTCCGGCCACGAATTCGGGCAGTTCAGGATGGCGCTTGCGCATCTCCGGCGGCGGCGTCCAGCGCGGCCAAAGCGATTTAGCGTCGATCGTGGCGCGGCCAAACCATTTGAAGCCCTCGCGGCCGACGCCGACGCCATAGCGGATGGCCGTCTTGTTCTCCATGATCACGTAGAGAAAATGGTGCCTTGTATCGACGACGACGGTGCCGATCGGCTCGCTGCTGAAATATTTGACAACCTGGCGGTGCCACTTCTTGTCGATCTTGGCGAAGTTGGTCTTTTGGAACGTCACGCCATTGTCGACGGCGGTGCCGGCAAAATTGGAAGATGCGGCGGCGAATGCCGGTTTCTGGACCGCACCGGCGCCAAGTAACGCCAATCCACCAAGCACAATATTTCTGCGTGTCCACGGCATCGGCAATATCCCCCTTAAAGCCAAGCAGCGAAGTGTCAGTAAATCAGATTTTTCATTTGCCACAACAGAAAAATCATATCCTCCCTAAAGGCGGAGATCGGTTCACGGGCCTCCTGTGTCTGGTATTGCCCCATTGTTACTCTGGAATGCCGCGGCGCTTCGAGTTAAAGGGCCGGGCATTCATCACCTTTGAAATCGGCATGTACTCTTTCCGCAACCGCCTGCGAGCCGATGCTCTTCACACGCGGCAGTTCCTTTTCTTGTGCGAATGCCTCCACAAGATCACAAAGCATCTCTCGCGCAACGCCTGGGACCACATGATGGGGCAAATGCCCGACACTTCTGGTCTTCTTGCAGCAAGGTGTAACGCCGCTGCGCTGCCGATCGAGTGCGCAACGATCCTCACCTCCGACAGGTCAAGAGACGTGAGAAGGCGTTCAAGCCAGAAGGGCTGTCCCTCAGGTCCACGCTCAGCCGGTGCAGCCGGCGTGCTCAGTCCATAGCCGGGCCGGTCGGGAGCAATGATCCGGATATCGCTGTTGTCGAAGGGAAGCAAAATTTCCTGCGCAAGACTGCCGCAGCCATGCAGGAGGACGACTGGAATGCCATGTGAGTTGCCACCGCCAAGGATGTGAACGTCCTGATCTGCGACGTGAATTGTTATTCCGAACGTCGGCTGGACAGACTTCACTAACATGAGGCGCATAACTAAATCGGAAGAAGAAGTTCCCGTCGGGACGGCGCCTACGGCATTGAGCCGCTAGAGTAGGATGGACGGGCGGCTCAGCGCTGCCGCCTTATCTGTGCTACCATCATCGCGGTCTCGAAGCGGAAAGATCGAATGCTCCTTCAGCGTGTCAGTTTCTATGTGCTTCTGGTCCTCGTGACTATTGCGTTCGTCGCCGTCGTGCTACCGTTCTATTCGGCGATATTCTGGGCAGTCGTCCTCGCTATCATCTTCTTCCCGCTTCACGCCCGTATCGAGGCGCGGCTGGGTGGGCGGGGAAACCTCGCTGCAGCGCTGTCTGTGTTGATCTGCCTCTGCGTCGTTATCATTCCCGGGCTGATCGTCCTCAGTTCACTCGTCCAGCAGGGCAACCATCTCTACCAACGTATGGACACCGGCGAGATCGACGTCCGGAGCTTTATTCATAATCTGCAGGAAGCATTGCCCTTGTTCCTCCGCGACTGGCTCCGGAGCATCGAGCTGAACGGCGTCGATACGTTTCAGGACCGCGTTTACTCGGCATTGATGCAGGGCGGCGGTTTTTTTGCCGGACGCGCCTTGAGCCTCGGTCAGAACACCGTGCGGTTCTTCGTCACCTTCGGCGTGATGCTCTATCTCCTATTCTTCATGTTCCGGGATGGGCGCGCCCTTGCCCGCGCCATCAGAAGAGCGCTGCCTCTCAGCGATGCCCATACACTTCGCTTCACCTCCAAATTCACTTCGGTCGTTCACGCGACCGTGCGAGGCAATATTATCATCGCCATCATCCAGGGTTCGATCGGCGGAATCGCCTTCTGGGCCCTTGGCGTCGAGCCAGCCCTTCTGTGGGGCGTCCTGATGAGTTTCCTGTCGCTGCTGCCTGCGGTCGGCGCCGCATTGATCTGGGTCCCCACGGCCATTTACCTGGCTCTGGCCGGCTTTTGGGTGAAGGCGATTGTGCTGGTTGCGGTAGGCGCCCTCGTCATCGGTCTTGTCGATAATCTGCTGCGGCCGTCCCTGGTCGGCAGAGAGACCAAGCTTCCCGACTATGTTGTCCTCATTTCCACCATTGGCGGCATTTCTCTACTAGGCATCAATGGTTTCGTGATCGGGCCGCTGATCGCCGCTCTCTTCATCGCCGCTTGGGGGATATTCGTGGAGGAGGAGGGCACGTCGGATTCCTGACGATGCGACCGGAGCATTTACCGATGGCTTCCGGAACTTTCGTCTCCCTGACCGGTTTCATAGAACCATCATCATGGGGGTGGAGCCATGAGCGCTCCGGGTGTCGCCGTCTTCGATAAGACGCTGCAAACTACAAATATGCGGCACGACGATCTGATGGCCGAGCAGGGACCTGATCGGCAGCTAGTCTGCGGTGAACGACGAGCGTTCATCGACGCCCGGGCGAGGTGCGGAAAGTGCGCCACGGACTGCCGGCAGAAGTCCAGGCGCTCTGGCCGGATCCGGATAGCGACACTCAGTCCCCATCGAGAGGGTGGCAGGAGCCGCAACCACGTCGTTTCGGAAGCGACTCTCACCGGAACATTCGACGTCCACTAACCGTAAAAGGCAGGAGGAAAGACCATGAAAGTGTCAGAGATCATGTCTCGCGATGTAGAAATCGCCAACCCTGATCAGACGATAGCCGAAATCGCGAGATGCATGGCCGACAGGCAGATCGGCTTCCTGCCGGTCGGCGACAACGACCGGCTCGTCGGAACGATCACGGATCGCGATCTCGTCGTGCGTGGGCTTGCCGATGGACTCGGGGGCGATGCAAAGGTGCGCGAAGTCATGTCACGCGATGTCAAATATTGTTTCGAAGACGAAGATGTCGACGACGTGACCCGCAATATGGGGCAGGTCCAGGTCCGCCGCCTTCCCGTCGTCAATCGTGACAAACGCCTTACCGGCGTCATCTCGCTCGGCGATGCGTCCCTGGCGGACACCGCTGCAGCGGGAGCCGGGTTGAAAAAAGTTTCCCGACCGGGCGGGAGCTCATGCACATTAGAGGAGGATGATTTTAGGCCTGAAGCAATCAGGATCCTGTCGTTTGAGATCATTCATCATTGAGATGGCAAGCCGACAAATGCCCCGGTGCAATTTCCCTTTTCACCGGCACTTCCATATGGCAGCGGTCCATCGCGAACGGGCATCTCGGATGAAAGTGACAGCCTTTCGGCGGGTTTATCGGGCTGGGGAGTTCGCCATCGACGGGTTTGAACTGTCGCTTGCCGGGTTCGATACGCGGCACCTCGGCCAAGAGCGCTTTCGTGTACGGATGATTGGGCCGCCTGAAAACCTCCTCGACGGGCGCCTCTTCGACGATGCGGCCGAGATACATGATCGCAACGCGGTCGGAAATATGTTCCACAACGCCGAGATCATGACTGACGAACAAGTAGGTCAGGTCAAGCTTGTCACGAAGTTCCATGAACAGGTTGATGACCTGAGCCTGGATAGAAACGTCGAGCGCCGCGACGCTTTCGTCACAGACGAGGAATTTCGGCTGCACGGCGAGCGCGCGCGCAATATTGACGCGCTGCCGCTGGCCACCGGAAAACTGGTGCGGGTATCGCTTTTTCATGGCCGGGTCGAAACCGGCCAGCATTAAGTATCTGTCAACATAGGCGTCGCGTTCCGCCGAGCGGGCAAGCCCATGCGTTCGAGGCGCCTCCCAGATAAGCTCCTCGACGGTCATGCGCGGATTGAGAGCCGCCATCGGGTTCTGGAAAATCATCTGGCTGGCGAGACCAAACTGATGCTGCTCGCCTTTCGACATAGCGCTTCGATCCATCCCCTTCCAGAGAATGTGACCCTGGCTCGGCGAGGTGATCCCTGCAATGGCGCGGCCGAGCGTCGACTTCCCGCAGCCGCTTTCACCGACAAGGCCGACAACCTCTCCGGGCCGAATGCTGAGGCTGACGTTGTCAAGCGCGTGAACGACAGGCGCGGGTCTGGCCAGCTTGAGCTTGAGCGCGATCTTGGCGGCCAAATCGGGCTTGGCTCCGAAGCGCTGCGACACGTTCCTCACTTCGATCAGGGGCGCGGCGGTCGCGGTCATCATGCTAATTCTTTCGTTACGGGATGAATGCAGCGGAAGGAGCGATCGCCTTCCGGCATGAGCTCTGGCATGACCAGGCAGCCGTCGGTTGCCCGATCACAACGCGTACGAAAACTACATCCCTGTGGGAGGCGGTTGATGGCCGGTGTCATGCCGCGGATCTGGTGAAGGGGTTCTCCGCGTCTGTTTTGCGATGGCACCGACGCGATCAGACCGGCAGTGTAGGGATGGTGAGGATCAGTCAGAACCTTGCCCACCGGTCCGGTCTCGACGAGGCGGCCGGCATACATGACGGCGATCTCGTCGGCCAATCTTGAGACGATCGCCAGATCGTGGGTGATCCAGATCACTGCCGTATTTCCCTCTTCGGTGAGTTTCTGGAATTCGGAAATGATCTGGCTCTGGATCGTCACATCAAGCGCCGTTGTCGGTTCATCGGCGATGATGAGGTCCGGTTTGTGAAGAAGCGCGATGGCAATCGCCACGCGCTGGCGCATTCCGCCGGAAAATTGATGCGGATAGGCGGCAAGCCTCTCTTCAGGGCTTGGTATTCCAACCAGCGCTAAAGCATCACGCGCCCGCTGCCGGGCGGTATCCTTCGGGACTCGCTCGTGTGCCTGAACGGCTTCCACCATCTGCGTCCCGACCGTCAGGACCGGGTTGAGCGTCATCGTCGGATCCTGGAATACCATGGCGATCCGCTTGCCGCGCAGCTGCCGCATCTCTTCGTCCGAATATTTCGCGATGTCGGCGCCGTCGAAGATGATCCGGCCGCCGGCAACCCGGCCGGGTTTATCGAGGAGCCGCATGATCGAGAAGCCGGTCACCGACTTTCCGGATCCGGATTCTCCCACAAGACCAAGGACCTTGCCGCGCTCCACCGTGAACGACACATCATTGACGGCGCAAAGGCTGGGGCGTCCCCTACCGCCGCCGAATTCGGTGACAAGATTGCTCACTTGCAGCAACGGGGTCATGACATGTTCCTCGGGTTGAGCACATCGCGCAGCCGGTCACCGACGAGATTGATCGCCGCGATCGTGACCAGAAGGGCAATGCCGGGAAAGAAGCTGATCCAGTAGAGGCCCGTCAGAAGATACTGGTAGCCCGTCGAGATCAGCATGCCGAGCGAGGGTTCGGTCACAGATGCACCGAGACCGAGGAAGGACAAGGTTGCTTCGAGGCCGATTGCCCTCGCTATCTGCATGGTGGCGATGACGATGACCGGCGCAAGACAGTTCGGCAGCAGGTGCCTGAAGAGGATGCGCCATCCGGGCAGGCGCAGCATCCGGGCCGCCTCGATATATTCCTTCTCGCGCTCGACCAGAGCGGTGCCGCGGACCGTGCGGGCATAGGTCGCCCACTCGGCGATGATCAGTGCGATCACGACATTGGGCACACCCTTGCCGAGCACGGCGAGCATCATGAGCGCCATCAATATTGTGGGAAACGACAGCTGCAGGTCGACGAGCCGCATCATCGCGGTTTCCGTGCGCCCTCCCATGTAAGCGGCGAACAAGCCGGCTGAGGTTCCGATGATGGCAGCGGCGAAAGCCGACAGAACACCCACCAGCAAAGAGGTGCGCAGGCCATAGAGGATGCCGGACAGGATATCGCGGCCCTGGCTGTCGGTACCGAGGTGATAGACGAGCCCGGTCATGGATTCGGACCCCGGCGGCAGTCGTCCATCCATGATGTCGAGCTGCATCAAATCATAGGGATTTTGCGGAGAGATCCATGGCGCAAACAGCGCCAGGCAACAGATGATCACCAGCGTGAGGAAGGCGATCGCAGCTGCCGGAGAGCTGAAGAAATCCGCGATCCCTTTCGACAGACGACTGGGTTCGGGCGTTGGAGCGCTTGTGTCTTGCGTGTGTGGTTCGGCCATGGGGTCAAGCCTTTCCTTCCAGCCGGACCCGCGGATCCAGAAGGGTATAACAGATGTCGATGATGAAGTTGAGGACGACGAAGAGCAGCACCATCATCATCAGGTAGGCGACGATGACGGGGCGATCGAGAAGGTTGATCGAGTCGATGATGAGCTTGCCCATGCCCGGCCACGCAAAGATGCTTTCGGTGACGACCGAAAAGGCGATGAGTGAGCCGAACTCGAGACCGATAATCGTCACCACCGGGATCATCAGGTTCTTGAGAACGTGCACGGAAATGATCCGCCGCTCTCGCAATCCCTTGGCGCGGGCAAACTTCACATAGTCCTGGGGAAGGACCTCCTGCACGCCGGCACGGGTCAGCCGAAGAATGAGCGACGTCTTGAACAGAGCGAGGTTGAAGGCCGGCAATAAGAGGTGCCGGATGCCGTCTGCGGTCAGAAACGACCATTGTGCGCCGAGCAGCTCCTGCGTCGGGCCGCGGCCATTCGTCGGCAACCAGCCGAGCTCGACGGAAAACACCATGATCAGCATGAGACCGACCCAGAAGGTCGGAAGCGAGAAGCCCAGAATCGAGCCGCTCATGATGAGCTTGGAGGAAATCCGATTGGGGTAGAGCCCTGCATACAGCCCAAGCGGCAAGCCGAACAGCAGCGCGATGCCGAGAGCCGTGATCGCCAGTTCGAGCGTCGCTGGGAGACGTTCGAGGATCAGACCCAGCGCCGGCCGCCCATAAACGAAGCTGTTGCCGAAATCCCCGTGCAGAAGTCCTTGGAGAAACAGCAGATACTGTTTCCACAGCGGCTGATCCAGACCGTAATGCGCGATGACGAGTGCCCGCTCCGCCTGATTGGCGTCCGGGTTGATGAGGATGTCGACCGGGTTGCCGATCACATTGACGCCGATGAAGACAATGATCGTCATCGCGACAATGACGAAGAGCGCCTGTATCAACCGCCTGATAATGGATGTGACCATTGAACCTCTCCCTACAGCGCCGCGCGTCTTTTCGAGAACCGCAAAGGACGCTGTAACACTTTGAATCTAGGCGACGGAGATGGCCATCCCGTCGCGCTGCGGATCGGCCGCGCCTTTCGAGATGCCGCCGTCAATCTTGATCGCGTGGACTGCGGCGAACGCATATGTCTGCGGCGACCGCGCCACCTGATAGCCTTGCGCCCGAAGCTCGTCTTCGACAGAGTGTCGAATGCGATTGCAGATGTCGATCGTGTTTGACACCCCTACGATCCTCGGCGCCGAGACGGCTTCGAGCACGGACATGTCGAAATCGATCATGTTCATCAGGCATTGCGCAACCGCGGGCGCGATATAGCTGCCGCCTGGCGCTCCGATGACGATGCTGGGCTCGCCGTCCTTGAAGACGATCGTCGGCGCAGCCGAACTTGGACGCCGCTTGCCGGGCGCGATGGAGCCGGGCTTACCGGGAACCGGGTTAAAGCGGCTCATCGTGCCATTGTACATGAAGCCGAGGCCGTCGGTGATCGCGCCCGAGGGACTGCCGAGGGTGTGGGTCATCGCGACGGCATTGCCGTCCTTGTCGATCACCGAGATATGCGTGGTGTCGCGCTGCGATCCATCAAGGCGCGATACGCTGGCGATCTCACCTGCCTTGATCGCGCCAGCATGCGCCTTTGCATGCTCTTTCGACAGCAGCTTTTCATAGGGCACGTCGACATAGGCGGGATCGCCCATATGCGCGTCCTTGTCGATCGTCATCCGCTTCATGGCCTCGAACAGGATGCGGACATGTTCGGCGCTGCCATGCTGCAGCGAGCCGACGTCGAACTGCTCCATGATATGGAGGAGTTCCAGCATCGGAAAGCCCGAGCCTGGCGGAGGCGAAGTGGCGATGCGGTTGTCGCGGTAGTCGCCCCAAACCGGTTCTACCTTCGACAATTCGTAACGCGCCAGATCCTCCCGATCGATCAAGCCGCCATTTGCCTTGAAATCGCCGGCGATCTGTTCGGCCAGTTCGCCGTGATAGAAGATGTCCGAGCCACCGCTTCGCGCGATGCGTTCGAGGGTCTCTGCCATGTCCTTGTTGACGAGGAGGTCGCCGACGTTCTTGAGCGTACCGTCGTCGTGGAAATAGGTTCTCCGGCCCGTTGCAGAAAAGCGCAGCTTGTCGAGCGTGTTGGCAAAACCGTCATTCGACTGGTCCTTGGCCCAATACCAGTGCATGTGGTTTCGGATCATGAAACCGTTACGGGCAAGGCGGATGGCCGGCTTGATGAGATCGGCCCAATCGAAGGTGCCGTAGTCGCGCAGCGCGGTCTCATAGCCCTTGAGCGAGCCGGGGGTGCAGACGGCAAGATAGCCGATATCGGAAATATTGCCTTCAAGCACATAGCCGAAACCGTCGCGGCTCTGGTGCTTGATCTTGTCGAGCCACATGTCCGGCGCAGCCTTCAACGGCGCCCGCGCATAAAATTCGAGGATCTCGTGCACGCCCTTTTTCGGCATGTAGACATGCATGGAGCCGAAGCCGCCGATGCCGGCCATCTGCGGGTCGACCACACCTTGGACGAAGGCACAGGCGAGTGCTGCGTCGATGGCATTGCCGCCGCGTTCGAGAACTTCCGCACCGGCTTCGACTGCCTCCGGCTGAGGCGCTACGATCGTTGCATTTCTCATTTCGCGCGCCGCCCCTCTAGCACCTTTGCCAGGAAGGCCTTGACGTGGCCGAGAACTTTCATCCGGTCGTGAGAGACGCCTGGAACACGATCGAACGTCACATCGACACCCGCTTCGCGGAATGAGCCCGCCAGGGCGGCGAGGCGCTCCGGCCGCGTTTTGCCGGCGTCGTTGGCGCCATCCATGTAGTATTTGCCGCCCGGCTTATGGGTGATTTCCCACGTCTCCAGATCGGCATCGCCGACGATCATATGCACCGGCACCTTAGCAAGATCTTCGGGCCGGAAGGACTTGCCGAAGCGCGCCTCCAGATCCCGAATGCCGACCCACCAGTCACGCGTCGGATCCAGAAGAGTGACGGAACCAGGTGCGCCGATCGATGCCGCCCAGAGCCTTTCCGGATGCAGGATGGCGAAACGGTGCACGAAATGCCCGCCGCCGGAGAAGCCGAACATGGCGAATTTGGACCAGTCCTGGCGGTATTTGTCGGCCATCTCCGCGACCATCGCGAGGACGACCTGATCGTAGCGAATGTCGCCTTCCTCAAGGAACTTGTAGCCGGAACGCGCACCGTCGCCGTGAACGCCGACCGGGAATATCGGGCAAAGGATGGCACAGTCGTTATAGAGCCCGAATTCGGCAAAACCGTCGCGGAAGTCGATGGCCGACGTGCGTCCGGTGCCGTGGACCGCGACCAGGAGGTCGAGCTTGCGGCCGTCTGCCGCCGTCGGTGGCACATAAAGCACCATATGGAGGCGGGGATCGGCCTGAGATGCGAAGATGGCCGTCTGGCCATAGTCATAGATGGCCTTCGCCCGGGCGACGGCTTCGCCCGTTCCAAGTTCCTGCATGAATGTCTCCTGGGAGATGAAGAACGGGACGGCCTTGGTGCGGCCCCATGCTGCTGTTTTAAACCGCGTCGCATCGAATGGATCGACGCGACGCACTTCAAATCTTTATTTGTCCCAAAACCGCGGCACGCTTTTGGACGGCATGCATTAGTCCGCCGGCTTTACGTCGTAAGCGAGCGTATATTTATCGCCGCGCGGGGTGTAGGACACGGTCTTCTTTGCGCCCAGCACGACGTTTTCGTAGTGCATCGGGAGGAGCCAGAGGTTGTTGAAGGTCTCGGTCGACAGTTCCTCGAGAAGGGGCGCGCGTGCAGCTTCATCGAGCGTCGAACTGGCCTTGGCCAGCACCTCGTCGATCTTCGGATCGGACACGCCGCCGCCGTTATATCTGCCGGTCCCCTTTTTCTCGTCGCGCGTTGCGACCAGCGCAACAGTCGGATTGGTGGTTTCACCGGTGTTCACACCCCAGGAGCCGAAATAGGTGCTGTAGGTGCCTTTTGAATAGGCTTCCGAATACATCGACCAAGGCAGGACCTCGACTTTCGATTTGATGCCGATGCGCGTGAACATCTGGCCGACCGCCTGCAGAACTTCGGCATCCTTGACGTAACGGCCAGAGGGGCCATGCAGGGTCAGGCTGAAGCCATCCGGATAACCGGCCTCGGCCAGAAGCGCCTTGGCGGCAGCGGGATCATAGCCCACCTTCTCGACTTTTCCGGAAAAGCCCGCATAGCCTTGGGCGACGAATTGGTCGGCCACCGTGCCGTTCTTCTGCATGACGCGGTCGACGATTGCCGGCCGGTTGATCGACATCAGCATTGCGCGACGCACCCGTTCATCCTTGAGCGGGTTCTTGCCGAGATCGGAGCCATCCGCAGACTTCACGAAAGGCGAAACATCGCGGCTCACATCAAGGCCAAGATAAACAAAGCGGGAAGACCGGCCATTGATGATCTGCAGATTATCGCTCGCTTCCACGCGTGCCATTCCATCGGCAGGAAGGGTTTCGACAATGTCGATCTCGTTGGAAAGAAGCGATGCCAGACGGGCGCCGTCATCGGGCAGGAAGCGCAGCGTGACGTTCGACCAGTGCGAGGGGCCAGCGAAATAGCTGTCATTGCGCTTCAAGGTCAGGCTGCTGCCTGGCGAATAGGAGACGAAGGAATAGGCCCCGGTTCCGATTGCACACTTGCCGTTGTCGAAATCCTGGACAGGCGCCTCCTTGCAATCGGCGCTGATAATGCGAATTCGGCTGACGGAATTCAACAGGATCGGATCCGGAACCTTCGTCTCGACGACGATGGTATAGGGATCCGTGGCCGTGACATTGACAATATTGCGGGTGTAAGAAGCAAAGCTCTGGCTGGGCTTGTCGCGGGCACGCAGAAGCGAAGCGATGACGTCATCGGCGTTGAACTCGCTGCCGTCATGGAATTTCACGCCCTTCCGCAGTTTGAACTCCCAGTGGGTCGGGTCGATGACCTTCCATTCGGTGGCGAGTTCCGGCGCATTTGCCGACGTTCCCGTGAGGTTTAGCAGGCTGTCCCAGATATGGCGCGAGGTCGCATTGTTGGGAGCCGAACTGTCTTCATGGGGATCGAGCGTCGTCGGCGTCGTCGACATCCCGATCGTCAGCGGGGTTTCCTGTGCGACGACCATTGCAGGAATAGCAATCGTTCCAAGCAGCCCGATCGCTGCCCGCGTTAATGTTTTTGCGGCCATTTCTTCCATCCCGGTTTAGCGTTTTTAGGCCGACCCTGCTGGTCGGTACGAGCAGGTTCCCGTCCACTCTTGACACAAATTGGTAAGGGGCCCTCAAGGGGACTGTCAAACGGAAAACAAGTGCGTTACGATAGGCGTAACCTGAAATTATGCCAATCCTTCGGCTCTGGTCGCGGAGAAAATTCTTGTCCCATGGACAAAAGACAACCATCAAAAAGCGATATCGTGCAATCGGTTGATGTCTGCATCGAGGTATTGCTGAATGTCGCCAAAAACCCGGATATCAGACTGACTGAGGTGGCGCAGAACCTCGGGGAAACCAAGCCGAGAATTTTGCGCATGTTACGCACACTGGAACGTCGTGGCCTGGTGCGGAAGAGCGAGACAGGCACTTACCGGCTGGGGACGACTGCGATCATTCTCGGGACCGCTGCATCGACACAGGTTGATCTGGTGAGAATAGCCAATCCTATCCTTGAAGAAGTCGGTCAGAAGGCGAACGAAACGACCCAGCTCAGGATCATCGACAATGGGGAATCCCTGTGCATTGCAAAGTTCGAACCGATGCGCGACTTGCGGGTGCAGGCGATGATCGGTCGAAGACGGCCGCTCACGGCGGGCTCGTACAAGGTGCTTCTCGCCTATCTCCAGCCCCAGGTGCAGTTGCAAATGATCCCCGAAACTTTGCCGCGGCTGACCAAGCGCACGATCACGGATCGCGGCAAGTTGGTGGCTGAATTGGATAAAATCCGCCGCCAGGGATTTTGTGTGAGCTATGGTGAAGTGAGCGAGCAACTTGTCTCCGTCTCAGTGCCGGTTCTGGCATTCGACGGATCCGTGATCGCCGCGGTGAATGTCGGCGCCCCGGCCTTCCGCACGCAAAAAAGCGACGTCGACCGCTTCATCGTTCTGCTGAAGGAGGCCTCCAGCAAGATATCGGCCCGGCTGGGATGGTAGAACTTTTCGTCCTGCGCCATATCGGACCTTGTCTCTTCGGTTCGACGCCCATCAAGGCGAGCCAACGCAGGTTGTTTCGTGCCATGCCCGCTCTTTAGGCAAATTCAGGGGAAAAGATCGGGGAGTTCGGAGCGTGCGATGGGTCGCAACCTGACCGCTTCTGCCGTGTCTATCGAGCGATAAGGAGACCGTAAACGGGTGCCGACGGGTCCCCAATTGCCGATGGCACTCAAGAGTTTGTCGAGAGCGGCATTCGAATAGCCGAATTGCTGGCGGAAAGGGACGATATGCGCGTCCATGAACGTGCAGATGCGTCGTTCCAGATCGAGCGCGGCGTCGATATCGTTTCGCATCGAGACCGTCCAGGTCTGAGCGCCGCGGGGGCTAAGGCAGGCCACATTGGAAAAGGACCCTGCCGCGACGCCCTGTTTGATGCCGGTTGCGAGATGGTGACCGGGAACGAAGAGCGACAGACCGGAAAGACGTTCACGTGCCTCCGCATACCAAGAGTCGTCGCCGTCGGCGACCTTGATGCCGATCACCTCAGGCACTGCCGCGCAGACCATGCCCAGCGCCTTTGGCGCCAGCACCCGTTTTGCATGCGGCGGATTATAAAGGATGAGCGGAATTCCGTCGGCAGCGTCGGCTGCTCGTTTCAGGAAGTCGACCGCTTCGTCATCGTTGAGCGGCCACCAGTCCGGCAATATGACTTGAATGGCGCGGGGATCGAGCGCGGCGGCGCGGCGGACCCGATTGAGCATGATCAGCGGATCGGGCTGGCAGGCGCCGATGACGAATGGCATAGAGGAAGCCTTGCAGCGTTCGGCCAGCATTGCCTGGATAGTGTCGAACTCCTCCTCCGTCTGATTGTGGAATTCGCCGGCAGTGCCGTTCGAATAAATACCGTCGACGCCGGCATCGATGAGGATATCGATCTCTTCACCGAGCTTGTCGAATTCGATGCTGTCATCGGCTGCGATCGGTAGAAGCAGGCTCGCCCAGTTTCCGCCGATGGCGGGATGTGGCGTCGTCGCGTTCATCTATTGTCTCCGGTGGCTGGCGGATCAGTTGAGGTCGTCGCGGATGCAGGCCTTGAAGTGGCCGGGAGCGACTTCCCGCAATTGCGGGATCGTACCGGCGCAGGCATCGAGCGCGCTTGGACAGCGCGTGCGGAAGACACATCCGCTCGGCGGATTGGCCGGGCTTGGAATATCGCCTTTCAGGATCTGCCTGTTGCGGCGGGCATCCGGATCGGGCGACGGAATCGCCGAGAGCAGGGCGCGCGTATAGGGATGCTGTGGTCTCGCATAGAGATCGGCACTCGGCGCGACTTCCATGATGCGGCCGAGATAGAGCACGATCACCCGGTCGCAGATATATTCGACGACGGCGAGGTCATGCGAGATGAACAGCATGGTCAGGCCAAGCCGCTGCTGCAGTTCGCGCAGCAGGTTGATCACCTGCGCCTGGATCGACACGTCGAGCGCCGAAACCGGCTCGTCGGCGACGATGAATTCGGGTGACAACGTCAACGCACGGGCGATCCCGATGCGCTGGCGCTGGCCGCCGGAAAATTCATGCGCGTAGCGATTGATCGCGTCGGCGGGCAGGTCGACCTGGGCCAGTGCCGACCGCGCCCGTTCGAGCCTGTCACGGGCGGTGCCGATCCCCTGGATCTTCAGGCCTTCTGTCAGGATCTCGCCGATCGTCATGCGCGGCGACAGGCTGGCGAAGGGGTCCTGGAAAATATACTGCATGCGCGGCCGTTGTCGTCTGAGCGCGGAGGCGGGAAGCGCTGTTAGTTCCGTGCCGTCGAAGCGGACGCTGCCAGACGACGGCTCGACGAGGCGAAGGACGGTACGCCCGATCGTGGTCTTTCCGCTGCCGGATTCGCCGACAAGCCCGACGACTTCACCCTTGCCGAGATCGAAGGAGATGCCCTGGAGAATGTTCAGCCGCGTGCCACGGGAAGTATAGTGTTTCGAAAGGTCGCGGACGGAGAGCAGGGGGGTGCTCATCTAGATCTCCTTCCATCTGATGCAGCGGCTGCGGTGCTGCGAATTGACCTGTTCGAGCGCGGGAACCGCGACGCGACAGGCATCGACCGCGAATTTGCAGCGCGGGGAAAAGGCGCAGCCGCTCGGGATGTTCATCAGGCTCGGGACCATGCCGGGAATGGCGGCGAGCTTTTCGCCGGCCTGTTTCATCCGCGCTGCATCGCCAAGGCGCGGCATGGAGGCGAGAAGGCCCATCGTGTAGGGATGCTTGGGATTGCGGAAAACCTCGCCGACCGGCCCTTCTTCGACGATTCGGCCGGCATACATCACCGCAACGCGGTGGGCGATTTCGGCGACGACACCGAGATTGTGTGTGACGAAGAGCATGGCCATGCCACGCTCACGCTGCAGTTTGAGAAGCAGGTCGAGAATCTGCGCCTGGATCGTCACGTCGAGCGCCGTGGTCGGCTCGTCGGCGATCAGCAGCGCCGGATCGCAGGCGAGCGCCATGGCGATCGTCGCACGCTGCCGCATGCCGCCCGACAGTTCGTGCGGATATTGGCCGGCACGGCGTCGAGCGTCCGGTATGCCGACGCTTTCAAGCAACGCGACGGCTGCGTCCATCGCCGCCTTGCGGTCGGCGCCGCGATGGATGCGAATCGGCTCGCCAATCTGGTCGCCGATAGTGAAGACGGGATTGAGGCTCGACATCGGCTCCTGGAATATCATGCCGATGTCGTCGCCCCTGATCCTGCGCATGCTCTCTTCGTCGAGGGAAACGAGATCTCTGACCGCGCCGCCGCTGGTCGCGAGGCGGATGCTGCCTGCGGCGATCACGCCGATATTGCGGGTGAGCAACCGCATGACCGACAGGCTGGTGACCGACTTGCCGGAGCCGGATTCGCCGACGAGCGCAAGCGTCTCGCCGGCGGCAACGGTCAGGTCGATATCGTTGACCGCCGTGATCTCGCCGCCGCGGGTACGGAAGATCGTTCGCAATCCCTTGATGTCGAGAACGGGTTCGGCGGTTTGTTCCATCAGTCGTCTCAGTTCAGCAGGCCGGTTGCACGCAGGATCTCGTCGATCCGTGCCGTTTCCGTCTCGTTCAGGCTGGCACGCGGCCGCGGCATGACGGCAGAATCGATGATGCCGAGGCTACGCATGGCGGTCTTGAAAGCGCCGATTCCCGCTGCGCCGCCGCTGACGCGGCCCTGCGCGACCCAAACGATTTCGAAGAGGCGGCAGAGGCGCTCCTGTTCCTTCCTCGCGGCGACCCAGTCGCCGCGCTGCGCAGCATCCCAAAGGCGGACATAGCCGTGCGGATCGACATTGGCGATACCGGGGACAACGCCGTCGGCCCCCATCAACAAGGCGGTGTCGACGACGATCTCGGAGCCGGTCATCAGGAAGACGTCCTTGTGTTCGGCAAGGTCGAGGAGCGCATAGCGGAAGTTGCCGTCGTCGCCGCTGGAATCCTTGAGGCCGATAATCGCGCCTTCCCCAGCAAGCGTGACGACCGTCTGGCGCTGCAGCTTGACGTGAACGCAAACGGGAATGTCGTAGGCGATCAGCGGAATGTCCACCGCGTCGCGGATATAACGGAAGTGATCGAGGATCTCGGACTGGCTGGTGACTGTGTAAAATGGCGCCGTCACGACGACCGCGTCGGCACCGGCGGACTTTGCAACCTTTGCGTGGGCGATGACGCGATCCGTGGTCGGATCGATGACGCCGACGATCAACGGCACGCGGCCATTCACTACCTTGGCCGAATGTTCGATGATTTCCCGCCGGGTCTTCTCGTCATGGAAGATCACCTCGCTTGTCGAGCCGAGGACGAATACGCCATGGCAACCGGCATCGATCAGGTGCTCGAGCACACGCGTATAGGAAGGATAGTCGACGGTGAAATCCGGATTGAGCGGGGTTACGACGGGAGGGACGACACCCTTGAATTTGGTCATTTTCGCTTCTTTCGATTGTCAGTTCAGTTCGGCACGCGGGTCGAAGGCATCTCTGAGGCCATCGCCAATGAAATTGATTGCCAGGACGGCAAGGATGAGCGCGGCGCCGGGGAAGAGCCATTGCCACGGATATTGTTCGAGCACGGCGGTCGAGCGGGCCGCGTTCAGCATGTTGCCCCAGCTGGCCGCCGGCGGGGCGATGCCGAGACCGAGGAAGGACAGGCCGGCCTCGAGCAGGATGGCATTGGCGATCTGCAGCGTCGCATAGACCACGAGGATATCGATCGAGTTCGGCAGGCCGTGGCGAAACAGCAGATGTCCGATGCCGGCGCCCATGCCGCGGGCGGCCAGGACGAAGTCGCGTTCACGCAATTCCAGCAGCCGCGAGCGGATCATGCGCGCAAGCAGCGGCCAGGAAAGTAGCGAGATGACGATCACGGTCGGCCAGATGCCGGTACCGGCGATCGAGGCGAGCACAAGCAGGAAGATGACGGGCGGCAGGGTCATCACCAGATCGACGAAGCGCATCGAGACGGCGTCCGTCCAACGTCCCGCAAGCGCCGAGATGGCCCCGAAGAGAAACCCGATGACTGCGGAAAGCGCGGTCGATGCGACGGCGACCAGGAGCGAAATCCGGCCACCTTCGAGCACGCGGGCGAAGACGTCGCGTCCGACGCCGTCGGCTCCGAACCAATGCGTTGCCGTCGGGCCGCTATTCATCGCCAGGAGATCGATGTCGTTCGGCCGGAAAGCCCACCACAGCGGATAGGAAAGGATCAACAGCAGCATTGGCGTGGCAATGCAGACGCCGGCAACGGCTGCGCGATTGAGCAGAAATCGACTGAAGGCGCGGGCAAGTGGCCCCGGGCTGCGGCGTTCGGGAGATCGTGCCAGCATATCAACCCACCTTGATGCGCGGGTCGACGACCGCATAGGTGATGTCGGTCAGAAGATTGACGACGATAACGCAAGTGCCGATGACGAGCGTCGCCCCCATGATGACGGGGTAGTCGCGGGTCTGCACGGCATCGACGAGCAACAGCCCCATGCCCGGCCAGTTGAAGACGCTCTCGATGAAGATGGCGCCGCCGATTGCAAGCCCGATGGTGGAGCCGATCAGCGTGACGATCGGAAGAAGCGCATTGCGCAACGCATGCTTGCTGATGACCCAGAATTCACGAACACCCTTGGCTCGGGCCGTGCGCACGTAATCCTGGTTCAGGACTTCGAGCAGCGAAGCGCGCATGTAGCGCATGATCAATGCGGCTTGCGCGACAGACAGAAGTGCCGCCGGCAGGATCAGATGGTGGAGGAGATCGCTCACCGAGAATTCCTCGCCCGGCGTCAGCATGCCGCCAGACGGCATCCAGTGCAGGCGGACGGAGAAAATATAAAGGCCGATCAGCGCGCTGAGGAATGCCGGGCTGGAAATGCCGGCAAGCGCAACCACCGACAAGGAGAGATCGGCAAGCGAATTGCGGCGGACCGCGCCGATCACCCCGAAGGTGATGCCTGCGACGACGGCGAAGGCAAGTGCGGTGCCCATCAATAGCACTGTCGGGCCAATCCGTGACAGCACCAGACCGAGAACCGGTTGATCGAGACGCTTGATCGAATAGCCGAGATTGCCTGTCAGCGCCTGCTGTAGCCAGCCCAGATACTGCACGGGCAAGGGCTGATCGAGCCCGAGACTTCTGCGCAGATCGGCAAGGTCAGACGGCGACATCGGCAGGTTCGGATCGATATAGGCATCGATCGGATCGCCGGGTGTCAGGCGCAGCAGCAGGAAGATCAGCATGCTCAGGGCGACGAGCATGCCTATTCCTATCACCAGGCGTCTCAGACTGTATTGGAGCATCGGCAATCCGTCTTATCGGGCCGTCTTGTCAGGCCGTCTTGACAGGGTGGCCGAGGCCACCCTCAAGGCTTTTCGGAAAACGCCTATTCGGCGATCGACCACTTCTGCGGGTTGGCCTGGTAGGGGCCGCCGCCCGGCGCCGGCGTCCAGACGAAATCCTTCACCTTGGTCGAGACGATGCCGTAGCGGTTTGCCACCCAGAGCGTCGCCCACGGTAGGTTCGTGTTCATCACCTTGCAGACGTCCTGGTAGGCCACATCCCGCTTGGCACTGTCCGGCTCGGCCAGCGCGCTGTCGAGCGCCTTGGTGAGGTCAGGCATGCGAACCCTGGCGACATTCGGTCCGGCCGGAGGAATCTGCTTCTCGTTGAGGCCGACATTGATGCTTCCGGCATCCGGCCCGTTCTGCAGCCCGGCGTAAACCAGCTGGAACTGGGCAATATCCGGCGTCGCATTGAGCACGATGCTGTTATAAGTCGGCGCATCGACGGCGCGCGGGACGATGTTGATGCCGACCTGGGCCAGCATCGCCTGGACTGCCGCAAGCACGTTGGTGGCAAGCGGCGTGGTGTAATAGGTCAGAAGCGTGATCGGCTTGCCGCCGTTGATCTGGTCCCAGCCGGCTTCGGTCAGCAACTGCTTGGCCTTCTCGGGATCGTAGGCATAGGTGTCGATATCAGGCGGTGTCAGCTGTTCGGCGACATAGGCGCAATTGGCAGGCTTGGCCGCACCGCCATAGAGGCTCTGGATGATGGCATCGCGATTGATCGCGTACATCACCGCCTGGCGCACGCGCACATCCTTCCAGAGCGGAGAATCGTGGTTGAAGCCGAGATAGTTGACGACGAAAGAGTTGCCTTCGATGACCTTGAAGTCCTTGTTGTCCTTGAAGGTCGGCACATCGTTGGAATCGACATAGGTGAACTGGATTTCGCCGGATCTGAGCGCCGCGATCGCCGCGGCCGGGTTGGCGAAATAGCGATCGATGACGCGTTCCAGTGCGGGCTTGCCACCGCGATAATCGGTGTTTGCGGCAAGTTCGACATACTGATCCGAGACGTATTTGGTGAATTTGAACGGGCCGGTGCCGATCGGCGCGGTGGACCACCACGTGTTCTTTGCCAGTTGGTCGGCCGGAATCGAGGCGAGCGCATGCTCGGGCAGCATCATCACCTTGGTCATCGTATCGAGAAAACTGCTGCTCGGTGCGCTGAGCTTGATGACAACAGTGTGATCGTCCGGCGTCTCGACGGACGATATGCCCTTCAATCGGGCGGCGAGTACCGAGCCGGTTTTCGCATCCATCGCAAGGGTCATGGTGAACTTCGCGTCATTGGCGGTGAACGGTTTGCCGTCATGCCACTTGGCGTCCGCCAGCTTGAACGTGTAGCTCATCTGGTCCGGGCTGACCTCGTAGGAGCTTGCCAGCGCGCCGACGACCTTCTGCAGCTTCTCGTCATAGGTGATCAGCGGTTCGTAGTAGACGCTGAGCCAGGTGAAGCCGGCGGTGGCGGCAAGCGGATTGAAGTTGCCCTGGAAACCGCCGGGGCCGACATCGAAGCCGCCGGACAGCGTGGCTGCCTGAGCCTGGGTTGCAACGCCCGAAACGACAAGAGCCGGAACGGCAGCCGTCGACAGCAGGGCGCCAAGCGCAATAGCGGATAATCTAGACAGTCTTTTCATGTGTTCCTCCCACGTTTGAACTTGTCTTGTTGTTGGCAATCACCCGGGCGATGCCCTCGTAGTGACGATCCAGGCGTCTGCGCGCCTCCTCCAGATCCCTTGCCTCGATCGCATCGACGATCGCGGCATGGTCGCGCCACGTCGCCATCGGATCCGTATTTTCAAGATTGACGAAATCCGATGCCTTGTAGAAGGCGAGCCAGAAGACATCGATCAGCCGCACGAGCGTTTCATTGTCCTGGCAGCGGAACAGCAGTCGGTGGAACAGCTGGTCGTCTTCCGCAAAGGTTTCACCGCGTTCGGCATGGGAGCGCATTCGATTGACGGTGGCGCGCAGTTCGGCGATGTCCTCTTCCCCGATCACGTCGATCGTCTTGCTGATCAATCCCACTTCCAGCGTGCGTCGGATTTCGAGGACTTCCTCGATCTGTCGCAGGGCGCCGCCGAGGCCGTAGGCGAGGTTGTCGAGAAGCGGCTCGAAGGAAAAGGCCTTCACGAAGATACCGACGCCGCGCCGCGTCTCCAGCACACCGAGCGATTCCAACGCCTTGATGCCTTCCCTCAGCGAATTGCGGCTGACGCCGAGCTGGGTGGCAAGCTCTCCTTCCGCCGGAAGAAGGGTTCCGGGCGCAAGGCCATTGTCGTCGATATAGGCGCGCAGACTTTCCTGCACGGAGACATGCAGCAGCGGCGCGCGCGTCAGCGGCTTCATCGATTTCAATGTCATGCCGGCCACTCTCTCGCATCGCCAATAAGATGGATATTACATATCCACTTGTAGGATATCTGTCAAATGGTCAGGCTTAAACGATTGACACCGAACCCCGCTCGCATCTGGTTGAGGCGGTCGTTCCTGGGGGCCAGAACGACAAGATGCAAACAGCTCAGTTTTCCTGGAACGACCTCAGCCGGAGGCTTGACCGACCTCTGCAGCATGGACCACCACGCAGTTGCGGCCGGTCCTTTTGGCAAGGTAGAGTGCCGCATCGGCCTGTCGCTGCATGTGCTCTGCGGACACGAATTCACTGTTTTCCATCAATATCGCTATTCCGATGCTGACAGTGACCCAGGGACCGACGCGGGAGGTAGGATTTGGAAGAGACGCAGCTTCTACTCGGCTTCGAATTCTCTCAGCAACCAGCCGGGCCTCTTGTTCATCGGCGCGTGGGAGAAAGACGAGAAATTCTTCGCCTCCGTACCGGGCGACTTGGTCTCGCTCGTCTCTCATGCTGCTCTGAATGATGCCGGCAACTTTCACCAGGCAACGGTCGCCCTCGGCATGCCCGCGATTATCGTTGAGGCGCTTGAAGTCATCGACATCGCACATCAGCATCGCCGCGCTGCTCGTTCGTTTAAGGTCCTCGTTCCAGAAATGATGGAGCGTTTCCATCATCGAACGCCGGTTGGCGACACCGGTCAGCGGATCGGTCCGCGCCAGCAACTCCAGCTGGGAATTGGCGTCAGTAAGCTCCACGAGGCGAGTTCGATCTCGTAACTCAAGCAAGAAGGTTTTCTGAGCGAAGATGGTGGCGGTGCGTCTGGCAACGACGGTTGCCGCCACACCGCTTGCGAAAAACAGCGTACCGGCCAGAGCACTCCCCACTTCAATGCCCGGATTTCGCAGCTGAAACACAAGGTAAATACCGAGGGCAGCTGCACCGATCGTCATCGCCCAACCGAGTGGAACGGGAAATATGATAATGGCAGTGACGGCCACAAAGAGCATGATGGTCAAATGCCGCTCGTAAAACTCGCCACCGGTGTTAACGCCCACCAAGGCTACCGAAAGAAGGATGAGAAAAACAGCCGAGAGGAGGAAAACTCCCTGCACCCACAAAGCGTGCGGCCGCAGGAAGGCTATCGCGGCGACAAGAGCTGCGGGGGGAAGGATAGACGCTGGCCAAAGCATCGACATTACGGTTTCGGTCGGAAGCAAGATCGCGTTGAGGCCCAACGTCAGAACGTCGAGCACGATAACCCAAACCATCCACGCGCGGATGATCTTGGCAGTCCGCGGCCAGGAGCGTTCGCGAAAAAGCTGAGCCAGTTCCCCATTGAAGCGGATATCACGCGTGCGTCCACCGAGCAGGCGCTCGACTTGCTCCACAATGGCCGGGCTCAACCTCTGGAGAGGTTTCCGCGAAGACGCCCTTACCGGTTTGATAGGAGCTGTGGTTCGCTCGGTATCCATGTGTCGGATCTAGGGAGCAGACGACCGGAGGCAAGACGAGCCGCAAATTCCGCCCCAAAAGACGATATGCTTGCCCTAATGATTTTGTACCAGGAGACGACAGTATGTCGTTAACGTGTCATATCGGGTCAAAGTCTCACGCGTGCCAGGCCGAATTCACGGTTCGACTCCTTTCAAGACCCCAATCATCCTCGATGAGGTAGGCCATCCAATGATCAAAGCTCGCCCGAAGCGAGATTGAGGAGGATGCCCGCTGAAATCCGACGAAAGGCGATATATGCATCTTCGAGAAACTGAGGTTCTGGAAATAGGCGGGTTGCTGGTTCACATCCGTTCAAGGCGGTCGAACGTGGCGAAGATTACTTAAGAGCGCTTACCTTAGCTTTCTCCTTATTTAAATAAAGCCACGCTTGCTTAAATAGCGGCCGAAACCCATACTCGCGTCGCGATCCTTGGCGAAGGCACTGATCCTTTGCCCCCAACCGCGTGAACATACCAATAATCTACGGGTCGACGGTTCGAACCCCTTCAACGCAATGGCTATGGCTGCTGCACAATGTTTAACGGGGCACGTCACGATGAGCCCTGATCCTGGCGAGCACCCTGGAAAAGGCATTCCCAACGGCGTCAGTAAACCAATCGAGCCCGTATCGTTCCTTGAATCTGGCGGAGTGCATCAAGTATATCATTTGCAGTTTGGCCAACGCCTTCGACTTCAATAACCACGTAACCCGTATCGCCGTGCGTCTGCAGGAACTCGCCCACAATATTAAGTCCACGAGACGAAAAAACCGTATTCAGATTGTTGAGAATGCCAGGGCGATTTTCATGAACATGGATGAAACGCGTGCCGTTTGGACGTGGCGGCAGTTGAACCTGGGGAAAGTTGACAGCGCCTAGGGTCGAGCCGATGTCCGAATATTCGACAAGCTTCCTCGAGACTTCTCTTCCAATACGTTCTTGGGCTTCTTCGGTCGACCCTCCAATATGCGGGGTCAGAATGACATTATCCAAACCTTGCAGCGGTGTTTCAAAACGCTCTTTGTTTGATGCCGGTTCCCTCGGGAATACGTCCACAGCCACAGCCGCGCCTGCGAGATGTCCTTCTTT
>NZ_JBFTZZ010000021.1:0-103401 GCF_056406515.1 Rhizobium sp. P1_B8 | reverse complement strand
GAAGACCGCACCGACCAGTATCTGCCGCTTTCGAAACTGCGCGCCGATCTCGAAGACCAGTTCACCCTTGTCGACATCGATTACCAGACTGGCGGCCCGGCGCGTTACGTCAGGGTCGAGGAAACCGGCGGCCGCCTCGGCTTCATCACGCCGATGACCCATAATTTCTGTGAGAGCTGCAACCGCGTGCGCCTCACCTGCACCGGCACGCTCTACATGTGTCTTGGCCAGAACGACGCCGCCGATCTCCGCGCGGCACTCCGTGCCACTGAAGACGATGCCCTCCTCCACGCCGCCATCGACGAGGCCATCACTCGCAAACCCAAAGGCCACGACTTCATCATCGACCGCACCCATAACCGCCCGGCCGTCGCCAGGCATATGAGTGTCACAGGCGGGTAGTTGTCACGAATTGATGAGCTTAGGTCATAGCCGTATGCAAATTGCAGCCGCTAATCAATGAGTGGTGCTTTTGCTATCAATTAAACCGGTCTCACACAGCGTTAAAGGCACACGATATTGTCGCTGCCGGCGGGCGATCGTTTAGAGGATGGATATATGGGGAACCCATTTTGGACCGATATCATGCTTGGTGCTAGCGCAGCCCTGGTTCTTGTTGTCTCGGCAACCTTTTTTCTTTTCTGCTTTGGCGAAGCGCGTCTTTGGTGATCAAAAGGCGGCCCAGTCGATGGCATCCTATGATCATAGAGCGACGTTAAATTAGAAGACCTGACATCTAGAATAAGAGCTCGGCTTGCCAGTTTTAAAACTGAACCATCAATCGCGTTGAGGCAAAAACAATGAAAAGCACTGTGGTCACGCGTCGCAGTCTTATGGCGATGACCCTAGTGTGCGCAGTCCCCAAGCCTGGTTCCGCGCAGTCGCAGCGGCCAAGAACAATAGCTCAGGAAACGGTTATGAAAGTAGAATTCTCTTTCGCCGACTTTGTCTTTACCGCTACCCTTGAGGATAATCCGTCTGCGCGCGACCTCGCTGCAATGATGCCTTTGGACCTGACAGTGGACGACTATTCGACGAATGAGAAGATCGCCTATCTGCCGCGAAAACTTACCGAACAAGGGCGAAAGCCTTTTGCCAACGAAGCTCCTGGAGACCTTTGCTACTATGCTCCATGGGGCAATCTCGTCTTTTACTATGGTCACTACCGGTACGATAGCGGATTGATCCGCCTAGGCCGCCTTGACGACGGATTCGAGCCTCTCCTTACCCGTGGCAAATTTCCGCTCAAAGTAAGGCTTCTGGACTGACAGACAAGACGATCGCTCTACCACAGATGGTGGGAGCGACACTGATCCCTGCCACCGGTGACCTGCATCTGCGAGGTCCGTTCGCATCAACGTGCCATTCTGGCGTTGTCAATTCGCGCCTGAAAACATGAGCACCTGGAGAAAATAATGCTGATGAAAACGACGCCTGGCGAAGCAACAGCTGCCAACTGGAGCGCAGTCGTTGCGATGTCGCTTTGTGTGTTTGTGCTGATAGCGTCCGAATTCCTTCCTGTTAGCCTGCTGACGCCCATCGCAGGTGAATTGACGTTAAGCGAGGGACAAGCTGGACAGGCCATTTCGGTCTCGGGCATTTTCGCAGTCGCGACGAGCTTGTTCATCTCTTTCGTGTCTCGGGGCCTGGATCGAAAGACCGTGCTTCTTTCTTTGGTGGCGCTGATGTGTGGCTCGGGCGCGGTCGTTGGCCTCGCGCCGAACTATACAGTCCTCATGGTGGGGCGGGCGCTCCTTGGAGTTGTCATAGGCGGGTTCTGGTCCATGTCGACGGCAACGATTATGCGTCTTGTCCCCGAAATCGAGGTACCAAGGGCCCTTGCCTTCCTGAACGGTGGGAATGCCTTGGCTGCGACCATCGCAGCGCCTCTCGGCAGCTTTCTCGGTGGGCTGATCGGCTGGCGCGGCGCCTTCCTCTGTGTCGTACCGCTTGCTGCAGTCGCAGCATGCTGGCTGGCTTTCTCGCTCCCCCGGATGCAGGGGGGAAGCGCATCCGGCGCGACAGCCACATTCCGCCTCCTTGGTAGACCCGCAGTGGCTGTCGGAATGGCAGTCTTTTTTCTTTTCATGGGGCAGTTCGCGCTGTTCACCTATCTGCGGCCGTTCTTGGAAACGGTCACCCATGTCGGTGTCCCCATGCTTTCGCTGCTGCTTCTCATCGTTGGCATCGCGGGATTTGCCGGAACGATGTTCATCGGACAACTGTTGAACAAGACCTTGTACGGCGTGCTGGTTTTCGCTCCCCTATTTATGGCGCTCATTGCTATCGCGCTATCTCTCTCCGGCGGTTGGATTTTCGCTACCGCCATGCTTCTCGCACTCTGGGGCCTTGCGACCTCCGGGCCGGTCGGTTGGGGTGTGTGGCTTACACGCTCTATGCCGCGCGACGCTGAGGCAGGCGGAGGGCTGATGGTTGCAAACATCCAGTTTGCAATCACCTTGGGCGCGACGATCGGTGGCGTTCTGTTCGACGCGTTCGGTTACGAAGCGACGTTCCTTACCAGTGCAGGAATTCTGGTGGTCGGCGCGCTGCTTGCCTGTTTGTCTTATCGGCTCTCTCGAAACGAGATTTAAACGGGGAATCAGACCAGCCGCCGCGATGAGCGAGATGCCTCGCAGCCTCGTCGCGCGTCGGGTTCCTCAAAGAATTACTTCCTTCTATGCGTTGAAAAACGGCTTGGTCAAAAAAGCAGGTATAATCGTAGGCTATACAGCGCGCCGGCAACGAATCTGTCTCTATCCCATTGCAAAATATCGCTTTTTTCTAAAACTAACCAAGCAAGGTGGGGCCGCAGCGCCCGCAACCTCCACCTTCGCTCCGTTGACAAAAATCCACGCGCTACCAATACCGTTGACCTGCAAGCAGTGGAGGCTTGCAAGCCAACCCGCCGTTGCAAAGCAGACAAGGGACGTGATCGACACGTGGGCAATCGCGTCGCAGTGGAGGACTGAAATGAATAGATTTGAAGGTCGTACGGTGATGGTCACCGGGGCTGGCAGTGGTATTGGAGCGGCCTGTGTGCGCCGTCTGCATGACGAGGGGGCGGACGTTGTCGCCATCGATGTAACCAGCCAAGCCGTGGATAAGATCGTCTCGGAATTCGGCGGCAGCGCGCGTGTCCAGGGAGCGGTGCTCGATGTGTGTGACCAGTCGGCGGCTTTGGCCCTGGCAGCAGAAACGCGGGCGCGGCTTGGTCGGTTAAACGGCCTTGTCAATTGTGCGGGGATTACGGGCGTTGCCAACATTCTCGATGTCGAGCCGGAGAAGCTCGAACGCGTCTTGGCTGTCAACTTCGGTGGCACCGTGAACATGTGCCAGGCTTTCGTACGAGCCGTCCAACACGACAACGGCCCGCGCGCCATCGTCAATATCTCGTCCGGCGCAGGTGTGATGGGCGTGGCAAACCGATTGCCCTATGTTGCCTCCAAATTCGCTGTATCCGGTATCACCAAGTCAATGTCTCCGGAGCTTGGACCGCTGGGCATCCGCGTCAACGCGGTGGCGCCTGGCATGACCAACACGCCTCTTGTCGAATACATGTTGAAGGACCCGGCAGCGGTCGCGCGAATTAAGGCTGCCCATCCGATCGGGCGCATGGGTGAACCGGAGGAGATTGCCGCTGTCATCGCCTTCCTGCTCACCGACGACGCCAGTTTCATGACGGGCGCGGTGGTGTCGGTCGACGGTGGCCAGACGGCCTGCTTGTAACAGGGGCTGCATCCCAAGCGATGGCTTGGAACGTCAGATCAGGTCCTCACGAACGACCTAAGCACTGTCCGGCATGAGAGCCGGACAGGACCGCTGATCGAAACCTGCCATGACAGACTGAAGGGTTAAAAGCACAAGATCTTCGGGAGGAGGATAGGCGTGAAAGACGACAGTGCAAGGCAAGCAACAGAGTCGGAGGGACCGGTCCTCATCTCGGTCCGTGAACTGTCAAAGAGCTTTGGCGCCAACAAGGTGCTGCGTGAGATCAGCCTCGACATCCGCGCCGGCGAAATTCTCGTCTTGCTGGGTCCGAACGGGGCTGGAAAATCAACATTCCTGAACATTATCGGTGGCACTCTTCCGGCAAGCTCGGGCACCATGACGCTCAACGGTCAGCGGATCGATTTCGATAGTTACATCGCCGGCGCGGCGCGCGCCAATGGCATCCAGCGGGTATTTCAGGAGCTCTCGACGTTCGCCAATTTGACGGTCGGCGAAAATTTGGCGCTGACCTCCCATCAAAGGACCGCGACGTCCAGGCGAGAGCTGATGCGCATCGCCCGTGAACGACTGCAAGTTTTTCCCGGCAATCTGATTGATGTGAGTGCAGAGGTCTCGGAACTGTCAGTGGCTGAGCGACAGATGGTCGAAATCGCCCGTGCGATGACAGAGCAAGGCACGCGTTTGGTCATCCTGGACGAGCCGACATCGGCCTTGTCGACACACGAGGCAGAGCAACTGGCTGATCTCGTGCACCGTAAGGCGGATGAGGGCGTCGCGATCATCTATGTAACGCACAAGCTCGAAGAGGCTCTGAAACTTGCCCATCGCGTGGTCGTGCTGCGCGACGGACAGTTGCACTTTGACGGCGATGGGCGTTCGCTCACGCACGACCAGTTGTTGGGTTTGCTCGGGGCTGCCGCAGATCAGCATCATACCGCCGAACCACAAACGAATAGTCCGGTCCTGCAGGATCTTCTGACTGTCCAGAGCCTGACCGGCCCACGGCTGCACGACATCTGCATCCATGTCGGCAAGGGCGAGATCGTGGGCGTCGCCGGACTCGAAGGTGCGGGCCAACGCGAACTGCTGCAAACTCTATTTGCCACGCGGGGTCGCACTTCCGGCGCGATCCGGTCGCTGAGTGAAATGGCTTATGTCAGCGGTGACCGCAAGCGCGAGGGCCTTCTGCCTTTGTGGAACGTCGAGGACAATGTCGCAATCTCGGCCGCACCCCGCTTCTCGCGCTTCGGGTTTGTGGATTTTTCTGCCTTGAAGACAACAGCTCAGAATTGGCTATCCGAGCTCGGACTGAGCCATCGTGCCGGTTCGCAAATCGTCAGCCTGAGCGGCGGCAACCAGCAGCGTGCTTTGCTTTGTCGCGCCTTGGCCAGCGAAGCGCCGCTTCTGCTTCTGGATGATCCAACACGCGGTGTCGATGCGAATGCAAAGGCCTCGATCTATGCCATCTTGGGCAATGTGAGGGAAAGCGGTCGTAGCGCAATTCTCTATTCGACAGAGGTTGCCGAATTTCATCAGTGCGACCGGGTCTATGTCATGGCACGCGGTCATGTCGTGGCCGAGCTCAGTGGCGCTGAGGCGACAGAAGAACGCATTGTCCAAGCGTCTTTCACCAATCCAAGCGGTGCAAGCACGCCGCTTAACACGATGGCTGCGGCGACTGATCGAAGCCTCTTTCGCAGCGCCTCGCTCAGGCGGCTGATCGCCTGGCGCTCTTTGCCGGCTTCAATATTGATGATTGCCATGTTTGCACTGGCATTCTGGCAGCAACCCAATGCGCTGAGCACCTTCGGGTTGGAGCTGCTGCTGCAGGCGTCAATTCCGCTGGCCTTCGCCGTGGTGGCGCAGATGTTGTTCTTGTTGGGCGGTGACATTGACCTGGGGCTAGGCTTTGCGATCGGCCTCGCCAACGTTCTGGCGGCAACCTACCTGGTCGATGCGCCGGGACTAGGGCTCCTGGCGCTGGCTGGCCTGGTCGCAGGCTATGTTCTGCTGGCGCTGATTGTCGAACTTCTGGGCGTGTCATCCGTCGTGGCGACACTTGGCGCGTCGTTTGTCTGGCTGGGACTGGGGCTTATGGTACGCGAAACCCCGGGCGGGCATTCGCCTGAATGGCTGGCTGCGGTCGCTCACGTCAAGTTGTGGCCGTTGCCACTCGCCTGCTACGTCCTGATTGCCGTTGCGCTTCTGGGACTGTGGATTTGTCAGGGCTGGGGTTACAGCATCCGGCTACGCGCTCTGGGTCATAACCGGCGGACATACGTGTCCCTTGGATTTTCAGCACTTGCGGGACGTGTCACGCTTTATGCGCTCGCCGGAAGCTTCGCAGTATTGTCTGGCCTGCTTCTTACCGCGGCGACCGGCGCTGGCAACGTCCATGTCGCCTCCAGCTTCACCCTGGCTACCATCGCCGCTGTCGTGGTCGGCGGAGCAAGTTTCGCGGGCGGCCTCGTTGCTCCGATTGGTGCCGTCATGGCGGTGGTAGGCATATCGCTGATCACGACGAACCTCGGCTTCCTTGGCATCAGCTCGGAATACTCGACTGCGATTGGCGGATTGGCGCTGATCACCGCACTGAGTTTCCGCTCGATTTCGAGGTCGGTATGATGAGCCAATCGACGATCACGACAACACCTCTCGACCCGAGGCCTGAAACACCCGTAAGCAGCTGGCGAAAACTTCTGGTTCAGTCCTGGATGGGGGCGTTGGTCGCAGCGGTCGCCTTGTGGCTGCTGGCCGGATGGGTGACAGGATCCCTGTCGCTTTCCTTCGTCCTGGCCAATGCGACCATTGCCGGCTTCCTAACGTTGGCCGGAATAGCCCAAATGGCGGTGATCGCCAGCGGTCCGGGAAATTTCGACCTGTCACTGCCTTACGTCATAACTTTCGGCGCCTATGTTATGTCTGCAGGCTTTCTGGGACAGGGAAACATCCTCGGATCGTTGGCGCTCACGTTGATGGCAGGTGCGTTGGCTGGTGCATTGAATGCCTTGCTGATAGTGCGCCTGCGCATTCCTGCCATCGTGGCAACACTGGCATCCGGCTACATCATCTACAGTCTGATTGTCGCCATCCAGAGTGGAGGCTTCAGTCGTGTCGGCGGTCTGTTCGAGGCGACGTTGCGGATGCGCATTGCCGGCCTTTCAGGTGTTTTGGTTATCACTTTGCTGACGCTCGTCTTGGTGGCGATCGTACTCTCGCGCACGGTCTTTGGTCTTCAATTGCACGCGATGGGCCAGAACGGCGAAGCCGCGCGTCTGGCCGGTGTACGGCGCGGCTGGCTGATACTTGGGACCTTTGTGCTGTCTGGCGTACTGGGCGCTTGGCTGGGTGCCTTGCTAGCCACCTATCAGGGAGGGGTTTCGGCCGATCTCGGGCGCAGTTATCTGCTGGGATCGGTGGCGACCGTAGTCGTGGGCGGCACCCGGATTACCGGAGGCGTCACCTCGGTTTTCGGCACGGCGCTTGGCGCGCTGGTGCTCACCCTTGCCCAATCGGACCTGATACTTCTGCAGCTCAGCATTGGCGCTCAATACGTCATTCAGGGCCTGATCGTCCTGGGGACGGTCTGCCTGGTGGCGGCCCGGTCATCGAACAACAGATAGTCCGCAGCAGCGGACACAGAGACCTACAACAAGGAGGAGGAATGTATGCGACGAGGTAACGCGAAAAGACGGGCCGTGATGGTGGGCGGACTGCTATTGGCGGCAGCGTTCGCTGGTGCGATGGCGACCGGGCCTGTGATGGCCGAGGATAAGATCACGATCGGTGTCGCCATGCCGTTCCAGGGCAATGGTTGGCAGAAGGGCTTCCTGGCTGCGGCCCAGTGGGCTGCGGCCGAACTGAATGCAAAGGGCAAGGAGGTTGAACTCAGCGTCGTCGATGCCGCAGGCGACCCGCAGACCCAGATCCAGCAGATCAACAACCTGACCCTGCAGGGGGTCGACTTCATCATTCTCGAACCCTTGTCGGATACGGCGCTGAATGGCGCGATCGACAATGCCGTCAATGCCGGCATTCCAGTGCTAACGACCGCGCTGGGCTCTGTTACCAACTCCAAGGCGGTCGATCTGCAGTTCGACTATGACGAACTAGGCGAAAAATATGTGAGCTACATCGCCGAACGGACGGGCGGCAAAGGCAATGCATTGAACATACGCGGATTGGCCGGAAACGCGGCCGAGCAAGCGATCCAGGATGCCTATGTCAAGGCACTGACGAAATATCCAGACATCAAGATCGTTGCGGAAGTTTACGGAGACTGGAACCAGTCCGTCGCCCAGCAGCGGGTCTCCGCTATTCTGCCAACACTGCCCGACGTGAACATCATTTTCTCCCAGGGCGTTGCAGCCTTCGGTGCGGCCCAGGCCTTCATGTCCGCTGGGCGCGACGTACCGCTGCAGATCTACGGCTTTGACGGCGTCGATGCCAACCTGCTTCTCGAGCTGAACGCGAAGTCTGGCTATCAATCGGTGGCGATCAATACCGACCCTGGTATTGGCAGCGTCGCAGTCAACGTGGCGGTTGCAAAGCTCAGCGGTATTGATGTGCCCATGAAGATGATTTCTCCCATCCCCACGATCACGCTGGAGGATCTCAAAACGACCTATAAGGGCATGGCCGACAGCGACATAGCCTGGGTGAAATACGACTATGACTGGACGCTTGCGAATGTCATTCACGCCAAGTAACCCGGAGACTGATTGAACGGTTTCCTCCCGGCACCGCGCCGCAGGGACGAAAGTCCGGCGGCGCGGATTGCTGGCTGCACGATCAGCCGCGTCGCCGACCAACACATGCAACGGCCGTGCAGATCCCGAAATGAACTCGCCTGTAGCTCGCTTCTTTCCGTTTTTGGCGCTCCTGACCGCGCGACAAAATCTCTGTGCGGGTCACACTGACAGCCGCGACGTGGGAAGGGATGAAAGACGCCCTCAATAGAGCTCGCCGCCCTAGGAAACAACATGACGAAAGGAGCAACATAGTGACTGAGCACTACGAGATTCTCGACAAGCGTTTCCACGATAAAGTCGCGGTGCTTTTTCCGCCGGAAGAGCTTTTCAACGCCGGCCTTTTCACCGAGGGCCCGGCCTATTTCCCGGCCGGCCGCTTTCTCCTTTTCACCGATCTTCCAAACGATCGCATCATGCGTCTGGACGAAACGGATGGATCAATCAGTGTATTTCGCCACGATTGCGGCCATCCAAACGGTCAAACCGTGGACCTTGAGGGCCGATTGCTCAGCTGTGAGCATCGCCACCGTCGTGTCAGTCGTACACAACACGACGGGAGCATCATCACCATCGCCGAAACCTGGCAGGGCAAAAAGCTGAACTCGCCAAATGACGTGGTCGTGACCTCTGACGGGGCAGTCTGGTTTACCGATCCGCCATATGGAATTCTGCATGATCTGGATGGTATGAAAGCCGAGTCAGAGATCAAGGCTTGCCATGTCTATCGCGTCGATCCGCATACCGGAGCCGTGGAGGCAAAGATCACCGATATGGTGATGCCGAACGGTCTGGCCTTTTCCCGCGACGAAAGCACACTTTATGTCGTCGACAGTGGCAAGAGCCATCACGAAAACGGCCCTGCGCACCTGCGGGCCTTCCAAGTCGATATCGACCACCGCATCACAGGCGGCAATGTCGTTGCAGAGTGCCCTGTCGGCATCTTTGACGGTTTAAGATTGGACAGCGACGATCATATCTGGATCAGCGCCGGGGATGGTGTCTATTGTTACGAGCCGGACGGCGGACTGCTGGGAACGATCAAGCTTGGAAAAATTGCAGCGAACCTTACCTTTGCCGGTCCCAGGCGCAACATCATGTACGTCTGCGCAACGAACTCGCTTTACCGAATTCGGCTCAAGATCAATGGCCGTAACCGCTAGGGAAGCATTCGCACAGTTCAGGTCGACAAACGCGCGATCGCCATTTTTTGAGGCAATGCCTCGAGGGCCGTTGCGAGACAAGTCCGCAGTTCGGCAGCAAATGCCACAAGAGGTCGGGCTTGCTGGTTGGCTGGCATTGTCAATCCGGCTCCGAGTTGAGGGAGTCATATGGTTTGGCGGCGTAACGTGCTAAGTTGAGCGCCAGTCGGAGGTGCTTGACATGGCACGCGTCATCGGAGCCGCCCTCACTCTGTGCATCGTGACACTGTTCGCAGCTTACGGACGCGCCGGGGAAGTCCGCCCGAAATTTCCCCCAGACGAGACATTGACAGTGCCATCGCTCACCCTGACGGACGAGCAGTTCTTGCAGGGGAATACGGCGAACGGAGTTGCTGTAACGCTGACTGGCCAGCTCCGATTCCCCAGTTGGAATGAGCATCTGCCGGCCGTCATTCTGCTCCATGGTTCCAATGGTGCTGCCAACAGCACGCCAGCAGTCCGATGGGGCGAATTTCTCAACAGAATGGGCATCGCCACGTTCCGCCTTGATAGTTTCGGCGGTCGAGGCATAGATCAGGTCGAGACAGACCAGTCGCGGCTGAGCTCTTTGGCACAATTCTACGATACCTATCGCGCCGTCGACGTGCTCGCGGCTCACCCGCGGATCGATCCATCACGCATCGCCGTGATGGGCTTTTCGCGCGGTGGCTCCGCCGCGCTCTATACCAGCCTGCGGCGCTTCCAAGCCCTCCATGGGTCGGCAAAGGCGCGCATTGCCGCACATCTTTCGTTCTATCCTGCGTGCAACATTCACTTTGTCGATGAACTCGACATTGCCGACGCACCAGTCCGCGAATTCCACGGCGCGGCGGATGACACGACCCTGGCTGTGGCGTGCCTTGATTACATCACGCGTCTCAACGCCGCCGGTAAGGACGCTGTCATGAGCGAGTATCCCGGCGCGCACCACGGGTTCGACAACCCCGATGCACGGTTGGTTTCCGTTGCCCAAAGCGCACAATCTTCTCGCAATTGTCAGCGCCGCGAGGAAGACGGCAGGATACTCAATGACGAGACTGGCAAGCCCTTCACCTTCAATGATGCTTGTGTGCAACTCGGCTCGACCGTGGGTTACGACAAAGCTGCGACCGAGGCAGCACAAGCCACAGTGAGGACGTTCTTGACGGGAGTATTTCGCCTCAACTGATCCGATGGCTAAGCATCGAGAGCGGGCTGCTGACAGAACTATCTGATTGAACGCGCTGTCGTGAACCACATGTTGCGTCATTCAGACCGCAATGGGCTGGAAGGGAGGCGGTTCGCTCCGGGGGACTGCTTTTTTGAGCTACAAGACCGAGCTGGTGGCATTTGCTCCAAATAGCGGACAAGTTCTTCGTGCCCCAGACGAACGAGCTCAGCTCCGCGAGATGTTGCCTATCGCCACGTAGCGGCGATAGGCCGTGTGTGGATTACAGCGAAATACCAAGCTCGCGTATCAATGGCTGTAAAATCGCTTTGTCGTCATGCCAGCGCGTCAAGAACGATTGTGGATCACTCGCCGGCGCGCCCAAGCCAAGTTCCGCATATCGTGCTTTTACGGCTTCGTCCTGCAGGGCAAAGGCAAGCGCGCTGCTAAGACGATTGACCACTTCATCGGGCGTAGCACGTGGGACGATCATGCCCTGCCACGCCCCCGCGGTGAAACCCGGAAGAACCTTTTCATCGAATGTCGGGGTGTCTGGCAGAGCTGCCAAGCGCGATGCGGAAAATGTCGCGAGCGGCCTCAAGTCACCGGAGCGGATGACCTCGCGAGCCGTGGCATAGTCGATCACGATGGAGGGGACGACGCCGGCCAGAACGTCATTCAATGCCGGAGCCATGCCCCGGTAGCTGATGTGCTCGAGCTTCAGGCCGGCTTGACGTGCCAGCCTTTCCATTGCCAAATGCAAGGGGCTACCAACGCCCGGGCTAGCAAAGGCGATAGGCTGGGAGGTTGTCTTTGCCTGATCGATAAATTCTTTGACGGATTGGTACGGCTGGGCTTTCGAGACGGCCAACAGGATGTTGACGTCAGCATAGGCGCCAACGGGGCGGAAGTCCTTGTCCGGGTCGTATTGGAGATTTTTATATGCAACCGGGTTGATGATCAGGGTGCCGTTGTCGGCAGCACCGACCGTGAGGCCATCGGGATGGGCATGGGCGAGAGCGGTTGCGCCAATTGAGCTGCCGGCGCCGGGACGGTTGTCGACGATGATTGTCTGGCCAAGTTTCTGGGACATCGGGCCACTCAGCAGCCGTGCGATGAGGTCGGTCGCTCCCCCAGGTGGATAGCCCACAATCCATCGGATCACATCTGCCGCTGCAGCGCGGCCACTCATGGCCCCAAGTGCGCCAAGCGCCAACCCTCCTGCAAGGACATTCCGTCTCGTCGGGTTTTTCATTTCCATTTTTTGATCCCTCCCAGGGCTTTCGTGAACGGGCAGCAGGACACCCACTGCGTTGTTCGTGCTCTTATGAAGCGGCGCGTAAAAGGCGCTTCGAACTCCTCCATTCGCTGACGATATCTTCCAGCCGCATCACACCACAAGCTGCAGGCAATTAACGGTATAACTTTGTTTTATACCGGGGCCAGAGCCGGATCCGGTCGACGCGGGGCTGTCGCCAGAGCACACGCTTCAGGCCCGCTGGACAAACATTGCATTCGCAGCATTGGTCCTGACGACATCCCTACTGGTCGAGACGCTTCATTGTGTCTCTCCTCTTATCGGCCACGGTCGACACGGGCTTGACATTCATGGCTGGCGAAACGCTGACGCCGGCCTCCTGAAGGCGGCGCAAAGTTTCCGATATCGGGTTGGCGCGGAAGGCGTCTTTCCGCGCGAGAGAGACCAGCGGAGATTGATGAATCAGGCTCATAGCTACAAACGGCTAGGACCCCCTAATTGACTTTCAGGTGAGCTGCTATGTCTCACGCATGTCAAGGCTGGATTCAAGATCTGCCCGGCCCCGCAAGGCAATCCTTGTTTTCGCCGAATGACAAGGAAGGCTCACGAAGAACATCGGGCAGTCTCAGGGTGCCGGCGTTCGTCCTGAAAGGATGTAAAAAAACATGGCAAAGTTTGGACTGCGCAGCAGTCTCGCTTCGATAGCTGGCTTGATTGTCCTTGTGGGTGGCTACCTGATGTCGCCCGAGACAGACGGACCGAGGCCAGCCTTCGCAGAAGCAAACCAGGTGACTTTTCCACCGCTTGACCAATTGTCGCACTACACGACGGTTCGCCGCGGCATTACCCGAGAGCATATGCTAACGAGCGAGACAGCCCTTGGTGCCATAAAGGCGGGCAAGAACGTACCGACCGGCACGCATGTGGTGCTTGTCGATTACCAGAGCGATGTGCTGACGCGCTATCTCGTTGCGCAAAAAATGGGAGAGGGCGTCGACGACTGGCAGTATCAATGGTTTTGGCCCGATCAGACCATCAAAGCCGATGAAAATATCGCGCAATGTTATTCGTGCCATCAGCGGTCCCGCGGCGATCGCCAGTTCATGTTTACGTTCAGCGATGCGTTGGCGTTCGATGGGAGCCCACCACCTTGAAAAAACTCTTTATAACGCGCCTCTTGCTGCCAGGGTGCATGGCAACGTTGCTGCTCCTCTCGCTTGCCTATTGGTGGCTCGACAACCGGCCGCATGAAGTGTTCGGAACGGCATTGTTTGTCATGCTAGCATGGCACGTTGGCGTGAATCGGCTCTGGTTCACGAATCTGTTGCGCGGTCGTTATGATGCCCGTCGAACGGTCACGGCATTGCTGCATCTGCTTCTGATCGGAAACATGCTTGTGCTGTTGATCACAAGCATCATCATATCAAAATCGCTCTTTGCCTCCCTTCCTATCCCTGACAGCATTTATCTTCGCGACATCCACTGGTTCTCGGCCTATTGGGTGATGATCATCGTCGGCGTTCATCTCGGCCTCCACTGGACCCGGGTCATGGCGGTGGTACGATCCTGCCTGGGCATGACAAGCCAAAGCAGGGTCGCGATTTGGGCTCTGCGGTTGACTGCGGTCGCGGTTGCCGGCTTCGGCGTTTTGAGCATGCGGATGCTTGGCGTGTGGGCCAAGTTAACCTTTACCTACAGCCTTGATTTTTGGGATTTTACGGCCTCGGTCACGCCGTTCTTCGGTTATTGGGCCGGCGTCGTCGCCCTGCCAGCCGTCATCACGCACTATGGCATGAGTTGGTGGCGAGGTGGAGTAATGGGTCGATCTGGAAGGCGTGTGGAGCGAAGATCTCGTGGCCGCGCTTTAGAGGACGCAACAGGTGCATGAGCCCGCGCTGGTCTTCTCGCTAGTCGCGATGGCGCAGCGCGTCGAGCACCGCAATGAACGCAGGAGAGGACTGCCGGCGGCTGGGATAGTACAGATGGTACCCGTCCCAGTGGGGAGAAAATTTCTGAAGCATGCGCACAAGGCGCCCCTCCGCAACATAGGGGAGGATGATTTCTTCCGGAATATAGGCGAGACCGAAGCCGTCCAGGGCAGCTTCCAGGATATCGAACGTGTTGTTGAAGCTGGCTTGGCCATCGACACGAATTCGGATCTCGCGTCCGTCTTCCTCGAATTCCCAGGCGTAAAGGCCGCCGGAACTTGGCAGCCGGAAGTTGATGCAAGTATGGCTGACCAGATCTTTCGGGTGCTGCGGTTCCGCATGGTTTCGAAGGTACGAGGGCGCACCGACGACGGCCAGACAAAAGTCGGGGCCGATGCGGGCCGATATCATGTCCTTTGCCAGATGCTCGCCCATACGCACACCGGCATCAAAACGTTCGGTCACAATATCGGTCAGGCCATTGTCGAGTACAAGCTCGACTTTGACATCAGGATATTCGGGGAGAAGTTCGCGCAGTTTTGGCCACAGCAAATGTTTGATCGCGTAGTCGGAGGCGGAAATACGAATTGTCCCGGCAGGTTTGTCACGCAAGGCGCTGAGCGCATCGACGTGCATTTCAATCTCGTCAAAATGCGGAGCAATGCCATCAAGCAAGCGCTCACCCGCTTCTGTCGGGGTGACCGCGCGCGTGGTGCGCGTCAACAGGCGTACACCCAACCGCGCCTCGAGCTGACGTATCGTATGGCTCAAAGCGGACTGAGATACGCCGAATTTAGCGGCGGCCCTTGTGAAGCTGCGCTCTCGGGCAACCGCGACAAACGCCATGAGGTCATTAACATTTTCGCGCGGCACTCATGAATCCTTCTCATCTGATTGGACCCTTATAGCGCCACAGTGATGAATAGAACAGCGAAGGATTGATGACGGCGGTCACAACGCCATCACAAGGAGATCACATTTACGGAGGTGGCCGGCGTAGCCGGGCTGGGGATACATGAAGAACGCGGGAGGAGAGAAGCGTGACGTCTCAAACCAACGAAGTGCATGCCGAGAAACGGAAAGTAACGGTCGGTGATTTCCGGGAATTTGTAAGCCGCACCTCATATCTCACGGACTGCGAGAGACGTGGAGGCGGCTGGATCTTCGTGAGGAAAAAATGGGAACAAAAGCCCGACGCGTCTTGGGACAATCCCTACATGGATCAAGGCGAGGATGATCCGGTCGTCCTGGTGAGTTGGCACGATGCCGTGAAGTTTGCAAACTGGAAAAGCGCCCGCGAGGGCCTTGGCCAGGCTTACACGTTTGTGCCAACAGACAAGGAATGCCTGGTGAGCGTTGATTTCGCTTCCGCAGGGTACCGCCTACCGACCGAACGCGAGTGGGAAGCAGCGCCCCGCGACCCCGTTGGCCCCTTAATGCCAGGCACGAAACCACGAAAGAATGTCAACGCTGTAGAGCAAATGTTCCCGGGAGGGCTTTGGGGTGAGGGCGGGTGGCCGTCGGACAGATTGGAATGGTGCTGGGACCCGGGAGACCTCGCAGGGGAGGGCATTGTCAATTTTTCCAAGACGGGCCTTGCCCAACCGCGGATCTGCCGTGGCCGAAACACCGTCAGGCAAAATGGGCGGCAGCCCAGTCGAGGAGCCTGCGATCCGTTTGCGGCGGCGACCACGCTGGGCTTCAGCCTGGTTGGAGGGGTATCGGACACCGGCACACATCAGGTTGCTGAAGATTGATGAGCTGAGTTCATATCAACAAACGCTTTCAGGGCTCTAATCGCAGCCGATCGGTATACCCACTTTGTGACCGTCTGGCGGAACGCGACGTTCTGCCAAAACCGCTGCAAAGAGAGCCATTCATGTCCTATGATCCGCACAGCTACGATCCACACGACTACGTAGTCGATTCCCGCCGGCTGGGCGCGGGTTTCGGTTTGGCAGGGGTTGTCATGCTCGGCCTGTTCGCGATCAGTTGCCCTGCGGCGTCGGAAGGATCCGGCCTGCGCGAAGACGCTCATGTTCGCTGTCAACAAGCGACATCCCGAACCGATTGCTCAAAAGAACTGGCCTCGGTAGGTACGCACCTGTCTGGACAGGGAATTTTGGCGTCATAGCCTGTTGCGCAACGAGCTATTTCGATTTTAGTCGCCTTCCCGCGCATCGGTGCATTTGGTTTACCCAAGATGGTTCTCCACTAATGAGCGGAGGTCATGACAGCTATCGGGTTTCCCCCCCTAATCATGCTCTTGCTGCAGGTTTACAATTTCAAATCGATTGCGAGCTTGGGCCCCTCAAGCGCTAGTTTCTTTACGTTTTTCACCGTTCGCCTTTGAAGCAGACTGCATCGGAGCAATTTCATGAGACTTCAGATCAATGAACAGACCTATGAGGTGGAGTCGAGCGGAGACACGCCACTTCTCTGGGTGATCCGCGATGAACTCGGTCTTACGGGTACAAAGTATGGATGCGGGCTGGCGCAATGCGGCGCCTGTTCAGTCATGGTTGACGGCCAAATAACCCGGTCATGCGTAACGCCACTGGACAGCGTCGCGGACCGCAAGATCACCACAATTGAAGCGATCGAGGCCGATCCAGTCGGTCAGAAGGTCGTGGCCGCATGGGTATCCCATCAGGTTCCCCAGTGCGGCTACTGTCAATCGGGCCAGGTCATGGCGGCAACGGCTCTTCTCAAAGAGACGCCCAATCCGTCCGATGACGATATCGCTGCCGTCATGATCAATCTCTGTCGTTGCGGGACCTACAATTCGATCACGGCCGCTGTTCACGATGTGGCCGGACAGAAGGTGGAAACGCTATGAGCAATATCATTCGCGATCTCGCTAAGGACAACGACTTTACGAGCGGAAGACCGGTCAACATTTCGCGACGGGGATTTCTTCTTGGCTCCATCGGAACGGCCGCAGGTTCTCTGGTGCTCGGTTTCGGATTGCCGGTACGACCCGCGCTGGCGCAGGCGCCCGCGGTCATGACGCCGGGAACGCGCGTTCCTGCCTTCCTCGAAATTCGCCCGGACAACACCGTGCGCCTCATGAGCCCATTCGTGGAGGGAGGCCAAGGTATCTTTACGGCGATGGCGCAGATCGTCGGTGAAGAACTCGATATGGACCCCAGTTCGTTCAGCGTGGAAAATGCGCCGACTGGCTCGGATTATCTGATTATTGGCGGCAAGATGCGCATCACCGGCGGCAGCATGTCCGTGCGCATGAGCTACGATACGATGCGCCGGCTGGGCGCCCTTGCCCGCGCAATGATCCTCGAGGCCGCCGCAAAGCGCCTGAATGTCCCGGTTGGGGAGATGACGAGCGAGCCGGGTCAGGTCATCCATGCCGCATCCGGCCGCAAACTTACCTATGGCGATGTTGCGACGGATGCGATGAGCCTTCCCGTTCCGGCTGCGGAAAGTGTGTCGCTGAAGGAGCGCAGCCAGTTTCGCTGGATCGGGAAACCGATCAAGCGGCTCGACATTCTCGATAAATCGACCGGTCGGGCGATCTATGCCATCGACTGCAAGGTCGACGGCATGCTCCAAGCTTCTGTGCAGCATGCCCCACGTCTGGGAATGGCGGTTGGAAACATTCGCAACGAGGCCGATGTCAGGGCGATGCCCGGCATCCATTCGGTCCATCGGCTCCCTGGTGCTGTGGCGGTGGTCGCCGAGCGGTGGTGGAATGCGAAGCGCGCAGCAGAAGCGCTGGTCGTCGATTGGATCGAGGCGGGCTCCAAGCCGCTGATACCCGGCACGCGTAACATGCCCGCAGACTTTTCCACCGCAGCGTTCAGCGAACGCCTCGCCAACGAGCCGGGAACCGGTAAGGATGCGGAAACGGCGGGAGATGCACCTGCCGTCCTTGCTGGCGCAAAGTCGGTTGTGTCGGCGACCTATCGCAGCCAGTATCTGAGGCATGCGCAGTTGGAGCCGCCATCAGCACTGGCGCGCTTCAACGACGATGGAACGCTCGATGTCTGGGCGCCGAACCAGGCGCCTGAGATGTTTCAAGCTGAGATCGCCAAAACGACCGGGCTCGATGCGTCCAAGATCAGTGTTCACAGTCCCTTGCTGGGTGGTTTTTTCGGCCGGCATTTTCTCTATGCGGCAGCTAGCCCGTTTTCCCAGGCCATAGAACTCGCAAAGCAGGTTGGACGGCCCGTCAAGGTGATCTGGACCCGGGAAGAGGAATTTTTGCGCGATCCCCTTCGACCGATGGCTTCGGTGCGGTTTCGCGGCTCCCTTGACGACGACGGCATGCCCGCCGCCATCGAGGCCATCAGTATCTGCGAAGGCCCGACGGAAGGTTTGTCCGGACACGATGAAAACAAGATCGACGAAACCGCTGTCGAGGGGCTAACCGGAAAGGCATATGCCATCCCAAATCGCCGGATCGCCCAGATCTATGTGGAAAACCCGACGATGCTCGCTTATTGGCGTTCGGTCGGCAACTCCATGAACGACTTCTTCTACGAGGCGTTCCTCGACGAAATGGCCGATGCAGGCAAGCAGGACCCTTTCGCCTTGCGCCTCCATCTCCTGAAGGACAATGAGCGGCTCAGCAACCTGTTAAAGGCCGTTGCGGAGGCGTCAGGCGGATGGAAGAGGGGACCTTTTACGGCGGAGGACGGCTCGCGTCGTGCGCGCGGCATCGCCATGGCGTCGCCTTTCGGCAGTCACGCGGCGGCTATCGCGGAAGTGTCGATCCGTGCTGGCGAAGTGGTCGTCCACGATGTGTGGGAAGCGATCGACCCGGGCAGCATCGTCAACCCGGCCATCATCGAAGCGCAACTCAACTCGGCAATCGCCCTCGGAGTGTCGCAAGTGTTGATCGAGGAAGCCATTTACGAGCAGGGCGAGCCGGTCGCTCGCAACTATGATCTCTACCCCATCTTGCCGCCCAGCCGGATGCCGCGGGTTCATGCCCGCATCGTCGAAAGCGGCGCTGCAATGGGCGGCATCGGCGAACCGGGACTTCCTGCCATCCCTCCGGCAGTGGCCAATGCCGTGTCCACCCTGACAGGTCGGCGTGTCCGCAGCATGCCGTTGTCGCAATACAGGTTCGAGAGCTAGACCGCCGGCCGTCGTAGCATCGGACTGACCCATCTCACTAAATTTCGGCGGTGCGATGGGTCGCGACTGCAGCGACGATACCGGCCGCTTTGGTTTCTTTGCTCATATTACAGGATGGATTGTCCTTGAAAAAAATACTCCTGCTCATCGTCATTTTGGTGGTTGTCGGCGGCGGCAGTCTGGCGTGGTTCGTGACACGTCTGCCGCCGTCTCCGTTCGACGAAATGGCAGTGCCGCCTCCGTCCGTCGATCTTGCGCAACGAGGAGAGTACGTTGCCCGGTTGTCAGATTGCGTGGCCTGTCACAGCTTGCCGAACGCCAAACCGTTTGCAGGCGGTCTTGAAATGGGAACGCCCTTGGGCTCCATCTTCGCGACAAACATTACGCCCGACAAACAGACAGGTATCGGCAATTACAGCTTGGCCGATTTTGACCGTGCAGTGCGCAAGGGCGTTGCCCCCGATGGCCGGCGCCTTTATCCGGCGATGCCGTATCCGTCCTACGAAAAGATGACCGACGACGACGTCCGAGCGCTCTACGCGTTCTTCATGACTGATGTTGCACCGGTCAACCAGCCGAACGCTCTGTCAGAGATCTCTTGGCCGATGAACATGCGCTGGCCGCTGGCAATGTGGAATCTGATCTTCACGGTCGGCGAAACCTATCAGCAGAAGACCTCAGAGGACGTCGCCTGGAACCGTGGCGCCTATCTCGTGCAAGGTGCAGGCCATTGTGGCAGCTGCCATACGCCGCGCAGCCTCACGATGAACGAAAAGGCGCTCGACGAGAGCAGCCCGGATTATCTCGCCGGCGCACTCCTTGATGGCTGGTATGCGCCAAGCCTCCGCCAGGATCACAACACCGGTCTTGGGCGCTGGAGCGAGGATGACATTTTCGCTTTCCTGAAGAACGGCAGAAACCAGCATGCTGTCGTCTTCGGTTCGATGGCAGAGGCCTACAACAATTCGCTCGCTTTCATGACCGACGAAGATTTGCGGGCCATCAGCGTTTATCTCAAATCGCTGCCAGGTGACCCTTCCCGCGATGGAGCACCATGGCCCCGGAATGTCCCACCTGCCACGAGCCTATCCGTCTCCGATCGTCTGAAAATTCCAGGAGCCCAAACCTATGCCAGCCGATGTGGATTTTGCCACGGACCGGAGGGGGTAGGACAGAACCAGTGGATCCCGCCCCTGGCGGGTGCCGCGTCTTCGCTGACCGTTGAGAATGCCTCGCAGATCAACGTGACATTAAATGGCTCGGCGCGTGTCATCACCAAGGGGATCCCTGATGCCTACCGCATGCCGCCGTTCCGTGGGCAACTGTCAGACAAGGAAATCGCCGATGTTCTGACCTATGTGCGTTCGAGTTGGGGAAATCACGGCGGACCGGTGAGCATCGACGATGTGAAGGCTTTGCGTGAGCACACAGATCCGGCGAGCAGCAATCCAATCGTACTTCAGATGCGCTGAAGATAGCGGCGGCCGTGTCGCTCCGGGCTGAGCGGCACGGTCTGCCAGGAATGGTGCCATGCGTTCGAAAGCTGGCTGCCAAGCGCGGATAAAAGCGTAGGTCGAAATGACGAAGGGGCGCTCCAATGGAGCGCCCCTTGTCACACGTTAGGCCAATTTTGCTCTTCTCGCCCCGCCAATGGGGAGGATCTGGGCCAAGGGTCGAAGAGGGCCACGACGTGTGGGGTAAGGACCAGGCGTTGATCTCCCGCAAAGATTTCCGGTTGGCGTGGAGCCCAATATGACGACCGAGCTCCTGACTTCGCCACACAGCAAATGTAACTCATCCGAAGCAGCTATATTAGGCCGCTCATTTTGCTTGTCGTCAGAAGGACCGCTCATGAATGAACGGGCTTTGCAACGACGGTTCGCGAACCGGCGCCCGACACGACGAGCGGTCACCCGGCCATGCGCGTGGCCTGGCAGGTCGTTTTGCGACAAACGGGGACTAATCTCGCGGCGTCAGACGCAACAGGTTGCCGGAACTGCCGTCCTCAATCAGCCAAACCGCGCCATCCGGCGCCACGGCCACATCCCGAATGCGCGCGCCCATGTCCCAGCGATCCACTTCATCGGCTCGGCCAGAAGGATCGAAGTTCATCCGCACGAGAGATTGGACCGCCAGCGCGCCGATCAGGGCGGACCCTCGCCATTTCGCAAAGAGGTTACCTTCATAGAAGGCGAGCCCGGCAGGCGCGATGACGGGGGTCCAATAGACGGCAGGTGCTGCGAACTCGGGTCTCGTGGCATGGCGCGGTATCGGCGTGCCGCTATAATTGTCGCCATTGGAAACGTCCGGCCAGCCATAGTTCCGCCCGGGCTCGATCAGGTTCAGTTCATCGCCGCCACGCGGCCCCATTTCATGGAGCCAAAGGCGGCCATCCGCGGCGAATGCAAGACCGTATGGATTGCGGTGACCGGTGCTCCAGGTCTGCGCGGCGACGCCGCCGGCGGCGGCGTTCGGATTATCACCTGGCACGCTCCCATCGAGGTTGAGGCGCAGGACCTTTCCTCGCGCCTGATCGGGATCCTGCGCGGTGCTTGCCTGCATGCGGTCGCCAACGGTCAAAAAGAGATGAAGCCCCGCCGGATCAAAGGCAATGATCCCGCCAGGCTGGCCGCCGCCGCCAGATGGTGACTGCTGCCATATCACCTTGCCGTCGGATAGTGATGCACCGCTGTCTGATATTGCCAGGGTCGCTCGGGACAAAACAAGCCTGCTACGGTTATCGCCGGGCTCGGTGTAGGTGAAATAAAGTCGTGAACTTGTCGGGAAGTCGGGCGCTACTGCGATGTCGAGCAGACCATTTTGGCCAGCTGCGGCAACGACGGGGACGTGACCCACTTCTGTCTTCTGCCCGGTTTGGGTGACAAGGAAAATCTTCCCGAGTTTTTCAGTCACGACCATGCGCCCATCGGGTAGAAATGCTAGCGCCCACGGCCTGTCGAACTCCGCAATCGCGCGGCTCGTAAACGGGCGAACCGTGCTCTCACCACGCTCGCCGGCATTGATGCTTTGGGCGTTGGCGTCGGTAAGAGATGTAAAGGCGGTTGCGGCGACCAGCACCGATGCCATGATCGTTCTATTGAGACGCATTGTCCCTCCACTACAGTCGTTGCTCGCCGCGTCGATGCCCTCGAGCATCTCTTTGCGGTGAAAGCAGAGGTAGGGAGAGGGACCGCCCCTTACTACCGCTATTAAAATGGTTGCTGTTATGAGCACCGTTCATCAATGGCGAGGTGCTTTTTCGCAATTCGAGCGCCGAACCGCTTCCATCCCGCCTAGCGCACTTCCGGCCCGCCGTCGAAGCATGCCGCTCCATCCGATCAATGACGTTCCCAGCCGTCACCGGCCCCTGCTCCTGCGTCGGGGACGTCAGAGCGATAACATGATCTTATATCCAAATCGGCGCTTGCATAACTAAGGTACGGACGATGCGCTTGATTTGTTACAGTGGCACCTGCTCACATGGACCAATAGCATGCCCCATCAGACGACAACCCTCCAACGCCTCCGATCAGCAGGCTTGAGACCGACGCAACAACGTATCGCGCTTGCCAATTTGCTGTTTGCAGGCGGGCACCGGCACGTCACGGCTGAAGAGCTTCACGCAGAGGCAAGAGAGGGAGGGTTCATATTGTCTCTCGCTACTGTCTACAACACTCTCAATCAATTCACCGATGCGGGGCTCGTGCGGGTTCTCGCTGTGGAAGGGTTGCGCACCTGGTTCGACACCAATGTCGCTGAGCATTTTCATTTCTATGTTGAAGGTCGTGGGGAAATCCTCGACGTACCCGACCAGAAGATCGCGGTTCTTAATCCTCCCGACCCACCGGAGGGATTCGACATTGTCAACATCGACATCGTCATCCGTCTGCGCCCGATTTCGGGTAACTAACAGCTAGTTTGGAATTCCGTTTGTCAGATCCTGTCCCTTTTGATGCCGACGGTGACAGCTCCGTCTTTAAAATACTTTTGCCGAAAATGATTGTCGTTTTCGTCGGCTTCCTGATCGCTGGCATGGCCATGCCGGTGCTGCCCTTGCATGTCCACAACGATCTCGGGTTTGGAACGTTCGTGGTCGGACTGATCAGCGGCAGCCAGTTTGCAGCGTCGTTTGTGATGCGACTCTGGTCGGGGAACTATGCCGACCGTCGCGGGCCGAAAAGGGCGGTGTCGTTGGGCCTGGGATGTGCGGTTATAGCTGGCGGCCTTTACATGGTATCGACCTTTTTTATGCAGCAGCCTGGCACGTCAGCCACCATCCTCTTGATGGGCCGCGCTGTACTCGGTGCTGGCGAAGGTCTTATCCTAACGGGGTCAGTGGCTTGGGGCCTTGCGACCGCCGGTCCGAAGAACGCCGGCAAAGTGATTGCCTGGGTAGGCACGGCTATGTTTGGCGCGCTGGCTGCCGGCGCTCCGGTTGGAACCGCGCTGTATTCGTCCATGGGGTTTGGCGCGATTGCGACCGCCACCATCGTTCTACCATTGTTGACGGCGTTGATCATCGCTCCCTTGCCACCCGTGGCGGGACGGCCCGCTCAACCTGGGTCGCTTCGAAAGGTGATCGGCACGGTTTGGCTGCCAGGCCTGGGAGCGGCTTTCAGCAGCGTCGGCTACTCCGCCATTTTGACCTTTTCCGTTCTTCTTTTTGCAAGTCGGCAGTGGCCCAATCCTTGGCTAGCGGTCACGTGTTTTGCTGCTGCCCTCGTCGTGGCTAGGACATTTCTCGGCCACTTACCTGACAAACTTGGCGGCGGGTTGACCGCATTGGTCTTCGTACTGGTTGAGGTTGCGGGCTTGCTCCTCATATGGATTGCGCCGGAGCCGATCATTGGCATGATCGGTGCGGCCACAGTCGGCGTCGGTTACTCGCTGGTCTTTCCAGGATTTGGTGTGGCGGTCGTCGCAGCCGCACCGGCAGACAATCGCGGTATGGCCATGGGTCTTTATTCCGCTTGCCTGGACTTCACGATCGCAACCAGCGGACCGCTGCTTGGCCTTCTGGGAAGTGCCGCTGGCTTATCTGCAATCTTCCTGGTCAGCGCGCTGTTTGTCGTGTGCGCGGCGCCAATCGCCACCATCATCTTGCGGCGCGCGGCGCGATCATAACCTTGCTCGGGAGGATTTCGGCTATCCTTCTTCAACCAAGGTTGCCAAACCGCAACTGGCCGTCTTGTTCTTCATGCGCGCAAGGCCGCATCGGGAAGTGTGCTCAAAAGCAGCTAGGGCCGGCATAGCGCAGGATCGTCATGACGATCCCCATATCGGCGGCAATGATCCACAGACTGTATGCGGCGAGGGTGAAACCGCCGGTGACTGAATATCGATCGAATGACTGGATGAACCTGTGAGCCATTGTTGCTGGTGCCACAGGTGTATTGCTCACAATATTTACGCCAGGGAACTTGCAGTTCCGAGGGTTTCAGCATCTTGTGGTTCAATCAATGATGCGTGTTGCATTGGGCGCTTAAAGGGCGACGTTATGTGCGCCTTTGCGCACTTCCTCTGCCATGTCCACTCCATTCAACGCGCCCACGAGGTCGCTTAACATTGGCACATAGTCACTGCCATGGCCTGTTGACTCGGCATGAGCGTAATATTGCACAGCAGCTGACGCCATAATGCTCATCATCTTCGACTCAGCCGCCATATTGTTGACGTAGCGCAGATCCTTGGCGGCAAATGAAATTGCGAATTTGTGGGCATCCCGATCCCGCTCAACGACGTACTTCATAAATGTATCGAAGAAGCCGCTGCCCATCCGGCTCGGGGCAATAACTTCCCGCAGCGTCTGAGGCGAGATGCCGATTTTAGCACTGAGCACGACCGCCTCAGCATAGAGCGCGCCATAACTCATACCAATGAAGTTCATCAGAAGCTTCATCTTGTGCCCGTTACCGACAGCGCCGACCCTGATGATACGGCCCGCCCAGCATTCTATCACAGGCCTGACGCGTTCGAATATCTCGTCGTCGCCAGCGACCATGGCATCCAACGTGCCTTCTTCCGCCTCTTTCGGCGTGCGGCCGAGAGAGGCGTCGATCATCGATATCCCTTTTCCCTTTACCTCTTCAACAAGCTTCAACGTCGAGGCGGGGTCGGAGGTCGATGTGTCGATCACCACAAGTCCGGGCCGCGCACCCGCAAGAATACCGTTGTCACCGCGTATGACACTTTCGACCTGGCCAGAATTCTGCAGGCAGATGTGGATTATATCGCACTTCTGCGCCATATCCCTCGCGCTTGCCGCCTCGCGCGCGCCCAGTTTCAGGAGGCTGTCGATCGGCCTCTGGTCAAGGTACCAAAGCTCATAGCCGCTGGTCCTGATGTTTTTCGCCATGCCATGGCCCATAAGGCCAACGCCGATGAATCCAACGATTGGTTTATCGCTCATTCTATATTCCTCCCTTGCCGGTGAAGTTGGTCGCTAGAGTGCCGTGTATCTGCTCAGCCACGATGTATCGGGGGGCATACCCGTCTCGGGTAGGTATTCCGCACCGATGGGTTGATCCCAGCCCAACTTGCGCACCCTGTGCAGAACAAACGCATAGTCCAGTTCGCCGTGATCGGGGGCGGCGCGATCAGGCACCGACGCGATCTGAACATGCCCGATCAGTGGCAGCAGGGTCTCAAAGCGGCGGGTCACATCCCCTTCGATGATCTGAATATGATAGAAGTCGAACATCAACTTAAGGTTCGGCCTGCCCACTTCCCTGATGATGCTTGCCGCTTGTTCCGTGCTGTTTAGAAAATAGCCCGGTGCGTTGTATGGATTGAGCGGCTCGATGAGGATCGTCGTCTTATCGCCTGCGACATCGCAAGCATAGGCGAGGTTCTCACAGAAAGTGCCTCTTGCGCGCGGTCCACCCGTATTACCGGCCATGACGTGAACGCTGGGTGCGGAAAGCCCGGCAGCATATGCAAGGGCTTCGTCGATGGCCGCTCGAGCATCGGCTTCGCGGCCGGGTAGGGCGGCTAGGCCGTTTTCGCCAATTGCCGTATTGCCCCGGCTGGTGTTCAGCCCAAGCATCGTCAAACCCGTTTCCTCCAGCGCAGCCTTGGTATCGGCAAAGGGGACAGCATAGGGCCAGTGGCACTCAACGGCGTCGAACCCGGCCAATTTCGCTGCCCGAATGGCATCTGGAAGCGGTCGATCGGTCCATAGGAAGCCAAGGTTGGCGGAAAATCTCATGCCTCCCACTCCACGTTGAAACTGGTCACGATGCCGGCGACCTGCCCCCTGTTCAAAAGCCGCGGACGACAGCCGCACGTCAGCACAGCTAGCCGCGCATTGGCTTCTAGCTCCTCGATAGCATTGCATGCCGCTTCGACGTCCTTGCCTGCCACCACCGGTCCGTGATTTGCCAGCATCACCGCCGAGCGCTTGCCGGCCAACCCTTTGACCGCATCGCCCATGGCAGGATCGCCCGGACGAAAGAAGGGCAGAAGTTTGACCCGTCCAAGCTGCATAATGGCATATGGGGTCAGATGCGGAAGAAAGTCGTCTTCGTCGACGTCGGGCATCAGTGACCATGCGACCGCATGGCAGGAGTGCAGATGAACCACTGCACCGGCTTGGCTGCGCGTATCGTAGAAGGCACTGTGAAGCGGCATCTCCTTGGTGGGCTGATCGCCGCTCAGATGCCGGCCATTGACATCGAAACGGCTGAGCCGGCCGGGATCGAGTCGTCCGAAGCTGGATCCCGTCGGCGAGACGAGAAGACCGCCGTCGTGGGTTCGGGCTGAGATGTTGCCCGTCGAGCCATGCGTCAAGCCGCGGTCGAACAGAGATTTCGCAAGCGTGCAAATCAAGTCGCGCAAGCGGGTTTCTTCGGTCATGCGTCAAGCACCTCCAAAGCCTTTGCGAAAAAGTCTTCGCTGCCAAAGTTGCCTGACTTCAGGGTGATTGCGACGTCGTGGTTTCCACTCCGCGCAAAGCACCAGGGAACACCGGGGGCGATTTCCGATCCAATATCGAGACGTGTCACACCGAGGCTCTTGGTGACGGCACCCGATGTTTCTCCTCCTGCCACGACAAAGCGGCGGATGCCCAAGTCTCTGGCCGCAGCGGCGCATGCGGCAAGAGCGGCTTCGACCAGGGCGCCGGCCCGATCGCTACCCAATCTCTCCTGGGCTGCCCGAACGGCATCTGGCGCCGCGGTGGCATAGAGAATTGGGGTCTTCGTTAAGTCCTGGTGCGACAGCCATTCGAGGGCAGGGCCGGGCCCGTTTTCGGCCAGTTCCAGGGGGTCCAACTTCAAGCTGGGCCGGCCGCCCTGGCCGAGAAAGGCTGCGACTTGGCGGTTCGTCATTGCCGAGCAACTGCCTGAGAGAACGATCGCAGGGCCGACTTCGAAACGGTGTTCACCTTCGCCGTGACGTCTTTTGACCAAACCCTGGCTCAGCCAGATCTTGGGCAAAGGCATCGCGACTGCACTACCGCCTGTCAAGAACGTCAAATCCTGGCAGGCATCAGCGATGATGGAAAGGTCGTCATTTGCAACTGCATCGACAACGACATGTGCCACGCCATCTGCTTTGAGGCTTGCAAGCCTGTCGCGAAGCGCGTTCGGTCCCCTAGCGACGGCGTGACGGTTGGCAAGTCCGACCGGCAAGGTGACCTGTGGCTCCAACAGCCGCATGAGATTGGAATCGCGCATTGGTGTGAGCGGATGATCCTTCATTGGGCTTTCGGCCAATGGTTGCTCGCCGACAAACAGATTGCCCATGAAGATCGACCGACCATTTTCCGGAAAGGCGGGGCAATATATCGTCTGATCGGTTCCGAGGGCCGTCATAAGCGCTTCGGCAACCGGGCCGATATTGCCGCGAGGCGTCGAATCAAAGGTAGAGCAATATTTCCAGAAGAACCTTTTGGCGCCGGCCTCGCGAAGCCAGTCGAGCGCAGCTCGGGTTTCCTTTATTGCCTCATCGACCGGCGAGGTCCGGCATTTCAAAGCGATAATCTCAAGTGGCGCTGTCTTGGCGGGCGGGCTGTCAGGGACGCCGATGCGCAAGGATACTTCGACACCGGAACGCGCAAGAAGGCCTGCAAGATCGGTCGCGCCTGTGAAATCGTCAGCGATTGCACCGAAATATGTTGTCATGCCAGCATCCCGTCCTGCGATAATTCACCAATGGCAGATCAATTACCTGTGCCAGGCAATGTCAGTCCCGCATTGCGGGCATAAACTTTGGCGACTGCCGCGTCGTCTTCACGCCCCAATCCCATCCCGGATGCTGCGAGGAATTGCTGAAGCGCTGCGGCCGTGATCGGTGCGGCGAACTTTGAAGCCCGGGCTGCATCCAGAACGATGCCAAGATCCTTCGGCCAGATATCGATGGCGGAGTGAGGGGTAAAATCGCCTGACACCACGTGCGGCGCACGGTTTTCCAGCATCCAGCTCGTTCCGGCGCAACGGGGTATGACCTTGATGAACGTTTCCGGATCAATTCCTTGCGTCATGCCGAATGTGATCGCTTCGGCCATCGCCGCGATATGGACGCCAGCGAGCATCTGGTTGACAGCCTTCATTGCAGATCCAGCACCGGCCGTGTCGCCCAGTTCGAAAACGGTTTCGGCCATTGCATCAAGTGCAGGCCGGGCTCTGGTGAATGCTTCGGGTGTCCCGGAGGCCATGATCGAAAGCTTGCCTTGCGCGGCTTTGACGGATCCCCCGGAGATTGGAGCATCGAGAAAATGGACCTCATTCTCCGCGCATTTTTGCGCAACGCTGCGTGCAAAGTCCGGTGCAACGGTCACACAAAGCATGACAACAGCGTCCGCCGGCAGCCAGCCGACCAGCCCCTCTTTCCCGAATAAAACGTCCTCAGCTTGGGCTGCATTAAGGACGACCACGACGAGCGCATCAAGCCGAGGTGCAGCGGCTGCAATATCTTCATTCGACCCGCCCTCGGCACGCAGCCGCTTGATGGCGTCGACATTCACGTCGGAGCCGAACACTTCGTGCCCGGATCGCAGAAGCGAGGCGGCAATCCCGTAGCCCATCGAGCCAAGCCCAACAACGCCGATTTTCATGTGAGGTCCTCCCATTTTTTGTTCAATGTCAGGCATTGGACGCGCGGATCGCCTCGATGACCGCATCGGTCACGAGCTGCGTTGTCGCCTGTCCGCCGACGTCAGGCGTCATTGTGCCGGAAGCACAGACGTCCTCGATTGCTTTCATCAGGCGCGAAGCGCCTTCCATTTCACCCAGATGCTCGAGCATCTGACAGACGGTCCAGAACGTCGCAACTGGGTTGGCGATACCCTTGCCAGCGATGTCGAAAGCCGAACCGTGAATTGGCTCGAACATTGAGGGAAAGCGCCGCTCCGGATCGATATTGGCCGTGGGAGCGACGCCCAGACTTCCAGCCAGTGCACCCGCCAGATCGGACAGAATGTCCGCATGCAGATTTGTCGCGACGATGGTATCGAGGCTTTCAGGGCTTCGCGTCATGCGCACGGTCATTGCATCGACAAGCATCTTGTCCCAAGTGACGTCAGGATATTCCCGCGCCACTTCGGCGGCGATCTCGTCCCACATGACCATGCCGTGCCGCTGCGCATTCGATTTGGTGACGACCGTCAGGAGCTTACGCGGCCGGGCCTGTGCCAGCCGAAACGCATAGCGCATAATCCGCGCCACGCCTGTGCGTGTGAAGATGGCAACCTCGGTTGCCACTTCCTCAGGCAGGCCTCGGTGGACGCGCCCGCCATGACCGGAATATTCGCCTTCCGAATTCTCCCGCACGATAACCCAGTCGAGGTCACCGACCCCCTTGCCGAGCAGGGGGGTCGGTATCCCCGGGAGGATCCGCGTCGGGCGGATATTGGCATATTGATCGAAACCCTGGCAGATTTGCAGCCGCAGTCCCCACAGCGTGATGTGATCCGGGACGTCCGTGGAGCCAACCGCCCCAAACAAGATCGCGTCGTGCGCTTTCAGCCGGGCCAACCCATCGGAGGGCATCATCTCGCCGTGCGTTTTATAGTAGTCCGATCCCCAGTCGTAATGCGTGATATCAAATGAGAGGTCCCCGCTGCGCGCAGCCAGGGCCTTGAGCACCTGGAGCCCGGCCCCGATGACTTCCGGTCCAATACCATCGGCTGGAATAGCTGCAATCTTGTAGGAGCGCATCCCGGTACGCATCAGAATGTGAACTCGGGCAAGCGGCTCGCTTCCTCATCGAACCCGTACACGGATTTGATTTCGAGATATTCTTCAAGCCCAACACTTCCCATCGACCGTCCGATACCGGATTGTTTGTATCCGCCCATCGGTGTCAGCGAATTGGTGGCTGCACCATTGAAGCAGATCCGGCCGGCGCGAAGGCCGGAGGCAAAGTCATAGGCTTTCTTGCGGTCGCCGCCGAAAACGTAGCCGCCCAGTCCGTAGATGCTGTCATTGGCAATATCGAGCGCCTGTTGCTCGGTTTTGTATGGTATGACCGCCAGCACCGGTCCGAAAATTTCTTCCCTGGCGATGGTCATGTCTGGTGACACACCAGCAAATACGGTGGGCTTTACGAAGAAGCCCTGATTGCGCCCGTCGGGCTTGCCGGTCCCGCCACAGGCAAGCTGAGCGCCTTCATCGATACCGATCTGGATATGGCGTTGGATGCTGTCGAACTGCGCCTGATTGACGACTGGTCCCATCGTGGTCTCGGGATCTTTGGGATCACCCAGGCGATACCGGGCAACCTCATCGACGAGATAGGGCACCACCGCATCCATCTGGCTTTCATGCACGAGCATGCGGCTCGGAGCATGGCAGGACTGTCCGGTGTTGAAGAAACACCGCTGGATATTCCAACGCGCTGCCTTTTCCAGATCGGCATCCATGAGAACAATGTTTGCCGACTTCCCGCCAAGCTCCAACGAGACCCGTTTGATCGTACGGGCTGCTGCTTCGCCCACCTGTGCGCCGGCCTGCGTCGAACCGGTAAATGAAACCAAGTCGATGTCCGGATGGCTGGCCATTGCGGCTCCGACGTCGCGGCCTCGGCCAATGATCAGGTTGAAAACACCCTGTGGAACGCCGGCTTTCTCGAAAATCTCGGCGAGCACAATAGCACTGACCGGTGAAGCATCGGAGGGCTTCATGATGAGCGTACAGCCAGCGGCCAGTCCGTAGATCGCCTTTATGACTGGTGTTTGAACCGGCCAGTTCCAAGGAGAGATCAGCGCGCAAACCCCGATGGGCTCACGCCGGATGATCGTATCACCAAGGTGCCTTTCGAAGTGGTACGTCTTCAAGAGATCGCGCGCGACTTTCATATGGCCGATTGGCCCGGTGGTCTGTGCCCGGGCACTGACCGGGATGCCGACTTCCTGCGCCATAATATCGGCAATCTCGTCGGCGCGTTCCTCGTAAGCCGCGATGATGCGGTCAATAAGCGCCACCCGTTCATCAAGTGTCGTCGCCGAGTAGGTGGAGAATGCGCGGCGAGCCGCGACGACGGCTTTGTTGACTTCATCGACGCCGCCGCCCGTGACAACGCTTGCAAAGGCGGTTTCCGTGAACGGGTTGATGAGAGGCTTTTGACCGGCATTGGCAGGTGCCACCCACATGCCGTCAATATAAAGGTTTCCGTAGTGTTTCACGTTCGATCTCCTCGGCAAGCGCTCGATCAAAAGCTGTGGGTGTAGCCGCCATCGCAGGCTATCGTCTGACCGGTGATAAAGGCTGCGGCCGGCGTGGAGAGGAACATGGCAAGCCCCGCCAGATCGGATGGTACGATGGTTCGCGGAATACACTGCAGATCGATATTGCGCTGGCGAATGTCTGCGGTAAGGCTGGCGACCCGTGCTTTGACTTCCGTCGCAACGGTGCCCGGGCGAATGCAGTTGACGGTAATGCCGTTGGCACCAACCTCGCGTGCCAGGGAGTTTGTCATGCCAATGACGGCTGATTTGGAAGTGACATAGTGCAGGTAATTCTTCGTGCCGCGATGGACGGAGGCCGAAGAGATATTGATGATGCGGCCAAAGCGCTGTTCACGCATGGATTTCACGACCGCAGAGGCGCAGAAGAACGTGCCGTTGATATTGACCTCCATCACCTTTTGCCATTCGGCGGAAGGAATTTCCTCAAATGGCCGTTTGGTCAGGGTCGAAAAGAGGGAGGCGTTATTGATCAGGACATCGATGCGCTTGAATGCCGCCAGGGCTGCAGCCACCATCGCATCAACTGATTCCCGTTTGGAAACGTCGACCTGCAGGGGAAGAGCTTTGCCGCCCGCCGCTTCGATTTCGCCTGCCACCGCTTGCGCATTTTCGATGCTCAGATCCGCAATGACGGCGACGGCTCCGGCTGCGGAAAACTGGCGCACGATTTCACGGCCGATGCCCTGTCCGGCCCCCGTGACGATGATAACGCGGTCCTTGACGCTGAAGTCGCGGGCGGCTGCAGGTACCTCAGCGTCTTCAGGCGATTGTGAGGCGGTGTCGATGTTCACGGTTGATCTCCAAAAATAAAGGATCGGTCTGTCAGGTTCGAGCCGACGGGCTTGAATAGGCACACATCATCGCGCAGGCTGATTGCAAGCTACCGATACAACTGCGCGGTGGCATTTGCCGCGCTGGTCAAGAAGCCGGTGTCACTGCCCGCCGAAACATAGCGGGCGCCCAGGGCAATCATGTCTTTTGCTACGTCCGGGCGGGTGTTCAGACCGCCGACACCGAGATGCTTTCCCTTTGCCCGGCACGCGGCGGCGACATGCTCGTAGGCTTCGCGCACCCGAACATGATCGAGTTGACCGGGCAGGCCGAGTGAGTTGCAAAGGTCGTTGGTGCCGATCAGAAGCATATCCATGCCGTCGACCGAGGCGATCTCCTCCGCGTTCTCCACGGCGCGCACCGATTCAATCATCCCGACAACCAGCGCTGCCTCGTTCATTTTTTCCATCGTTTCCGCAGCGGGACCGGCGCGAAAGAGAGTGTGTGGATTGGCTCCAAGAAGCGACCGGTTTCCCTTCGGCTGAAATTTTGCTGCATCGACGACATCCTCGGCCTGCGCCTGCGTTTCGAGATGCGGGACGATAATGCCCTGCGCTCCGGCCTCAAGCGTCCGGCTGATCTCGGCTTTGTCGAGCCCTGGCACACGCACAAGCGGCGTCACACCCAAGGCAACAGCCGTCATGCTGATCTGGCTGACCGTCTCCAGTGAGAAACTGCAATGTTCGAGGTCGATGTAGAGGCAATCGAAACCGGCGCTCTTGGCAATGGCGGCAATCTCAACATTGCGCATCAGGCGGACGATCATTCCGACCGCCAGTTGGCCGGCGTCCATCTTCGCCTTCATCAGGTTTCTTGTCGGAATTTCCAAACCGGTCATAGGGGATCCAAAACTCGCGAAGCAATCGCGCACTGCATTGGCGCACTCATTCGGTGCGCGGTCCCTATGGTTTTGCAGTCTATGGTCCTGCTTATCAAGCCTGCATCCAGCCAGCGGCGAAGCAGCGATAACATAATGTTATAAGTGAAAAATTTAGAGGATGTCAGAGCACCAGACTTTCCTATTATCTGGGCAAAGCCAATCCAATTCGAAACTTGAGACACGAGAGGAGTGACAATGCGTATCTCAGAAGCATCAACCGCAGAGGGCGGTGCCGTCGGTTCAATGCGCGATGGAAAGCTCGACCAGAAGTTCCTGCTGTATGGAGAAGACGGGTCCCCGAACAACTATCTGCTCAACGTCGGTCTGACGGGCGGCGGCGGCTGGGGAACACCACGCCATCGGCACAACTTCGATCAGATCCGCTATGTTTTGAAGGGCAAATATCCTGCTTCGCCCCATAAGATCATGGATGAAGGTTCTGTCGCCTACTTTCCGGAGAGCGTCCACTACGGTCCGCAGGACCGCCCGGAAGGTCTCGAAATGATGGTCATCCAGTTCGGCGGAGCGAGCGGAGCGGGCTTCTTGAGCACGCCGCGACGCGAAGCTGCCAACGAAGCGCTGAAGGCAAAGGGCGAGTTCAAGAACGGCATTTTTACGTGGGTTGACGAGAAGGGCCAGACGCACAATCAGGACGGTGCGACTGCGTGCTACGAAGAGGCGATGGGCAAAAAGATGGTGCTTGCCCCGCCGCGCTACGACGATATCATTATGATGGATCCGAAGGGCTACGACTGGATTGCGACCGGTCAACCGGGTGTTTCAACCAAGCGCCTGGGGACTTTCACGGAACGCAACATCGACATCGGTTTTATCAAAGTCGATGCCGGCGCCACCTTTAACACGGGTTCACGTGGGCAGATCGAAGTGCTCTTCATGAGCAAGGGCAATGTCACCGTCGACGGCAAGACCTATGGAGAAAAGACGGCAATCGAGCTTCTTCCGTCTGACGCACCGGTCGACATCAAGGCCAGTGAAGAGGCGCTCTTCTTCACGGTGACACTACCGAAGTTCTAAGACACGCTGCTGGCGCAAAATCCTTTGCGCCAGCAAACTTCTTTCCGTGGATGAATGATCTCTGCGATGGCTCGGGCGCTTACGCGTGCTGGTCGCCATTTTTATCGCGGCAGAGCTCAAGACCAATTTCGGTAACGCACGTCACCAAGTCACGGCGCGGCTGATCCATCACATATCCCTCGCGAAAGAACACGGCGATGTCGCGGTTGAGCGTTGGATCATAAAAAGGCAGTGCAAAAAGACGTTGCTCGGCGACTTCTTCGCTGACGGCATGAGCGGGTAAGAGCGCAAGGTGTTCAGTTTCTGCTACCAGAGATTTCAGCAGCGACACCGATCCGCAAACCGTGATCTGCGGCAAGGGTGCATCCATCGTCTGCATGATGTGCTCCAAAACCGTGTGCGTGCGCCGGGATGTCGGGCTGATCCAGGGATAGGCAACAAGGTCTTTCCAGGTGAGGGTCTCCCGTGAACGTAGCGGATGGTTGGGACCTGCGATTACGCACAGAGTGTCACGGAACAACACCCGTTGGCGCAGTCCATCCAACATGTCAAAAACCTTGGTGAAGCCGATAACGAAGTCGAAATCGCGACGCAACAGGCCCGTCAACAGGTCGACTTGCGCATTCTCGACGATCTCCAGGTGACCATCATTGTGCGTTTCACGCCACTTGCTCAGGGCCATGGGCACGATCTTGCTTGCCAGGCTTGGCAGGCTTCCGATCCGGATCGACTCGCTGCGGCTATCACTGGCATTCAAGAGATCACGTTCTGCCAGCTGAATTTCTTCGCGAATGAGCCTCGCATGGCAATACAGGATGTCGCCACTGCGCGTGGCGACGATTCCCTTTGGACTGCGCTCGAGCAGTTGAACCCCGACCTCAGCCTCGAGACGATCCATCGATGTGGTTAAAGCCGGCTGTGAAACGCCCAGCAGTTTTGCCGCACGGTTCAAGCTGCCATGCTCAATGACGGCTGCGAAGTAAAGCAGCTTTTTCGGATCGATTTCCATTGTCATTGAACGAACTCTACTCCTCTTCATCTGTTAAGAGGAGTGTAAGCACCTCAATACCTTAGCCTAGACCCGGACGCGCCGTTCAGCAATGGTTTTGGCGACTGTGTAGCTGTGATACATTTCCGGTCCGCCCTCCCGGCCAATTCCGCTTTCACGGACACCGCCGAACGGCGCATCTGCACCTGGGCTGGTAAACACGTTCAGCGCCACAGAGCCGACTTGGAGTTCCCTGCTCAGATGGTCCGCCCGTTCCATGGAATTCGTAAACACAAAGGCTGCCAGCCCCATATTCAGGCTGTTGCTGATCGTCAGCGCCTCGTCCATCGAATCCACCGGTGCGCAAGGCGCAAGTGGGCCGAAAGGTTCTTCGCTCATGATCCGGGCATCCAGAGGAACATCGGCCAGCACGGTCGGCGCGTAGAACCAGCCGCGATTGCCGACACGCTGCCCCCCTGTGGCAAGTCTCGAGCCGTTAGCCACGGCATCGTCCACCAGGTCCTGCATCGCCGCCAGACGACGACGATTGGCGAGGGGTCCCATCTGCACGCCCTCCATAAATCCGTCTCCGACCTTCAACTTGCTCGCTTTGGTGGCAAGGCTTTCAACGAATTTTTCATAGCCGGATCGATGAATGAGAAAACGCGACGGCGCCGAGCAAAACTGCCCCGCCATTCTGAATTTCCAATTGATCGCCATCTGGGCGACCGCGTCAACATCCACGTTCTCATCGATCAGCACGGGAGCATGCCCGCCCAGTTCCATCAAGACCGGTTTCATCGTCTCGACTGCAAGGCGCGTCAGATGCTTGCCGACATTGATCGATCCGGTCAGCGTGACCAGGCGTGTGATGGGCGACAAAACGAGCGCGCGGGAGACCTCGTCCGGGTCGCCGAACACGACATTGAGGACGCCTTTTGGTAGACCCGCATCCAAAAAGCACTGTGCAAACAGGCATGCGGTGGCCGGCGTTTCTTCTGCAGGCTTCAGAATGATCGAGCACCCTGCTGCCAAGGACGCGCTGATCTTGCGTGAGGGTGCACTCATCGGGACATTCCAAGGCGTAAAAGCCGCGACCGGACCGATCGGCTCGCGCACGACATATTGCTGGATCGGCGGATCGGTCGGAACGATACGGCCGTACATGCGACGCAACTCCTCTGCGTCCCAGTCCAGGAATGTTGCGGACCGCTCGATCTCGGCCAAAGATTCGTTCAACGTCTTGCCAAGTTCAAGCGTAAAGACCGGGGCAATTTCGGCTGCCCTTTCCCGCACCAGGGCGGCCGCCCGGCGCATCAGCGCTGCGCGTTCAGACGGCGGTGTCTTGCGCCAGATCTCAAAGCCGCGCGCAGACGATTCAAGGGCGTTTTGGAGATCTTGCGGCGTGGCTTTGGGCACCTGACCCAGGATGGTTTCATCACTCGGATTTTCGACGTCGCAAAGTGCCGGGCGGTCGTAGATCCACTCGCCGTCAATCAGGAGGCCGACACGGGGATAGGGATATCGTTGCTTGTCGTTCATGCTACTTGATCCTCATTCGAGCCGCGCCGCTTCAATAGTGCCGACCGAGTTTCGTTAAGATTGTACCGCCGAAGAAAATCGTGCGTGTTTACCGCTCGGCCGGCAGAGCGTCCTTGGCCTTCAGGAAAGCAATCACCTCATCCTCGGCAATCTTTGCACCACGAGCACGTTGCCCCCATGTCTGGCCGCCAATATGCGGTGTCAGCACGACATTGGCCAACGCCGCCAATCGTTCTGGAATGACGGGTTCAGTATCAAGGACGTCCAGAGCTGCGCCGGCAATCGTGCCGTTCTCCAACGCGGCGATCAGGGCGTTCGTGTCGACAAGACTACCGCGACCGACGTTAACCAGGCGACCTTTTGGGCCTAGTGCTGCAAGCTCCTCAGCGCCAATAACGTGCTTAAGATCGGCAGTCCCTGGTACGGCCAGCACAAGCACGTCACTTGCCGCAGCCAACGCACGCCATCCGTCGTGAAGCGAGGCATCGAGACCGGCGTTCGAGCCCCGATCGAGCCCAGCAATCTTCATGCGCGACGCCCGAGCGCGAGCGGCGATCGCCTGACCGATCCGTCCGCTCAATCCCGCAATACCCATTGTCATCCCGACGAGACTGTCGCCAACCTCGAAGCGCCCTTGCTGCCAAGTTCCGTTGCGCGCAAAAGCATCGGCCCGTACGAGGCTGCGCGATATCATATGGGTGAGAGCAATAGCCAGATCGGCGACATCGTCGGTCAGCGCTTCGCCAACACAACGGACTTTGACGCCGCGGCGCTCAAGAGCGCTTGTCTCGATACGGTCGTTTCCTGCGCCTTGTGAAATGACGAAACCGAGGTTTGGCAGGACAGCGGCGATATCGTCGGTGCATCCGCGCGTCGCGCTTGTCATAAGAACGCGCACCGCAGCGCGCTCTGCCTCCGGCAGGGTGGGAATGTCATCAAGGCCCGGCACAATGCGCATCAGGTCGCGCGCCTCGAGTTGCGGATATGTCATGCCCGCAAGGGCGGGAAAGGCGATAATCGGCTGCATGTCGGCTTACCTATTCTTCCGTGGTTGTGCGGACGCTATCGACGCGTCACCTCGTGATCAACCGTGCAGCGCATCAAGCCAGCGGCAGTTATAACATTTGCTTATATGTTAACAAAACAGACGGATTAGGGCCGAACCCCATTGCCTATTTCCAGATTGATCGTGAAAACAGCGCTATTGCGCTTGCCAGCAGCGATATCGTCATTGGTTCCCACGAACACAGTCATGAAAAGGGTGCGCCCCTCTGGGCCCCCGATCGTGCAGGATATGCCGGAGCCGTCAAACGCAACGCGGTGCGTCACCCTTCCCCCGTCCAGAACACGGATAAACTCACCGGTATTGTAGATTCCTGCCCAGATCGCGCCTTCGGCGTCTGCGCAAATTCCGTCCGGCTGGCGCCCGTGCAAGTCGGCAAACACCCGCCGGTTGCTCAGTTGACCCTTGTCGTCGATATCAAACGCGGTTAGCCGAGCTTCCCAGGTTTCGGCCACGATCAGGGTCCGCCCCTGATTGATCACGACCGAACCGTTGGGAAAATCGAGCCCCGATGCTACTTTCGAAATCGACCGATCAGCGTCGACCCGGTGCAAGTTGGTCAGCTTTCGCGCCTCACCTCCCACGAAATCATATCCGAAATCGCCGACGTAGATACGATCCTGCGGGTCGACGGCAAAATCATTCAGCCACGCCGCTGCATGGTTGGAAAGATCCGCATACTCGCCCAAAGAGGATCCGTCGAAACGCAACAATTTTCGGTCCTTTGCCGAGGCAATGATGAGGCTACCGTCTGACAGAAACCCGAGCCCGGAAGGTCGATTGGCGACTTCGATCGTCTTGACGCGCTGGCCAACGGACGACAAAGCGTAAACCTTGTGGTCGAACACATCGGACACCCAAAGTTCATCGTGCTGCCATTTCGGCGCCTCGAGGAACAAGAAACCATCGGCGAAAAGTGCCGGTTCAAGATGGTTCACGGCAGTTTCCATGACGTCCTGCCTCCGGTTCACCAGCCGCCATCGCAATGGATGTTCTGCCCGCTGATAAGGTCTGCTTGCGGCGATGAGAGGAAGATCGCCAGGTTTGCGATATCAATAGGCTCGATCCGGCGTTTAAGGCTCTGCCGCTCGAGGATCCACTGGTGATAAGCCTCGCGCTTCTCACCAAAGTGCCGCCACTCGGCATCAGACACCACGGCGCCTGGCGAAATGCCGTTGACGTTGATGCCGTGATGACCCAGTTCCCTTGCCATGCCCTTGACCAAGCCGTACATCGCGCCCTTGGACGCAATATAGGGAACAAATCCCTCCCAGTGGCCAGTGAGGGTCAACGACGTCAGATTGACGATCTTGCCGTATTTCTTGCGTTTCATATGCACGCTGCACGCGCGCGACAAGACGAAGGCAGCCGACGAGTTGACGCGAATTTCCTCCTCATATTCTTCGATCGAAAACTGCTCATGCGGCTTGTTGACGACGAAGGCGGCGTTGTTGACCAAAATATCGATCCCGCCAAGCGTCTCCGCCAGTTCCGAGACCGCGCGTTCCGTGCCTGCCAGATCGTTCAAGTCCACGCCCAAATAGCGTATGCCCTGGCCGAGCTTTTCGTCGACATTTTCAACGCCGGGCCGGTCCGAAGCGATGACATTGGCGCCTTCTTCGACGTAGCGCGCCACCAATGCCGTCCCGATTGTGCCCAGTGCTCCGGTGATCAAAACGGTCTTGTCAGCTAGAATTCCCACGGTCGCCTCCTCCTGAACGATTCAAAGTCCACTAGATTTCATCTTGGGGATCAAATGAGAACAGTAAAAGCAACGCGGCACATCTCCCCTATAATACAAACTTATATCACACGCGTTTTCGGTCCTTCACCGACGGAACTTGCGGATGCCCATCAACACGGAACATGCGAAACATTCTGTTCGAAACAATTGGCCCCTAAAGCCCATCAGTCTTTATTGCCGGAGGAATTGCCGTGCCCGATCAACGCGACCTTGTTCATCACTTCGCGGATTACGCGGCCAAGCTAAACTATGAGGATTTACCTGAAGCCGCGCGTTTGGCGGCTAAAAAAACTATCCTCGACACCCTGGGCGTCATTCTCGCAGCAAGCGGGACGGAACCAGCGGTGCGCGGCCTCGTGGAAATCGTCAAAGAAAGCGGTGGAACTCCAAACTGTACACTCTTGGGTTTCGGGGGCAGGGCGCCGGCAATGATGGCAGCGCTAGCAAATGGGGCGCTCGCCCATTGCCTTGATTATGACGACCAGACGCCGTGGGGACAGCACACGGCAAGCTCCATTATTCCGGCTGCTTTCGCGGTCGCGGAGCGACAAGGTGGCGTGTCAGGCCGTGATCTTATTGCTGCGGTCGCGGCCGGACAGGATATTTTCGCCAGGCTGCGCTGCAATGTGGAATGGAAGAAAGATTGGAATCTCTCGACCGTTCTTGCAGTCTTTGCAGCCACGGCATCGGCTGGCCGCGTTATGCGACTTTCCCCGGCGCGCCTCGGGCATGCGATCGGCATTGCCACAATGCAGTCCAGCGGCATCATGGAGATGGTTGCCGGTCGCGGCAGTGACTTGCGCGGCATGTATGCGGGCTTTTCGGCAAAAGGTGCAGTTCTCGCCGCCATGATGGCGCAGAAGGGCATCTCCGGCATTGATCAGGCCTTTGAGGGCGAATACGGCTTCATGAACACCTATTTTGCCGGCCGTTATGATCGGCAGAGCATCCTTCAGGATCTCGGCAAAGAGTTCCTCGGAAGCGGCACACTCTATAAGCGCTGGCCCTGCGTGGGCACCGCGCATAGCCACATGAAAGCGGCCATCGATATTGTCGCCAACAACCATCTGGAACTTGACGACATTTTAGAAATTCGGCTGCACGTCGGCGACTACCATGACCTGATGTGTCAACCGCTTGAGGAACGCCGCGCTCCAGCGACGCTCGCAGATGCCAAGTTCAGTCTGCCATTTCTTGTATCCGTAGCCATTGCGCGAGGCGGGATGAGTGTGTCTGATTTTTCCGAGGTCGGCCTGCGCGATCCCCAGGTCCTTGATATCGGGCGCAGGATCAGCCTGGTGAGGAATTCTGCGCTCGACTGGAAACTCGAATTGCCGCCGGGCCGCGTCGAAATCGTTGCCACCGACGGTCGTTATTGGATCGAGGAAGGCCGCAATGTTCCGGGAAACGCGGAGAATCCGATGAGTTGGGAAGATATTTGCGGCAAATTCCGGGAATGCTGCTCTGTTGCTGCCACACCTGTTGCGGATGGGAACCAGGCGAAGGCGCAAGACCTCGCCTGGAGATTGGAGCAGCTGTCCGACGCGACAGAGCTGATCCGATGCCTTGGCTAAACGGCGGGATCAAATCCCGGCTGTTTGGCCCCCGTCCACGACCATGGCGTGCCCCGTCACGAAGCCGCCAGCGTCTGAGCAAAGCCAGAGCACCGTTCCCGCGATCTCTTCCGGCCGGCCCATACGACCGATCGGTTCCTGAGCGATGATATTGGCGCGGCCTGCCTCGGTGTCGCCGGTGTAGCGAGCAATCATGGGTGTGTCGATGATCCCCGGGCATATTGCATTCACGCGGATGCCCTTGTCGGCACATTCGAGTGCCGCAACCTTGCTGACAGCGACGACGCCGAACTTCGATGCGCAATAGCTGGACTGGCCGCGGATGGCAAGCACGCCTGCGCCGGACGCCGTGTTGACGATCGCCCCGCTGCCTTGGCGCAGCATGATCTCGATCTGGTATTTCATGCACAGGAAGACGCTTTTCAGGTTGACCGCGATAACACGGTCGAAGAGCTCCTCGGAAAGTTCGGCAAGGGGCTGAGCGGGTTGCTCGATCCCGGCATTGTTGAACGCAGCATCCAGCCGCCCAAAGGATTTGAGCGTCTCATCAAGTGCAGCCTTGACGCTCGCACCACTGGTCACGTCGCATATGACCGGCAGTACCTTGGCGCCGACGCTTTTCAGAAGGTCGACCGTGTCCGCCAGTCCCTTTTCGCTGATATCGACAGCGGTGACGGAAGCTCCCGCCTTGGCAAAGGCTATCGCCGTCGCGCGGCCAATACCACTGCCTGCGCCGGTGACGAACGCTACTTTGCCGGAAAAATCGATCGTCGGTATATTGGTCATGGTCTCTCGCATTTCTATTATTGCCTTGGTTTCGGCACGCCCGGTTTGAGCTCACCGGAGCAATGCGCGAAGGACAGCGTCGTTCTCTAGCCGCCCGTCTTCGACTTCGATTTGTTGTCGCCAACCGTATAGATCGCTGCCGCAACCACGACCACAATGCCCTCGATCAAACCCTGCCAGTTTGCCCCCAGATTGAGCATGTTGAACCCGTTCGTCAGCGAAAAGAGCAGAAGTGCACCGGCAAGCGTCTTGATAACACTGCCTGCGCCGCCGAACAGCGATGTCCCGCCAAGAATGGCCGCAGCGATCACGGTAAGTTCGGCGCCTTGCAGACCTGCCGGATTGATGGACCGCAGGCGGCTCGCAAAGAGAACACCGGCAAATCCGGCAGTGCCACTGCAGAATACGAAGGCAAGAAGCTTGTAGCGCATGACATTGATACCCGAAAGGCGGGCAGCCTCCGGATTGCCGCCGACAGCATACAGGCGGCGCCCAACCATGGTGAAGCTGAGAACAACCCAGACAATGCCAGTAAAGACTGCAAGGTAAAGTACCGGGTTGCGCAAGGACAGTTCACCGTCCGATGCGTAGGCAATCAATAGGAACAAGATACCGCCGATTGCCATCCCGAACGCGGAGGGCCGCAGGGCCTTGCCAGCGCTCCAGGCTCTGAAGAGCGCAATGGCGCCGAGTGCAAGCAGCAATGCGCCGGTCACGAGGACGAGCCAATAGACCTCGTGTCGGCCTCCCTCGAACGCTCTCATGGCAGCAATCACGTCGGGATTGCTGGCCGACAATGAGCGGCCGTCGGTGTAGATCAACACCAGGCCGCGTACCGCCGTCATCGTGCCAAGAGTAACGATGAAAGCGTTGATCCCGACATATTGAACGATCACACCATTCAGCAGACCAACACCCATGGCGACGGCAAGCGCAAGCGCTGCGGCGGGCACAAAGCCAATGGCATCAGCGTTCCCGATTAGGACAACGGCAGCAAGAGCTGCGACAGAAGCGACAGAAAGATCGAAGTTGCCACTAATCAGGACCACGGTCATCGCCACCGCCATGATCGCCATCAGCGATGACTGGTAGACGACATTGGAGAGGTTGAGCAGGCTGAGGTAATTGGTCTGGCCAAGGTAAGTTGTCAGAATTGTCAGCACGGTAATGAGCAGCAACAGTGCGTAGTACACACCTCTCTCACGCAGGCCGAACAAGCGTCGCCAATTTGTCTTGCCGTCAACCTGCTCCGTTGGGGCGATCGCGGCTGCGGGCTCAATTTTCGTCTGTGTCGTGGTCGTCATTGGATCAGTCTCGCTTTTAATGGGACGCCGGCTGGTGGTGCGCCCCTGCAGGGGCTGCGCTTTGCCCGCCGGCAAGCAGAAGCAGTTCGTGCTCGGATGTTTCAAAGGTGTTGCGTTCGGCAACGCAGGCCCCGTCGCGCATGACCAAAATACGGTCGGAAACCGCAAGCAGCTCTTCAAACTCAGATGACACGACGATCACCGACTTCCCCTGGCTGGCGAGCTGCCGGATGAGCCGTAAGATGTCAGTCTTCGCGCCGATGTCGATGCCTGCTGTTGGTTCATCCAGCAGGAAGAGTTTCACATCGCTGAAAAGCCACTTGGCAATCGTCACCTTCTGGGCGTTGCCGCCGGAAAGGTCGCGCACGAGAATATCAGGCGAGCTTGCCTTGATCGATAACAGACGGATTGCCTCCCAACCGCGTTCGCGTTCCCGTTCGGCAACAGGCAAAGAATTGAGAACCGACACGCCACCCAGTGCCGGAAGCGTGGTATTGCGCCAAATCTCGAAATCCGGCACCAGACCCTGGGCCATACGATCCTCGGGAACCATGCCAATGCCGGCGCGGACGGCCGCACCTGTGTTGCGTGCGATCGGTTGTCCATCGAAAATGACCGAGCCGGTGGCATATTTGTCAGAGCCATAGATTGCATGCAGCAATTCGCTGCGACCAGAGCCCAGCAAGCCGGCGATGCCGATGACTTCGCCTTGCCGGAGATCAAATGACACGGGAGATAGTTTTCCCTTCGAGGCCAGATCTTTCAGTTGCAGCCTTGTCGCTGCTGTCACCGTTCCGGAAGCCGGACGGTCTTGCGCTTGGCGCTCAAGTGCAACGATCTGTTTTCCGACAATGGCTTCCGCGATCTTATTCTCATCGAGGTCGCACGTATGGGCGCGCATGACCGCCACGCCGTCACGAAGGACGGTTACGTGGTCCGTCAATGCCATCACTTCATCCAGGAAATGCGAGACGAACAGGATGGCCTTTTTTTCAACCTTCGACAGCCGTCTTACCGTCTCATAGACGAGTTCGCGCTCTTGCGCGGCAAGAGAGGCGGTGGGTTCGTCCATCACAATCAAGTCGGCGCCAGTGCCAACTGCCTTCATGATCGATACCATCTGACGCTCGCCTATCGATAGCGAACTGACAGGTGCATCTGGATTCACCCAATAGCCCAGTCGCCGACAGAGCTCGTCGAAACGTTGTCTGATCGAGGCGGAATTCCGCCAAAAACCTGTTTCCCCCAGGTAGACATTTTCAAGAACCGACAGCGTCGAAACCAGAGGGATATGCTGGTGAACGGTGGCAACACCCATGTCGTTGGCGTTTTTGGGATTGTCCCAGATGACAGGCTTTCCACGCCAGATAATCTCGCCAAGCGTTGGCCAGTAAGCACCGGACAAAACCTTGATAAGGGTGGACTTGCCGGCGCCGTTGGCGCCGAGCAATCCATGAACTTTTCCCTGCTCGATCTCAAGATCGACACCGCGCAGGGCAATTGTTCCATTGGGAAACCCCTTCACGACACCGCGCAGTTGCATAATTGGGTTTTCGTGTTGCATCGGCTCAGCCTCCCATTGGCTCTTCTTCACAAGGCTATTTCACCACTGCTCAGGGCAGGCGTCGATGGTTTCCTTCGTGATCGCGGGCATGTCGTAGGAGACGAAGCGAGCTTTTGGTGTGTCAGGATTGGTTGCCGCCTCATACATCGCCTTGAACATCAGCGAACCGAGAAGCTTAGGACGAGTGCAGACGGAGCCATACATTTCGCCGGCTAGGATCGCATCGTGGCCCAGTTTTGACCCGCCTCCGGTCGCAATCAGGATCGGCTTGGAACTGGAGGCCTCGATGGCACGCGCGCACCCAATCGCCATGTCGTCGGCGTGGCTGAAAATCAGGTCGATGTCCGGATGGGCTGTCAGAAAGTTCTGGCAAACCGCTTCGCCTTCATCTGGCGTCCAATTGGTCGGCTGCTCGGCGACGACGTCGTATTTCGCACCGGCTTTATCGAGCGCAGCTTTAAAACCATCGGTGTCAAGTTTGACGATCGTATAGGCGGGATCGCCCATGACGATACCGATCTTTGCCGGACGGTCCTTCGGCAGTAGCTTCGCGGCCATCTCTCCCGACACATAGCCGGCCTGGTAATTGTCGGTGGCCACAAGTGCCGAAAGGCCGGGGTAAGGCTCGGTCACCTTGCGTGATGCAGAATCGCCGACTTGAAGAGCGATAGCGACCACCGGGATCTTTGCGTCGTTGATCTTGTCCACAAAGGATTCGGACACGACGGAGTCGAGCGGTAGAAAGCCGATGGCATCGACCTTTTGGGCGATAAGGTCATCCAGAGAGTTGCCCTGCTTCTCAACGCTTCCACGTGGATCGAGAACAACTGTCTTGACGCCCGCGGCCGCGGCTGCCTCTTCGAAACCCTTGGCCGTCATCACGTTGTAGGGATATTCAAGGCTGGCCGGCACATACCCAAATGTCAGGTCCTTTGCCTGGACTGAGCCGATGCAAAGAACCGTAGCGATGGTCATGACGGATGAGCGAAGCAGTGGACGAGCGGCGCCGAAGAGTGTGGTGCTGCGTGTCTGTGATTGAGTGTGCATAAGTTCCTCCCTTGATGAATACTTGCTGTGTCTGTTCACACCGACCTGACCCATGGCGACCGTGGTACGCCTCCGCGTTTCCCGAGCCTTCATGCTGTGCAGTCAAAATCCCTGTCGGTGCCCGCAGGATGTCTTGAATGAACTGAAGCATGCGTGGCAGTCCTGCTTTGAAGCCGTCCTCCACGGATCCTCCCGTTAACGATTGCCTAACATGCCGGGGCGGTTGGAGACAGACCTCCGGCAGGTAGGATATAATGCCAAGTTATGACCCAATTTCAGCTGGATGCGTCCCGATCTGCCGGTGGCACAGCTGTTTGCGCTGTTGTCTCCTAAATCGGCATTAGGGAATCGCACGGGCAGGGTTATAACCTGAGCCTATACTCGCGGTGCGCCTCCGACGCTTTTCTCGCCTGAGGTCATTGTGCGCGACGCTTGGATTTGTCACGAGCGGTACGGATTACGACGAGGCCTGCGCTTTCGCGTGATGCCTGTGAACGCCTAAGTCGTGGAGGACATTAAAATGAAGGGACTGGTTTTTCTCGGCGAGGGGAAGATGGAGTTTCGCGAGTATGCGGACCCCACACCCGGGCCTGACGAGGTTATTGTTCGGATGAAAGCGTCGGGCATGTGTGGAAGTGATCTCAATCACCTTAACGAGCCAAAACGTCGTGAAGACCAGATCGTCATTGAAGGCCATGAGCCATGTGGGGTCATCGCGGAAGTGGGCTCGGCCGTTCGATCATCGGAAGCGAAAGTTGGCGACCGGGTCATGGTCTACCACTATGACGGCTGCCGGACCTGCACGAACTGCCGTTCCGGCTGGATGCAAAACTGCGATCATGATCGGATTGCATTTGGCGGCAACGGTCATGGCGCCCATGCCCAATTTATGAAGGTCCCGGCACATACGATTATCAAATTGCCGGATGAGCTGTCGTTCAAGGCGGGAGCGGCTGTTGGTTGCGGAAGCGGAACAGCATATGCCGCGCTGAAGCGGATCAATCTCGCCGCTGACGAAACGATTTCTGTCTTTGGTCAAGGCCCTGTCGGTCTAAGCTGCACGATGTTTGCAAAAGCCTTCGGCGCACGTGTCATTGCTTTGGATGTCGGTGAAGAACGCCTGCAGATGGCCCGCGACTTTGGCGCCGATTTCGCAATCAACCCTCTCAAGGATGATCCGGTCGAGGCAATACGCGATCTCACCCGCGGTGGACTTGGCGTGGAGAAAGCGGTCGAATGCAGTTCAAACCCCATTGCGCGCCAACAGGCAATGAAAGTGGTGCGCCAATGGGGAACGACCTGCCTGGTCGGCGTTCATGGGGCGATGGAATTTGAATGCAACGAACTTATCACCAAGCAAAAATCGTTGGTTGGCTCATTGACATTCAGCAAGAATATTCAGGACGAGTGTGCACAGTTTGTCGCGGAGCGCGGTATCAACGTTGATGCGCTTTTCACGCATGAATTTTCGCTCGACCAGGCCGCCGAAGCCTATGAACTGTTCGAGCAAAGGAAAATCGGCAAAGGCGTTTTCATATTCGACTGACCACTGCTTGGCGACGTGTGATCGCACGAGAAGTTCGTCGCGGACCATTTCACCTGCTTTGTACCGATCAAGGCCTCAGCGGAAATCGCAGAGAACGGTCAGGTCAAAGCTGCTTCCCACAATGTAACAGCGTTCGTTGCCGGCGATCAGCCGGGCGGTAACAATCGCGCCGGAGGGGCGTTCTATGAAAATTGGAGCACTAAGGGAAATTGCAGGGCAGGAAGCGCGTGTGGCGCTGACGCCAGAAAGCGCCCTACAGCTGCAGAAGCTCGGATACGAGTGCATCGTCGAAACGGGAGCAGGACGGCAGGCCGGGTTCTCTGACCAAGCCTATGGCGACGCTGGGGTTTTCGTCGTCGAAGACGCGGCAGCCGTGTATTCTTCATCGGATGTCGTCATCAAGGTTCGGCCGCCGGAACCCGGCGAGATCGACAAACTGGCAGCTGGAAAAACGCTGATCTCGTTTTTCTATCCAGCCCAGAACGCGAGCTTGCTGGAGAAGGCAAAACACACCGGGCTCAATGTCATTGCGATGGACATGGTGCCGCGCATTTCCAGGGCGCAGAAAATGGACGCATTGTCGTCCATGGCGAATATCGCAGGGTATCGCGCGGTAATCGAGGCCGGCAACAATTTCGGGCGCTTTTTCACCGGACAGGTAACCGCCGCAGGCAAGGTTCCTCCCGCCAAAGTTCTCATCATTGGCGCTGGTGTCGCAGGACTAGCCGCAATCGGTACAGCTACATCGCTTGGTGCGATCACATATGCATTCGACGTGCGTCCAGAAGTCGCCGAGCAGATCGAATCGATGGGGGCTGAGTTTGTCTTTCTGGATTTTGAGGACCAGCAAGATGGCGCCGAAAGCGGTGGCTACGCAGCGCCTTCATCACCGCAGTTCCGAGAGACACAACTGGCAAAGTTCCGGGAGTTGGCCCCGGAAATTGATATCGTCATCGCCACGGCCCTCATTCCGGGCCGCGATGCACCGAAGCTCTGGCTTGCGGACATGGTGTCGGCGATGAAGCCAGGTTCGGTGATTGTGGATTTGGCTGCCGAGCGCGGCGGAAACTGTGAGCTAACGGCGGTCGACCAACGGATCGTCTCCGACAATGGTGTCATCATCATCGGCTACACCGACTTTCCAAGCCGCATGGCCGCACAGGCTTCGACGCTGTATTCGAATAATATTCGCCATATGATCTCAGACCTCACGCCACACAAAAACGGGCAGATCATCCATGACATGGAGGATGACGTCATCCGTGGCGCGACGGTTTCCTACCGGGGTGAGGTAACCTTCCCACCGCCGCCGCCAAAGATAAAGGCGATCGCCCCTCAAAAACCCAAAGACAAGACCAAGGAGCTAACACCTGCAGAGAAGCGCGCAAAGGAGGTCGCCGCCTTCAAGGCGCAGACGAAAAGCCAAGGCTTTCTTCTCGCTGGTGGAACGGCCGCTTTGTTGCTGGTCGGGGCTTTTGCGCCTGCAAGCTTTATGAGCCATTTCGTTGTGTTCGTGCTGTCATGCTTCGTTGGTTTCCAGGTGATCTGGAATGTCTCGCACTCGCTGCATACGCCGCTGATGGCGGTCACCAATGCCGTTTCGGGAATCGTCATCTTGGGCGCGTTGCTGCAGATCGGTTCCGAAAGCTGGTTGGTGGTGACGCTGTCTGCCGTTTCGGTGCTTATTGCAACGATCAATATTGTCGGCGGCTTCCTGGTGACACGGCGCATGCTCGCCATGTTCCAGAAGTCTTGATCGGGGGGAATTGTCATGACGATCGGGATCGTTTCAGCAGCCTACATCGCTGCGGCTGTGCTCTTTATTCTTTCACTCGGCGGGCTTTCGGGACAGGAGAGCGCCAAACGTGCTGTCTGGTATGGCATTGTCGGAATGGCCCTGGCTGTGATTGCAACCGTATTTGGCCCGGGCGTTGGCAGTTGGTTTATCATTGCGTTCATGGTGGCAGGCGGCGCTCTCTTAGGGCACTTCGTTGCGAGCCGTGTGCAAATGACCGAAATGCCCCAACTCGTGGCAGCCCTTCACTCGTTTGTTGGCCTGGCCGCCGTATTCATCGGTTTCAACGCCCACCTCGAGGCTTTGCGGATTGCCGGCATGGACGAGGCGACGCGGGCCGCACTGGACGGATTTCCTGGCATCCTGGCCCATAAAACACCTGTTGAGCTGTCGATCATGAAGGTCGAGGTTTTTCTTGGCATTTTCATCGGCGCTGTAACGTTCACAGGTTCCGTCATCGCGTTCGGCAAGCTTGCCGGCAAGGTCGACGGCAAAGCCAAAAAGCTAGCTGGCGGCCATTTTCTCAATGCCGGAGCGGCGATCCTGTGCCTAATGATGCTGCTAATGTATGTCGACGGTCAGGGCGCCTGGACGCTGATCTTGATGACTGGCGTCGCATTTTTTATCGGTTACCACCTTATCATGGGCATTGGCGGCGCAGACATGCCTGTCGTTGTTTCGATGCTGAACAGCTACTCCGGCTGGGCGGCGGCCGCAATTGGGTTCACGCTCGGAAATGATCTGCTGATTGTCACCGGGGCACTGGTCGGCTCTTCTGGCGCAATTCTGTCGTATATTATGTGCAAGGCTATGAACCGGTCCTTCATATCGGTCATCCTTGGCGGTTTCGGCGGTGTCACAGGGCCCACCATGGAGATTGTCGGCGAGCAGGTGGCGATCGATGCTGATGGTGTCGCAGCGGCCCTGAACGAGGCTGATAGCGTCATCATCGTTCCAGGCTATGGAATGGCGGTCGCGCAAGCGCAACAGTCGGTCTCGGAACTCACTCGAAAGCTTCGTGCAGCCGGGAAAACGGTTCGCTTTGCCATTCATCCGGTTGCGGGCCGCCTTCCTGGACATATGAATGTCTTGCTAGCTGAGGCGAAGGTACCCTACGATATCGTTCTTGAGATGGATGAGATCAACGCGGATTTCTCGAGTACGGACGTCGTTATCGTCATCGGTTCCAATGACATCGTCAATCCTGCAGCTCTGGAAGATCCCAACTCACCGATTGCCGGAATGCCCGTGCTGGAGGTTTGGAGGGCCAAGCACGTCCTGGTATCCAAGCGCGGTCAGGGAACTGGATATTCCGGGATCGAGAACCCGCTTTTCTACAAGGAAAACACGCGGATGTTTTACGGCGATGCCAAGAAGTCACTCGATAGCGTCATACCGCTGATGGCCTAATCAAACGAGGCGCGCAAAACTTCTTGGGAGTTTCAGCCGCGAGCCTTATTCCGTCCTGTCGGTATGCATGATAGCGATGTCTCAACGCTGAATGGGGCTCATTCAGGCGAAGAATTTAAGATGATACGAAGGTCCCATCTCGCATTTCCAGCGAGGTGATGGCGACCGAGGACAGCCACGCAGTTGGCACCCTGGCACGCGATGGACCTTGCGTGCGTTCACTTAAATCCCTGCGCCATCGCAATTTGCCAGCCGCGCCTTCACCGTTTGCGCACTTCAAATGGTCGTTGGCGAAGCGTTCGACGTTTCAAACAAGGGTGCACCGTTTTGCAAGCTCGGTCCGACCTGTTGACGTCAGGGGTTGTCTTGGGCGTTTGTGTAGCGAGCGGCATCCTTGTCGCAGGATTGGCCACGCTGTGACGCTGACCATCGGGGGCAGCTCGGACCAATCGCCAGCCCGGTGAAAACTCAAGCCTCGGCAACTTGAATCAGCCAAGTGATTATATCGAAGTGACCTCTCATTTGAAGGATGGCGGCGATTGGACAAAGCCTGTTTCCACTCGTTCAGCCATTCCCAATGCACTGACCCAGGTTGACGGCACGGGGGGTATAATATATTCAATACCCAGTTCCGCGAACCTCCACGCTCTATAATGTAATCATTATTCCCGAAGCAGGCAGCGCGCGGTCGACTGCGCCAGTTGGCACTGCTCTTCAAGCGTACCTGATTCATTTCCGCTTGGGCCGTGGAGCCTCAGCACTGGGCCGTGGCCATCAAACAATGTCTGGCTATCGGAAAACTGAGTAGGAACACCATGCCCGCCAGTCATCTCAACCTAGATCCGAAGAAGCTTCTTTACCTTGCCTCGATAATCGAAAGCGGCAGCTTGAAGAGTGCGGCCAAGGCGCTTGAAATATCCCAACCCGCTCTGTCCACGTCCATGAGCAGACTGGAAGCTGAGTTGGGTTTGCAAATTCTCCTGCGAGGACCAACCGGTGTGACTCCCACGCCGATCGGTGAAGTCCTTTACGGTCATGCGCGGCTGGTGCGCGACGCTATTGAATTGGCCGAACGGGCATTGTTGAACGTGAACGGAGATCACCCGCTCTCCATCCGCATTGGTAGTCTCCCGAGCTTGGCGAGCACTGTCATGCCCATGGCCCTAAGCAGATGGCGGGAGGCTCACGCTGATCGCGATCTGCAAGTCGTCGAGGCCCCACAGATCGACCTTTTGATTGGTCTTTTGCGGGGTGAATTCGATTTCGTTTTCGGATTTACGGAGTGCTATGATTTGGAAGACGGCTTGCGGCAACGCGTCCTCTTTCGCGACAAGCTTCTTGTCATTGCCAGATCCGAACATCCTCTAAGCACAGCAAAAAATCTGAGTTGGGAAACTCTGGTTCGTTACCCCTGGGTGGCACCGACCGCGCGTCGCGCGCATGCCATTCTTGCCGCCGCCTTGAAGATTGCAAAATTGGCGCCACCGGAGCGCGTCACTGTGTGCGGCTCAGTCACATTGCTGAAATCGCTCGTCATCGACAGTGATCACCTTGCCGTGTTGCCTGCCCATGCTGTTCGTTCAGAACTGGCGGACGGACGGCTATGCGGCCTTGCCATTACCGATCCCGCTCTGGATCGGAACATCGCTGTGTTCTTTCGAGATGGATATCATCTCGATGGTCATAGTCGTGATCTGGTGAAATTCGTCGAAGCTGTCGGTCAGGAGCTTTGTCGTCGGCCGGAGGCGGGACCGGCTGAGCAAGCCAGCCTGCAGGAAGCGACACGGCTGGAGTGTCCGCGCCCGCGCAAGGTGTCGCAGGGGGACCGTCCGTAACGCAGCCGTGGTGCGTTGGCCATGAGCTGGAAGTAGACGGGCCGCGCTATTGCACATCAGCCGAATGAGTTGCTTATGGTTCCGATGCCGGAAATTGATATTTCCACGCGATCGCCGGCCGTTAAAAAACGCGGTGGATTAAACCCGATCCCGACACCTGCTGGGGTTCCGGTTGCGATAACGTCGCCAGCCTGCAACGTGAGACCGGCAGAGATTGCTGCAACCAGTTGAGGAATTTTGAAGATGAGGTCACGGGTATTCGCCTGCTGTCGCAGTTCACCGTTGACATGACATGTAATGTCCAAATTCTCGGCATCGACTTCATCTGCCGTCACGATCCACGGTCCCATCGGACAAAATGTGTCGAGCCCTTTGCCCGCAAGCCACTGCTTGTGATTTTTTTGCCGATCTCGAGCCGTTACGTCATTGATGATTGTGTAGCCCCAGACATGTTTCCTAGCGTCCGCTTCCGAAATATTGCGGCCGGGACGCCCGATCACGAAAGCAAGTTCAGCTTCATAATCCACCGCTGAGGTGGCTTGCGGGTGCAGTTCGACAATATCGTCTGGCCCGACGACCGTGCTTGGAGGCTTGCTGAAAATGGCCGGATATTCGTCAGTTTCCTGACCCTTTACAGCGCCAGCTTCAAAACCGCTGACAGAAAATTCCTTTGCGTGCGCGTGGTAATTCTTGCCAATGCAAAAGATGTTGCGCTCCGGAATGATCGGCGCCAGCAGTTTCACGGTATCGAGGGGAATTCCGCTACCATCTGATCCGCCATAGGTAAAACCGCCAGTCGTGAGCCTGATCAAACCAATGACATTGCTCAGCTTTTTATCGAGCGGATGAATGCGTCCCGCTGCGGTATCAACAATACCCACTCTGGGCCGGCCGGCATCAATAAATCGTGCAACTTTCATAGCGTCCCATCTTACAGCAGGAGGAAAAAGTGGCGCGCGGCACTGCGCCGATCCTCGGCGTGGCTTTTGTCTATCAGACAATCATCGTCATCGACCTGCTTGAACCAGGTTGGGCAACGGCAACTGGGTGTATTCTACGAACACTTACAAGCGCCGGACAGGCGCAATCCAACCGCGGTATAAGCTTTTGTTATCTCCTGTGGTTGCAGACGTTGCCCTCCCAGTTGATTCCAACAGGCGTCCGCCGCATGTTCGTTTCGATTTCAAAGCTGTCACGCCGCCCTGCATCGGCAAGTGAGATTTTCCAATCCACACGGAGCATGGTGTTTGCCACCACCGAATAGGTCGCAATCAACAACTGTCTCCGCGCGGCATCACACTGGCCACGTCTGTTTTCGACCTTGAGAGGACAACAATTGACCGAACATATCAAAGTCCAAGCCCCTCAGGATTCTGGGGTTCCCGGCTGGGCTCGGGATTTCAGCCTCACCGATCGCGTGATTTTGATCACGGGCGCCGGTCAAGGGATTGGGCGGGAGCTTGCCCGTCAGTTTGCCGCCGCAGGGGCTATCCCCATTGTCGCCGACCTCGATGTCGACAACGCCGAACGAGTCAGAGCCGAAATTTTGGCAGCTGGAGGGCGGGCGAGCGCAGCCGAGGTCGACATTGCTGATGCGGCATCCGTCGACCGACTTGTGAAGTCGATTATCGATGAACATGGTCGCCTCGATGTGCTGATCAACAATGCCGCGATATTCGCGACCCTTGACAAGCGCAAATTCGAACACATTCCGCTTGACGAGTGGGACCGCGTCATGCGGGTCAATATCACCGGGCCATTCTTGTGTGCCCGGGCGGTCGCTCCCGTAATGCGAGCGGCCAAGTGGGGCCGGATCATCAATATCTCTTCAGATGCGGTGACGAAGGGCGTGATGAACTACATGCATTACGTCGCTTCGAAATCGGCTATGATCGGCATGACAAATGCCATGGCACGCGAACTCGGCGACGACGGGATCAACGTTAACTGCATTCGACCTGGAGCGGTCTCGACAGAAGTGGAGCGGGCGGTAAATCCGACGTTGGAACTGCGACAAACGCAGCTGACACAGCAGTGTATAAAGCGAAGCATGCTGCCTACCGATCTCGTGGGGATCATGATGTTTCTCTCCACTCCGGCGTCGAACTTCATCACCGGGCAGACCATCGCATGCGATGGTGGATACACGCACAGCAGCTAGGAACGTTGCGTGACCACGTGAAATACCCTCAGAACCACGATGCGGGTTTTGACACGAGGACACGGGGGTAACGCAAGCGATCGCGCCCGTAATGCTTCCTCCTGCAGATTGCGCAAGGGTCCAGCGATTGACGTTGAGATGAAATCGCTGGACCCCTTGTGCTCTTGAATAGCCGCGCGTCAGGACCGAGCGTCTAAGCGAAGCGTCGACGCCTGCCATATAGCGTTATCTTATAGCCGAGTGGTCGCGGCACTTGGCGCCTGTGTCGTGACCGGCAATAGTGCCAGGCGTAGCGTCGACGTAGTAGGGATTGGGTCAAAGCAATTCGTTGGCGCCGTCGGCATGGCAGCGGACGGCCTTGCCCGAAGCTGTTTGCCAGTCGTCAACCTCACATGTCGGCCTGAATGAAATAATGCTTGACCACCGGCATAGCCGCGTTGAATGACGCAGGCCGGACGCAACGAGGAAATGGTAGAAGTGACCGACGTTGATCTCGACTTCAATGCCGAATTGCATGCGAGACCGTCCATCTATTTTTCGGGTCAGTCCTTCGTTGAATATATTGCATTGCGCCCAGCCACACCTGTCGCGATGAGTTCGGGTCATCGTGCATCCGGAGACAAAGGGCCTGATGGAACTGTTCAGACACAGATCGAGGTTCATACCGAGTTCGTTACCGTCACAAGGGTAACAAAGCTGCTGGATGCTCCGGCAGTTTGGCCAACAGCAAATCTGACAATCGACGAGGCCAGAGGTCTGTCCGGGTTGAAAGATGCGACGCTGATCTGTCGACTGGAGATTCTCGTTTCAGGCGCGCCTCCGCGCGACATCAGCTCTGTCCTCACAGATTTCGCATTCGCGGATACTGCAGCTTCTATCGTTGGCGGCGGGGCCTTGGTTTGTTCGGATTTTCGCGTCAGCACATCCAACAGCAGCCGCGCCATCCTGTTCAACACCGATCTTAATGCCTACAGGCTGGGTCGGATGGTTCGGCGCGTCTACGAGATCGAGACGTACCGGGTCATGGCACTCCTGGGATTGCCGGAAGCTCGGCGTCTTGGACCGCTGCTGGCTGACTATGACAGGAAGCTGGTTGGGCTTACCAACCGACATTTGACGACCCCTACGAGCGAGCACAGAAGCCTTCTTGAAGAGATCTCCATCCTGTCTGCACAGGTGATCTCAGCGACGGCGAAAACACGAAACCGCTTCGGCGCTACGATTGCCTATGCAAAGATAGTCGAAGAACGCATTGCTGAATTGAGGGAATCTCATGTTCCCGGCTTCCAGCGCTACGGTGTCTTTGTGGCCAGACGGTTTAAGCCCGCGATACGGACCTGTGAAGCGACAGCTGTGCGATTAGAGCAGCTCTCGCACGCAACGATGCATCTCATCGATCTCCTCCAGACCCGCATCCAGGTTGAAATTGAATATCAAAACGCGGTGCAAATCCAAGCGATGGCGGAAAGAGCAGCAACGCAGGTCAAGATCCAGCGCGCCGTCGAAGGATTTTCGATCCTCGCGATCAGCTACTATTTGCTCAGTCTGATCAAACTGGTGTTGGAAACATCCGATCATGCAGGCTACCATATTGACCCACTCGTGATGTTGATCTGTGTGCCTGTGGTGATCGGCGCAGTCTGCATCACAGTTCTTAGAGTCAAGCACGCCCTCAAGTCGTAAGCAATTCCGACTTTCGTGCTAGGCGCCTGCGCGTCTGATCAGTTTTTGATCGGGCAGTCGGGCAAAGCGGCGCGTTGCGCATGCCTTTACATTGGTTGTCCATTGCAATCCAGCACGGATGCTAACCCGATTGTCTGTCGCCTGTCCGTTCGTCATAGCCAGACACGTGGTGCTCAATGCATGTCCAATGGCATCGTCAACTTAACGAAACGTGGACGTCTATGTGCGATGACGGATCATGACGCTCCGTGATCCGCTTTATCGTCGCCAACGCTTTCCTGCAGAGATCATCGCCCACGCTGTGTGGCTTCATTTTCGCTTCCCTCTCAGCCTGCGGATGGTCGAGGACATGCTGGCCGCCCGCGGCATCATCGTCTCGCACCTAACAGTCCGGCTGTGGGCAGAGAAGTGCCTCCACCAGTAGGCTGGCGACTCCTCCGGGACATTACAAACCGCACGCGTCGACTGGACTGCCCGAGGCGGCGCAGCTACCAGAACCCATCACATCTGTCGGGCTGTTAAGGTTTCAGCCAACGAGGGGGCCTTTCGGCGCTTTTCCAACGAATGCAAGAATCACTACGCCGCCCATTGCGCAGAAGAATGTGAGCCAGAAAGCGTCGATGTAGGAAAGGACGTTGGCCTGTCTTTGCATCTGTTGGGCCAACACCGCCGTTGCACGGCTTTGTGCGACTGCCTGACCGGCGCTGGTCAGTCTGTGAGTGAGAGCGGCGATCGTGACGTTCGATTCTTCCGATCCGCGTTCGAGATTGAGACCGATCAGGTAGGAATGCAGCTGTTCTCCCTTGCGAAGAAATGTTGCCATCAGTGCCTGGGCCGTCTGCACGCCAAGGAGCCTTATAACCTGTATGTAGGCCCCTATGGCAGCCGCCCTTTTGGGGTCGCCGTTCGCAACACTCAATACGATGATCGAAAGAAATGCCAGGATCTGGCCCACGGCCTGAAGGACGTAGATCATTCGGAAATTGTCACCGCTCCAGTCGGGCGTAAGGCCGGTCCCCAAAAGAGAGGCTGCCGCAAAACAGCAGAGGCCGATCAACAGGATGAAGCGGCCGTCCGTCCTGTGCATGGCCCAGACGGCGATGGGCGTCATGACGACAAGCGGCATACAAATCCACTGGACCATTGTCGCACCGATCTGCTCCGGCCGCAGACCTGCGACGGTCGCCAGATAGTTCGGGACTAGCGTGGTGTTCGACAAGCTGGTCATCATGTAGAATAGGGCAATCGACATAAGCAGCACGACGTTGCGGGAGCCCAATGCGCTAATGTGCGCCCATGGGTGTTCGATCAGCATTTCGTTGATGAAGAAGGCAACGATGAGCACCGCACCTCCGATCAGGGCGGACATCACCACTGCACTTTCGAACCAGTCAAGCCGGTTGCCCTGATCGACGGCGATGAAGAGCATTGCGAGACCCGCGCCGAACAGAAGCTTTCCGCCCCAATCCGCTTTCATAAGCAGATCGCGGTTCACCTCTTCGTGCGGCGCGCCAACGAAGATCAGGAGTGCCATTAAGGGAGCCAGGAAGACGTCCTGCCAGTAGACGAACTGCCATCCGACATGCTGCACATAGAAGTCGAGAAGTGCTGTACCTGAACTCGACGTGAAAGCCGTTCGGAAGGCGTAAAGCGCGATTCCCGTGATCCACCACCTCACGGGAAGATTGCGGAAGATCATCATCAACGTCGCTGGCACGAAGACACCGAGCAGCGTGCCCTGGATAATATGCAAGATGGCGAGCGCCTCGAAACCACGGACGAACGGGATCAGCGCCGCGATAAGTGCATAAAGTAGCGCCGGAGCAACCATGACCCGTCGCACGCCGAACGTAGCGGCAAGCCAGGGCACGGCAGGCGCCACCAAAAGCTGAGGCGCGGTGGCCAGCGTGCTCAGCCAGGAGCCTTCGTCAAAGCTCAGGCCGAACACGCCCCTGAGATCACCAAGGCCGAGGCCGAAGAGCCGGGTGTGGGAGGCCGCCATGTAGGGGCCGATGAAGATGCCGCACAAGGCAATGATCGGGTGATGCGTTCGCCGCGCGGTAAAGGAGAACGGGAGACGGAGGATATCGGCCATGGTCGTTACTCACGGTTGGAGGCGACCGATACAGTGACCACCGCCGACATTCCCGACCGAAGCCGATCGAGGGCGGATGAGCCGTTAAAGTCAATCCGCACAGGGATGCGCTGCACGACTTTCGTGAAGTTTCCAGTCGCGTTGTCGGCCGGCAGCAATGCGAACTGCGACCCGGATGCGGGTGACAGGCGTGTCACCTTGCCGGTGAAGGCCTGTCCGGGAAGCGAATCGACCGTGACCGTTGCGGCCTGTCCCTCCTGCATTCGAAAGAGCTGCGTCTCCTTGAAGTTGGCGATCAGGTAGACATTCGGCAGCGGGATAATCGAGATCGCATTGGTGCCAGCCGTGATGTAATCCCCGACGTGGACCTGTCGCTCGCTGACGATGCCGTCAAACGGCGCCAGGATGGTCGTATAGGAAAGAGCCAGTTCAGCGGATCTGAGACTTGCCTTGGCCGACTCCACGTTTGCCGAGAGTTGGGCTCTCTGACCATCAATGTATTGAAGCTGTGCCTCGGCGGATGCGACTGCGGCTTCCGCCGCGCCTGCGGTAGCGGAAGTCGTCTTCTCGTTCGCCGTAGCTTCGTCCAGCCGCTGCTGGGCACCGACACCCTTTTCCAGGAGCGTGGTCTGCCGGTTTGCAACGATCTTGGCGAGATCCGCGTTCGCGCGGGCAACCACGGCTTGAGCCTCTGACCGACGGATTTCGGCCTTTTGAAGATTCCCCTGATTGTCGAGGTTGTTGCGTTGGGCAACCGCTGCGCCCAATGTCGCTTTAGCCTGATCGCGCCTTGCCTCGTAGTCTGATGGATCGATTTGAAGGATCACGTCACCGGCCTTCACATGCTCGAAGTCGCCGACCTTGACGGCCACCACGTTCCCCGAGGCACGAGCACTAAGATGGCTCAACTCGGACCGTACATAGGCGTTATCCGTCGTTTGCTCATCAGCGCCCGATGTCCAGCGGTCCCACTGCTGCGAACTTAGGCCTGCTAGAACGCATACAGTTCCAACCACCAGCAATGGGACGAGGACTTTCGTGTAGTTCCCCCGCGGACGTGCGAGTTGGTGCTGTTCGGAGGTTTTGGGCGAAGCGAGTGTCGAGCCTTTCACGGGCGTTTGTTGAAGCATTTTGTCTTACCTTTTTGACAGACAAAAAGCACAGGTTGATCTATCATTTCCAATAGCTTTTGCTTTGCGTGCAATCATCGGGAGTGATCAGAGATGGATGTCCATGGAACAAGCAAGGCAGCGGTCGAATTGCGTCATCTCCGCTATTTCGTGGCCGTTGCGGAAGAACTCCATTTTGGGCGGGCGGCTGCCAGGCTCAATATTGTCCAGCCGGCCCTCACCGCGCAGATAAAGTCTCTCGAGCGCATCCTTGGCGTCGAACTGCTCGAAAGGTCCAAACGAAAGGTGGAATTGACGGAGCCCGGACGGGAGTTTCTCCGTGAAAGCTACGCCGCACTTTCCCAGGTAGGCAACGCCATAGACACAGTCATCGAGTTCGCGCGCGGGGCGACCGGAACCCTTCGGCTCGGGTTCGGTGCGAACGCTGCCATCAGCGGTCTCGTCTCTTCGTCGGTCAGACGTTTCAAGTTAAACTGGCCGCGGGTCACCGTGACGTTGAAGGAAATGCCCAGCGGAGAGATCCCGGAGGCGCTGCTCAAGCACGAGATCGACGTTGGATTCGCGGCAACTGTCGGAAGTGACGTCACGGGCGTCGAATCAAAAGCGGTCGGTAGATGGCCCTGGCTTCTGCTGGTTGCGGACAACCATCGGCTTGCGGTTGCCCGGTCGGCGTCTATCGCCGATATCTCCGGAGAGAGCCTGGCTGTTTATGCAGAGGCCGACGGCCGGTCCAATGTCGAAGGAGCATTGTCGTCAATACCCGGTCTTTCTCCGCGTCACGTCTACAAGACCACCCACATTACAAGCTTAATGGCTTACGTGTCGGCGGGTCTGGGCGTCGCGTTCTCGCCATCAGCGGTGCGGACGCTTAATTTTCCAGGTGTCGTCTTCCTGGACGTTTTGGACCCATTGCCGGAGATGGAGATGAGTTTGCTTTGGCGGCATGGCGTTCACAGCGCAACCGTGCTCAATTACATCGAATGTCTGCGTAACGAAGTTTGAAGTACAAGAAACACTGGCTGTGGCGTGCCGCCGATCAGGACGGTTTCGTTCTCGATGTTCTGGTGCAAAGCCGCCGCAACGCCAAGGCGGCAAAGCACCTAATGCGAAAGCTCTTAAGGGGTCAAGGCCGCACGCCGCGTGTGATGATCACCGACAAGCTGCGCCCTTGCGACGCCGCAAAGCGAGATATCATGCCCGGTTTAGAGCGTCGATCGCACAAGGGACAAAACAATCGGGCGGAGAATTCCCGTCAGCCCATCCGACGACGAGAACGGATCATGAAGCGCTTCAAGTCGAGGCGACATCTCCAACGCTTCGTCTCTGTTCATGACCCGATTGCCAACTTGTTCAATATCCCGCGCCATGACATATCTTCCCGCCATCATCGCGTGGTGCGCACGGCAGCAATGGACCAGTGGGCAAAAATCGCTCAGGCATTGACGGCCAACAAGACGGGCGCTCGAGTATGGACGTGCGGCAGTTAAGTTCACTATGCGCTGAGCGTGTTGGCGGCGAAGGCGGCGGCGCACCGGCCGCAGCGACGATCGCGCCGCCGATCGCCGGACCTGCCGGGCGGGTGATGTTGGTGCCCATGCTGTTCAGCGCCGCCGCCGGCAGCACCTCGCGCGGCAGGCACCGGTTCTTTCTGATCACTCTACCGGAGCCACAGAACCTGCCACCCGACTTTATTCCTCCAGCGCCTCATCCTTCTTTTTCCGAATAGTTGGCAGCAGCATTGCCAGCAGTGCAGCAGCCGCAATCGCGAGCAAGACTGCGCTGACCGGACGCTCAACGAACACCATCGGATTGCCGCGAGAGACAACCATGGCTCGTCGCAGATATTCTTCCAACATCGGGCCAAGTACAAAGCCGATCAGCAAAGGCGCAGGTTCACACCTCAGCTTGTAAAGCAGGTAGCCAACGAAACCGAAGAGCACCGTCTCGAAAACGTTGAACGCGGAGTAGTTGACGGAGTACACACCGATGGCACAGAAAACGAGGATGGTTGGATAGAGGTAGCGGTAAGGCAATTTGAGCAGCGACACCCAGACACCGATGAGCGGCAGGTTGATGACAAGCAACATGAGGTTGCCGATCCACATGCTGACAATCAGGCCCCAGAAGAGCTTCGGTTGAGACTGAATCACTCCCGGACCCGGCTGGATGCCGTGGATCATCAGACCACCGATGATCAGCGCCATGACCGCATTGGCAGGAATGCCTAGCGTGAGCATGGGGATGAACGAGGTCTGGGACGCGGCATTGTTCGCACTCTCCGGACCGGCAACACCTTCAATCGCACCGGTTCCGAATTCATGGCCGTATTTTGAGACGCGCCGCTCCAGAATGTAGGATGCGAATGTCGACAGGGCCAAACCGCCGCCGGGAAGAATTCCCAGCACGGATCCGACGATGGTGCCGCGAATGACCGAAGGAGTTGCTCGCCGGAATTCTTCCTTGGTCAACATCAGGCTTCCAACCTTGGAAATGGTCTTGTTGCGATTTTCTGGATTTTCCAGATTCCTGACGATCTCGGCTACACCGAATATCCCCATGGCAACAGCAACGAAGTCAATCCCCTCGAAGAGTTCGAAAAACCCGAGCGAGAAGCGAACCTCGCCGCTTTGGATATCTGTTCCGACCAATCCAAGCGCCAAACCGAGCGCAAGCATTGCAATGGACTTGAAGATGCTGCCCTGGGCAAGGACCGTTGCAATGATCAGTCCGAGAAGTATGAGTGAAAAGTATTCGGCGGGGCCGAACGAAAGCGCAAACGACGTCAACAGCGGTCCAGAGGCGGCCACCACGAGGGTGGCGACCGTGCCGGCGAAGAACGATCCCAGCGCAGAGACCGCCAGCGCGGCGCCTGCTCGGCCCTTCAGGGCCATCTTGTGGCCCTCAAGCGTCGTCACGACAGCCGTGACCTCCCCGGGCAGATTGAGAAGGATTGCCGAAGTGGATCCTCCATACTGTGCCCCGTAATAGATGCCGGAAAGCATGATCACTGCTGTCACGGGATCAAGTGCGAAGGTAAGAGGCAAGAGCAGAGCGATCGTCGCCAACGGCCCGATCCCCGGCAGAACACCAATGGCGGTGCCGATCAGACAGCCCATGAATGCAAAGCCGAGATTGTGAAACGTCATTGCGACCGAGAGGCCGAGCGCGAGATTGTCGATCATGTTTATTCGCTCACAGTTCGGTCAGGCCAGGGGGCAGGAACGAGACGTTCAAATTCAAGCCCAGGATGAAAACCAGCCAGCAGATGAAAACCAGAGCAATCGTCATGCCTGCGATGCCCAACACGGAGTGCGAGCGGTCGGCGATGCTGGCGATCACGACAACGGTTGCGACCGACAAAGCGAGGCCAATCCGTTCGATCAGCACGCCGAACGCGGCCATGGCTCCAAGGATAAGAACCAATTCTTTCCACGCCCACCTTTCGAGCGGATCTGGACCGTTTCGCAATCCAACGACGATCACAGCGACACCGAGGATCGCCAAAAGCGAGAAAATAAGCATGGGCATGTAGCCGGGGCCCATTTGGGCGGCCGTGCCCGTTGCGTTTTCCAGATTCAGGAGCAAACCGATGGCCGCGACGGCAATCAAGAACACGCCGGTGGCAATATCCTTGGCGTTTAATTTTCCAGTTGTGGTTTCTTCCGGTTGGTCTTGCATTTGAGGTCTTCCCCGAATTTTTGTTAGGTCCTCGGTGAGCAGAATGCCTGTCAGCATGTCTCAAGAATGGGCCTGTCATTCGATATAGATCGCGCAATGTCAGGATGCCGATCCGTGGCAGCTCGTCACGTCAACGAAAAGTGGCAGACGGCGAGCCTTTACCGAACCTACCGCATGATAAAGGGATTGACCGGCCCTTCGTCGGACGTGAACAGAAACACGCTTTTCGTCTCGAGGTATTCATTGATCGCCTCGATTCCGCCTTCGCGTCCCAGCCCCGATTTCTTCATCCCGCCAAATGGCATCATGTAGCTGTAAGCGCGATACGTGTTGACCCACACCGTACCGACCTTCAATGCCTTCGTCATTCGCATGGCGCGGCCGATATTCTGCGTCCAGACCCCAGCGACGAGACCATAAGCGATATCGTTCCCGATCTCGATCGCCTCGTCCTCCGTGTTAAACTCAATGATCGATAGGATCGGGCCAAAGACCTCTTCCTGGGCGATGCGCATGCTATTGGTCACATCGGAAAAGATTGTCGGCTGGACGAACTGTCCGCCGGTGAGGCCATCGCCGGTAGCAGCGTAGCCACCCAAAATACAGCGAGCTCCGTCTGCCCGAGCAATATCGAGATAATCCAAAACCTTCTTGAACTGGGGCGCCGTTGCGATGGGGCCGACGTTTGTATTCGGGTCCATCGGATCGCCCAGCTTGATGTGGCTGGCAAGATCGATCAGTTTCGCGGTGAAAGCCTCCTTGATCGACTTGTGGACAAGGAGACGGGAGCCGGCCGTGCACATTTGGCCAGACGCACCGAAAATCCCGGATACAACACCTGCGGCGGCCAGATCGAGATTCGCATCCTCAAACACGATGTTAGGCGATTTCCCGCCGAGTTCGAGTGACACGCGTTTCATATGTCTGGCAGCCGTTTCGTAGATTTTCGCGCCGGTTGCATCCGATCCTGTGAAGGTGATCTTCGTCACGCCAGGATGCTCGACCAGTGCAGCGCCGACGTCGTGCCCAAAACCCGTGACGACATTGAACACGCCATCCGGCATGCCGGCTTCCTTAACGAGAGCAGCAAGCTCAAGCGTGCTCGCGGATGCGAATTCGGACGGTTTGACGACAACACTGCATCCAGCCGCCAGCGCGGGCGCACATTTAACGGTGGCAAACCATATCGGTGAATTCCAGGCGGTGAGCGCTGCGACAACACCGATGGGCTCGCGAAGAGTGAACGCAAGAGTGTCCGCCTTCTCGATCGGAATCGAGGATCCCTCTATCTTGTCGGCAAGACCACTGAAGTAGTACCAGCATTCGGCAACGCCGTTCAGCTGGCCGCGAACCTCGGTGAGAAGCTTGCCATTATCGCGCGCCTCGATCCGCGCGATCCTGTCGGCGTTGGCGACGACGAGATCACCGATCTTGCGGAGAACCTTGCCGCGGGCACTGGCTGTCATTTTACTCCACGGACCGCGCTCCATTGCCTTGACCGCGGAATTGACGGCACGGTCAACATCACCAGGCGTTGCGCGGGCGATCTCTGCCCAAACCTTGCCCTGATAAGGATCCTCACTTTCGATCCATTCGCCACCTTCTGCATCGGTGAACGCGCCGTCGATAAAGAGCTGGTACCTTTGCATGCTTACTCCTGAACTCGGTCCTGATGGTGTTACGATAAAAGTCGACGCCACTCCTGGCGTCGGCGTCGAACGACTGGGCAGAGGCGGGACGGTCCTTGGCAAATGGCCGTCACCCTGGCTGCAGATGGCCAATGGACCTAGTTATTCAGCTTGATATCGTTCTCGGTGATGATCTTGCGAAACCGATCCTGTTCGCTCCTGAGAAATGCCGTGAATTCTTCACCGGTCTTGAGATCTGTATGGAATGAGAGAGGGCCAAAGCGGTCCTGAAATTTCGGATCTTGAACTCCCTTGACGACCGCCGCAGCAAACCTGGCCACGACTTCTTCAGGAACACCGGCGGGGGCAAGATAGCCGTACCAGACTCGCCCATCGATTTGCGGGTAACCGATCTCAGTGGTGGTCGGCACGTCTGGAAGATTGCTGGTGCGGGCCGCCGATGTGACCGCAAGCACCTTCACATTCTCGTCGTCCTTGAGGATTGCCCCTTCACGTGCGGACACAAACATCATTTGGGTAAAGCCGCCGGCAATTCCCTGAATGCCGTCCGGATTGTTTTTATAGGAGACATTGATACCTTTGCCCTTGGCTTCCTTGATAAACGCCGTCCCAGTCAGGTGCGCAATGGTGCCAACGCCGGCGCTCGCAAAAGTCACGCCTTCGGGAGAATGAACCGCAGCCATAAGGTCATCGATGGTGTTTATCCCAGCTTTCTTGGACGCTATAAGCGCCAGGGGATAACCGCCAATCCCGACAATCGGCGTGAAGCTGTCAAGAGTGTAGGGTAGTTTGTCGCGCAGAACGGTCTGTACGAGACCAGACGTGGGCAGGCACAGAAAGTTATAGCCATCGGGTTTTGCCGATGAAGCTGCGGTTACTCCGATAGTGGTCGATCCGCCTCCACGGTTTTCGATGACCACGGCTTGGCCGAGTTCGGATGTAAGCGTTTCCGCCAAGAACCGGCTCAACGTGTCGTCATCGCCTCCCGGCGCATTGGCGATTGTAATTGTGATCGGGCGGGCAGGCCATTTGGCCTGCGCCTTGGCAACCCTCGAAAGCATGGCAGCTGATCCAACCGCGCCAGCCCCAATCAATACTTCTCTTCTTGAAATCATGACTTCCTCCCAAATTTTGGCATTTAAGCCAGATGCTCAGGTCAACATGATCTGGCATCCGCGCTGACCTCCCAGCACGCCTGTGCTCAAGGCCACCCGACGGCTTTGATACGGTGGCCAATCGATCTCGTTAGGCCCCTTATGTAAAGGAAAAAGCCAAGATCTGTCCCTTGGCATATAAGCTGAAATTATATCTTTCGCTGACTTGCACCATCCCTCACGGTGTATTTTTGGAAGGCTGGGCAGGCATCTATCAGGCACATGACTCCGAACCTCGTCTGCCCTCCCGCATCACGCTCTCGCGGTAAGTTGCCATTGTGACATTAGGGGCTCACGCAGATCAACTTGGCTCCGATTTTTTCGAAAATGCGCTAAGGCAGAGTGCGCGTGGGCGAAGACAAAATGAGATATCGAAGAGTAGAGATGAGTTGAATTATTGTGTCTTTGCACCGAGCGTCTTGGCGCGATTCTTACCGCCAACCGTATAGATCGCAGCAGCTACCACGACGACGATTCCTTCAATAAGACCCTGGTAGTTCGCACCGAGATTGAGAATATTGAAGCCGTTGGACAGCGAAAACAGCAGCAACGCGCCGGCCAACGTTTTGATGACACTTCCTGCACCACCAAAGAGTGACGTACCCCCGAGGATCGCCGCCGCGATGACCGTTAACTCTGCGCCGGAGAGACCGCCCGGATTGATGGATCTAAGCCTGCTTGCAAACAGGATTCCAGCAAAGCCTGCAGAGGCGCTACACAGCACGAATGCCAGGATCTTGTAGCGCAGCACGTTAATGCCCGAAAGCCGCGCAGCCTCTGCGTTCCCGCCAACTGCGTAAAGCCGCCGTCCGACCATTGTGAACGTAAGAGTGAACCAGGCAATCGCCGTAAAGGCGAACAGGTATAGGACGGGCTTGGGCAACATGAGTTGTAGGTTGGTCGTCCAGCTCAGGGCAAGAAGACACACACCAATCACGGCCAGTGCGGCCATAGCCGGGCGCACCGCAATGGAACGTTTTTGTGCCTGAAAGAGCATTGCCACGCCGCATCCCAGGAAAAGAATGCCGAGCGCCAACATGACGAAACCAACATTGATGCGACCGCTTTCGAATGCCTGCATAGCTGCGATAACTTCGGTGTTTTCGACCGACAGGGCATAACCGTTGGTATAGAGCAGGACGACGCCACGAAGTGCGGTCATCGTCCCCAACGTCACAATGAATGCGTTTATTCCCAGGAATTGCACGATCGCGCCATTTAGCAAGCCGGACCCAATTGCCACCGTCATCGCGACGGCAAATGCCGGCCAAAAGCCAATGGCATCCGCGTTGCCGACGAAGACGGCCGCAGACAGGGCGGCGACGGAGGCAACCGAAAGATCGAAATTACCGCTGATCAGAATGACAGTCATCGCCACCGCCATGATGCCGATCAACGACGCTTGATAAAGAACATTGGTGACATTCAGCAGGCTTAGATAATTGGCACGACCAAGATAGGTCGTTGTCATCGAAAGCACCAAGACAAGGAGAAGGAGCGCGTAGTAAACGCCCATCTCCCGCAGACTGAATATATGTTTCCAATCCGTTTTAAGTCGTTGCGGTTCGCCTGGAGCTGTGGCGCAATCGATTGTTGCTTCAGACGGGACCATCGGTTTTTTCCTGACATATGGGTTGGCTGAGCGTCTCTCGTGTCAAGCGGCTCTCATGGAAGGCACCTTATTCATCGCGCCTCCCGAAGCGACCGTCAGCCCCTTGAATACGGACGGCGTATGATGATGAACGCCAATAATCGGTCAACTGTGAGCGCGGCGCTCGGTCCAAAGCATATTTGCACCACCGACGATGTTCGGCGCCCGAAAACCTCGAAAATACAGTGACCTAAGTCGCCAGGGAGACCCCGATCGCGCCAGATTGTTGCGTTGGCTGCAAAGCTGAATGTCAGAATTGCTCGTTACTGAGTCAACGATTGGCTGCCGAAAGGCACGGACATGTCGGAATAATCTATGAAGCCGGCCTTGCTCTAGATCGCCCGATTGTCGTGGTCTACATCCACGATGACCATTCGGATCAGTCCTTGCGTTTCACATGTTCCATGGCGCGCCAATATCAATGCCCAAGATAGGCGAAACAGCATCCTCTAAGACCTCGCTGCGCAATCCATCTTTGCGCCAGGTGCAAAATTCTTTTGCCGATTCACTCATATAAGCCCAACGGCCTTCCCGCTAAGTGTTTATCCGCGTGACATTGCAGGCAGATGGCGTCGGGAGAACGCCAGCCAAGCGAAATGTCACGGGGACAGCGTGCCACAACGTGGCCAATAGACCGCTCTGCCAACATCGGCAGGGAGGAAAGAGGAGGAGTGAAACCAATGCAGAAATTTGCGCGTCTTATACTGGCCTGCGCCGGCAGTCTTGCAGTCATGTCTGGAAACCCCTGGGCGAAGGACCTCACGTTCGGCTATGTCCCAGGCAGCATGATATATCCCTACAACGTGGCGACAGCCAAAGGCTTTGAAGCCGAGGCTAAGGCAGCTGGCGTCAAGACAGTGGTGCTCGACCCCCGTGGGAGCGTGGAAAAACAGGGGAATTCGATCGACGATCTGATTGCGCAGAAGGTTGATGCGATTGGCTTTCTGCCACTTGATTCGGTCGTGGCACAATCCTTCGTTGACCGTGTCAGCGACAAGAAGATTCCGATCGTTGCCGTTGCGCTCCAGGTTGGTGATCCCGTCAAACGCGAACTGCGGGACGTCTACCCGGGCCTCACTGCGCTTGTTGCCCCCGACGACGTGGTCGAGGGCGAGCAGGCTGCCAAGCTGGCACTCGACCTGCTGCCGAAAGATCGTTCAGCGACAATCGCGATCATCGAAGGCGCTCCCGGTTACGCCGTTGTCGAGCAACGCATTCGGGGCTTCAAGAAGGGGCTCGACGCCGCAGCCCAGAAATATGAAATCGTCGCATCGCAGCCATCGGATTGGACGCCGGAGAGCGGCCAGACGATTTGCCAGAATTTCCTGACCTCGCGGCCTGATCTCGACTTGATCTTTAGCGAGGCCGACGACATGGCGATCGGCTGCGCCCGCGCCATTAGCGCAAGTGGCTCCCAAACAAAATTGATCGCAACCAGCGGCGGTTCGAAGACCGGAAATGAAGCAATTGCGGCCGGCGAATTGAGTGGCTCCGTCTGCGTCAAACCTGAAATGCTTGGCCGGCTGATGTTCAAGGAGATGTATGCGGCAGCCACCAATGCCGACTACAAGAAGGGCAAGTTCGTTACTATCGACCTTCCCATCATCACAAAGGACACACTGGCCGGCTGCCCGGCGGAATGGTGAACCCGCGCTTTTGAGCCAAGGCAGGAAGACGTTGAAGCCTTGCGCGGCCTGGCGCCGCGCAAGGCTCATTATCGGTTGAATGAAGCACGATAGTGCAATGAAATAGGAGAAAATGAAATGGCCCTATTGGCTGGCAAAAATGTCCTCATCACCGGAGCCCTCGGCACGATCGGCCAGGCGCTGGTGACCCGCTACAGCGAAGAGGGGGCCAATGTTGTCGCTTTGGATCGTCCAGAATCTCCCGGTGCGCAGGAGACGGTTTCAAAATTGTCCCCAAACGCGCGTTATTTCGGATGTGATCTTGGTGATTTGCCGGGGACTGAAGCCGCCGTTTCCCAACTTGCAGAAGACGTGGGTGGAATTGACGTTCTGGTCAACAATGCTGCGCATGTTCACAACAGACCCTTTGAAGAATTTTCCATCGACGAATACGAAGAAGAGGTGCGCATCAATTCGTCAGCTGCCTTTGTTCTGACACGCGTTGCAAGCCGCCACATGAAGCAGCAGAAATACGGCAAGATCGTCAATCTGACCTCTATGACGCTTACTGGCCATTGGGATGGCTTCGTGCCCTATATTGCATCCAAAGGGGCGATGTTCGGGTTGATCAAGGGGTTTGCACGTGAGCTGGGACCATTTGGAATCAACGTCAACGGAATTTCGCCAGGTGCGGTCGTATCCGACGCCGAGTATCGTCACTACGGTGATCGCCGCGAGCAATATCACCAATGGATTCTGGAGCGTCAGAGCGTCAAACGCCGCATAGAGCCAATGGATATTGCCAATCTCGCAGTTTTCTTGTCGTCGGCGCAAGCCGACTTGATCAGTGGCCAAAATATCCAGGTTGATGCGGGTTGGTAGCATCGTGATTTGATGAAAGGCTGTGTTTCGGATGATGGAGGATCATTCGGGTGCACGGTGCAACAACTCATCTACGAGAGAACCGAGGAGGGGCTTGATGCGGCATCTGCACGCGCAACGTTTCGCAGACGATTTCATATTTCTGGAGAGCCCCAAATGGAGGGATGGCCGTCTTTGGGTGTCGGATGTATTCGATCACCGCGTCTATTCGATCTCACCGGAAGGAGAACGGGAGGTCGTCTGCCAGGTTCCCCACCGTCCCTCCGGACTTGGATTCCTACCGGACGGATCTCTGATCATCGTCTCGTCAAAAGATAAGAGGCTGCTGAGGTTTCACGGTGGTAAAACGGAAGAATACGCAGATCTTAGCGCTCACGCCGCGGGCGACGTAAACGATTTTGCTGTCGATGAACTTGGTCGGATCTACGTCGGTAACTTCGGCTACGATTACGACGCAGGCGAAACGCCGAGATCGACGTCACTGCATAGGGTCGACCTCGACGGTTCGATCACCGAAGTCGCCAAGGGAGTAGAGTTTCCCAACGGCGCGGTTGTCATCGACGCGGGACGTACGCTGGTGGTCGCCGAAACATGGGTCGGACGGTTGACCGCGTTTGATCTTGCCGCGGACGGTACACTGAGCGGGAGCCGCGTCTTTGCCGACATGGGCGAGAGACAACCGGACGGAATTTGTGCGGACGCCGAAGGCGCGGTCTGGGTCGCTTGCTTCAACACCGGAGAATTTGTTCGGGTGCTGGAAGGTGGGGAAGTCACCGACCACTTCCAATTCGAAGGGCGTGGCGTGTCGTGCACACTGGGTGGCTTTGACGGGCGTCAGCTTTTTTTGTCCACCTATCTTGGGCCGAGCGAATGCATCGCGGCCGGCGACCGCAGGGGCGCCTTGTTCACAGCCAAGGTCGATGTGCCGACGAGCGGTTTCTAACAAGGGCATGCGCTCAACCCCACCAGAACAATCAATTCCCGAGCAATCGTCACAGACTGTTCGAAATCCAGATCTGATACAAAGAGAGGTTCCGCCATGCGGTTGAAGGACAAGGTAGCAATCATTACCGGAGGCGCATCCGGTATCGGCAAGGCGACAGCCGATGCGTTTGCGGCCGAGGGCGCGATCATTGTCATCGCAGACATCAATGTCACCGCCATAGACGCTGCCGTTGCACAATTTCGAAAAAAGGGTGTAACGGCGACCGGCCACGTTTGTGACGTCTCCAATCGAGACGATGCTCATCGTCTTATGAAGTCTGTTGATGCAGAGTTTGGCAGGATCGACATCCTGGTCAACAATGCCGGTATTTCCCGCTACCGTGCGTTTGCCGAGGCAACCAGCGACGATTGGGATCCCGTCCTCGCGGTCGACCTCAAGGGTGTCTTCTTCTGTTCGCAGGCCGTTGCGCCTTACATGCGCGCGCGCAAATCCGGTCGTATCGTCAACATTTCTTCCGCCCTCGGAACGGGGGCTGCTCCCCACAATACGGCCGGCTCACCCGGCGGGAGCGCGGCCTACGCCTCTGCCAAGGCTGGAGTGATCATGTTGACGACAACGCTGGCCCGCGAGCTCAGTCCGGATGGCATCACCGTCAACTGCGTGGCACCGGGTAGTTTCCTGACAGAGTTTTCCTCGTCCACCAGGACGCCTCAACAAGTCGAGGACCATCTTGAATATCGCAGGAAACATCTGCTTCTGCGGCGCGTCGGAACCCTGGACGAGCTGGCATCGGTCATCCTGTTCTTCGCCTCGGATGATTCAAGCTATGTGACCGGCCAGACACTGAATGTGGATGGCGGCAGGTCAGACCGCATCTGAACAACGCGAGGAGACTGCGGTGAAGGTTGGATATATCGGATTGGGGGCAATGGGAGGTTCGCTGTCGCGTCATCTGATCGCGAACGGGGGACTTGTGGTCTATGACCGAAATCCCGCCACGTTGGCCGCATTCGAAAAACTTGGCGCAGTCATCGCCGATACGCCGCAAGCGCTGGCGCAGAGCTGTGACGTCGTCATGCTGTGCCTTCCGAAATCTGCGGATGTCGGTGATCTTCTCTTTGGCGCAGATGGAATCGCGGGGTACCTCCGTGCAGGCGGATTGGTGATCGACCAGACAAGCGGCGTGCCTGAGCTGACGATCGATTTTGCCCGCAGGCTTGCCGAACGTAAGGTCCTCTTCATGGATGCGCCGGTCAGTGGCGGTATCCCAGCGGCGCAAAATCGCACGGTAACGATCATAGCGTCCGGTTCCGATGGTGCCTGGGAACGGGGCAAGCCAATTCTCGAAAGGTTAAGCACAAAAACCTTGCGGTGCGGACAGCGTGTCGGCGACGGTCAGGCCTTGAAGCTGCTGACAAATGGAATCGGGGCCTGCTACAGGCTTGCCACGCTTGAGCTCGTGGCGCTCTGGCGCAAATCCGGCTTTCCGTTGGCCGATTTTGTCACGGCATTGAACCGCAGCGTCGGCGCGAATTTCACCTCACGCAACATGCTCGTCGGTCTGGTCGAAGGCCGCTCGACGACGAATTTCGCCATGACGCTTATGGTCAAAGATCTCAATGGTGCCTTGGATCTTGGGACGCAAACCGCCTCAACTCTGCCACTCACCGCGACCGCTCGCGGTTTGATGCAAAGCGTCATTGGTCTTTTCGGCGAAGATGCGCGCCTCGATGACGTCATTGCTTTCACCGAAAAACTCTCATCGGTCAGACTTGCAGACGAGCTTCATGACAACAGGCAAGCACATGAAACGCCTGTCTCCACAGGCAATCTGGATGAGCTTCTCGCACGAGCCGTCGCAGCGTGCAATGTGGTCGCCGTCCTGGAAGCGGTTGAGGTCGGGCGAAAATTCGGGCTCGCAGTGGCGGATATAGCGCGCGTGATTGGGTCTGGCTCTGCGTGGTCTCACATCGCAGGAGAGCTGCTATCGTCCGTAGAAGCAGATGCGCTCGATATTGGCCGCTACCAAATAGAGCACCAAGCGCTTGAACATGCCGCACAGCTGGCCGCCCAGATTGGTCTGCCCTTCATTATGCCTGGTATTGCGCTCGCGCGGTTTCGCGACAGGTTGCTCTAACGACGCAACATCGTCATGCCCAGGCGGTTCACCTGTCATGTCTTGATCGGAGCGTTTCATCAGTCGTTGCTGCTGTTGGCCTCGCCCGTGCCGGGTGAGGCGGTTCTACTTTTCTGGCCCGCCCCTTGTGTCCCCGCGCATTGCAGACTTTGACGACTTCGGCAGGTCGATAATCCCGGCGATCCACTCGCCGGGCAAGCCTTCAATGAGGGGATTGCCTTCAGTCGCGACGGGTTTGTGCATCACGCACGAGGGCTGCTAGCCGAAAGAAGGCATGGACCATTTTCGTGTATGGAAACGTCAGGTAGAAGGCCAGGATGGCACCCAGATGGAAGATCAGCAGGGGTCGAACTGCAGCGCTTCCAGTGGCGCCATAGAGTGCGAGACCCGAGGCGGCGATGGTTGTCAGCAATAGCACGAAGGCCATTTCGCCACCCCAAACCGCCGGAGCTCCTAGTGCCTTTTCGGCCCGGATCTTCAATCTTATCAGCTCGATACCGCCCAAGGTCATCAAGATCCCGCCGGGCACGCCCAGGAGCTTCGGGAGCGAAAGCAGTCGATAGGGCGCTTTCAGGTCAATCGCGTAGTGCAGGATCGTGGCGGACACCGTTGAGGCAAAACAGAGCATGAATCCCCACATGACAGCCTGATGCGCCCAGCGGCGAGACATGGTGAAACGATCTTCCTTTTCATAATTGCACCCTTTGGCCGCCCCGCCGGAGAGGTTCTTGAGTTTACCCGCATCGATAAAGGCGGAGCGAAGGTGGGCAAGCGTCACACGATCACCGCCGACATGGCGCCAATAACGCCAGAGCCCGCCGGCAATGACAATCAACGGTAAAACCGAGGCGAGGGAAAACAGTGATGCCATAATAGTATGGGACAAAACCGCGTAAAAACCCTGACCGTTCTCCGGGCGCAGCGCGTAGGCCGCAGCGAGGATAAGGGCTATCCCCGCAATCATTGCAGCTGCCAGTGAGACGCCGCTCTTCTGAAATAATCGGGCCAATCCATGGGGCCAGATAAACGTTTCCCAGCTCTCGACGCGAACTTCGGCCAGGGCGCGGGGGAGGTTGAGCTTGAACTCGTGCGGTTCGACATATTGGCATGCGTGAAAACAGCCGCGGCAATTGTGACAAAGATTGGCGAGCTGCGTCACGTCTCCATCGGAGAACGCCCGGCTCAATGTCATGGCCGGGAAGACGGAACAATAGCCTTCGCAATAACGGCACGCATTGCAGATCTCGAGCTGGCGGCGAGCCTCTTCCGTAGCCGTCGCCTCCGAAGGTGATGCGGCGGCAAGGGCAAAAAGATCAATTTGCATGAGCGGCGGCCTCCTTGCCGGCTTTGCGTCCGAAGACAGTTCCAACAGTCATACCGAAGCCCGCCAGATATCCTTGCCCCAGGATTGAACCGGCCATGATTTCTCCGGCCGCCCAGACGTTCTGGTAGCGTCCGTGCGCACCACTGACCCGGGCACTGTCGTCAACCTTAAGTCCCAAGTAGGTGAACGTGACACCGGGACGCAGCGAGTATCCATAGTAGGGCGGCGTATCGAGCGGCCGCGCCCAGTTAGTCTTGGGCGGCTCAAGACCTTCGGTTGAAATACCATCCAGTTCCGTCGGATGAAATTTGCCGGGCCGGCATGCGGAGTTGAAAGCGGCTACGGTCTTTTCCACCGCATCGACCGGAAGACCGAGTTTTTCGGCGAGGTCAGGTATCGAATTTGCCGAAATCGCCGGGAAGACAGACGGCATGAAAAGATCCACGCTCTTGGCGTCGATCAGGGAGTATGCCACCTGATCTGGTTGAGCTGCGACCAAGCGCCCCCATATAGCGTAGCGTTTCGGCCAAACGTCTTCTCCCTCGTTGTAAAAGCGCTGGCCATGCTTATTGACAACTACGGAGAAAGGGACGCAATCGAGACGGGTAACGATACCACCGTCATACTGAGGTGCCCGACCGTCAATCGCGACCGCGTGGCACTGGGTCGGATCGCCAACGCTTTCTGCACCGGAATCAAGCATATCGCGCAGAATTTCGCCTCGGTTATAGGGCGTTCCGCGGATGAGGAAGTTGCGGGCGGCAGGACCCCAAGCGCGCGCCAGCCAGTCCAGGTCGGCCTGAAAGCCGCCGGAGGCGAGCACGACGGCTTTTGCCGAAAGCTCAATCTCTTCCCCGCCGATAACGACACGAATGGCCTCGCACAGGTCGTCTTTCAGCACAATGTGACGGACCTTGGCTTCGTAGACGATGGTAACGCCCATGTCGGACGCCGTGTTGTAATAAGCATTGACCAGTGCCTTGCCGCCGCCCAGAAAAAAGGCATTCGTGCGGGAGAGCGACAGGGTGCCTGACAGGGATGGCTGAAACACCACACCGTGGTTTTCCATCCAGGGCAGACAGGCTTCGGAGTTGCGGATGGCAATACGGGCGAGATGCTCGTCAGTTCGTCCCTTGGTTACAAGCATCAAGTCGTCGAAATACTCGTCCTCCCGATAAGCGCCGGTCAAAACCGACATCGGCCCCTGATGCATGCAGCGAAAATTTCGGGTGTGGCGCGAATTGCCGCCACGATAGGGCTTTGGCGCGCCTTCAAGCAGGAGCACGCGCGCGCCTTCGTGCCGGGCTTCGATAGCGGCGCAAAGCGCGGCGTTGCCCCCACCGACCACGATCACGTCCCAGCGCGTCTGCGCCAGCGCTGTCTGCTGCTGTCTCGACATCCCAGCCCCTAAAGTCGGTGTTATTCTAGATTTGTATTCGTTTGTATACAATAGCGCGCAAAGTTGCGCAATATCACAAAATCTGCTTTTGCTTGGCAACCGTCGACCGTCTCCCGCATTGGAAACGAGCGCGGTCCTATCGAAAGAATCCAGTACCGGAACGAGCGACGGCCGGAGACGAGTGACATGGCAAAAACCGGTGAGCGGCAGATGTTGGGGCACAACGCCTATCGCTCCATTCTCGAGTTTATTCGCGATGGCGTGTATCCGCCTGGGGGGCGGCTGCGCGAAGAAGAGGTCGCCGAGCGGCTGGGTATCAGCCGCACGCCTGTGCGCGAGGCGCTGGGTCGACTGCAACAGAAGGGACTCCTGCAGGCAGCACCCGGCAGGGGTCTGGCAATTGCAACGCTCGACACAGAGCAGGTGTTCGAGCTCTACGCGATGCGAGGGGAACTGGAAGCTTTGGTTGCGCAATTTGCCGCGCAACATGCCACCAATGCGGAGATAGCAAATCTTCAAGACCTCAATGCAGAATTTGCCGCGGCAACATCGCCCCGCGAAGCCGCAAAACTAAATCGATCCTTTCATGCCCGGCTTTATGACGCCGCTCGCAATCGCTATCTTCGGGCAGCGGTAGAGGATCTGCAGGAGACCATTGCTCTTTTGCCCAAGACGACCTTTTCGCATGAAAACAGATTAGAGAGCGCTGCCCGAGAGCACTCAGCACTCATCAAGGCGATCTCATCACGGGACGCCCACGCGGCTGCGGATGTGGCGAGAGACCACATTTCGCGCTCATTGGCGACGAGGCTTGCAATGATCCGAGCCGCCGTCGCCTGACCCCACCACTGACTCCTCCAATCCACTCACCCCCTTGATGTCCACAGGGGCAATTGCGGGTCGCTATTATTGCGCCCTGCGCCATAATCTTTGGCGCAGGCGATTATAGGCGGTCGATCGATATCGCCTTAGGGTGCCGCGGAACATATCAGGATGACACGGTTTGCCGGTCATCCACAGGACATGGCGAGACTGCGCAAGGGATTTATCCGCGAACGGCTCGCCTCCATTTCCGGGAGGTTTCCAGTGACCACAGTGCAATTTGCACAAGAGTTGATCGATGTATCGGCTGCCACCGCAAAGGAACGAGCCCAGCAGTGGCTCGACAGTTTTGAACATGCGCTCACCAACGCGGACAGGACATCGCTGGGAAACCTGTTCTGTGAGGATTGCCATTGGCGGGATCTGGTCGCGTTCACCTGGACTGTTTCCCAATTCGAGGGAAAAACAGCGATTGTAACTCGGTTGATCGAGACTCAGACGCAGGTTAAGGCCGCGCGGTTTTCCGTGTCGACGAGCCGAACGCCGCCAAGGCGCGTCAGCCGAGCGGGTGTTGAGGTGATCGAGGCAATCTTCGACTTCGAAACCCCGGTCAGCCGTGGGGAAGGGCTGTTGCGTCTGCCGGTTGCCGAGCCGGACAAGGCCTGGGTGTTGCTGACCTCTGTTGACGAGTTGAAGGGGCATGAGGAGCCGCTCTATGCGCATCGCCCCTCGGGAAGCAATTATTCCAAGGGTTTTGGCGGCGAAAACTGGCTCGACATCCGTAAACGTGAGCAGGCCTACAGCGACCGGGAACCCGCCGTTATCGTTGTCGGCGCAGGTCAGGCGGGCCTTGGGATCGCTGCAAGGCTCAAGATGCTCGGCGTCGATACTCTCGTCGTCGAGAGACATGCGCATGTGGGTGACAACTGGCGTTCCCGCTATCATTCGCTCACCCTCCACAACGAGGTGCAGCGCAATCACATGCCCTATATTCCCTTCCCGCCGAATTGGCCGAAGCTTCTGACAAAGGACATGCTGGCCGGTTGGTTCGAGATGTATGCCTGGGCGATGGAACTGAACGTCTGGACCGCAACCGAGCTTAGGGGGGCAAGCTACGATGAGGCGGCCGGCCAATGGCTTGCGACCGTTCGACGTCAGGACGGCAGTGAGCGGGAACTGCGGCCCCGCCATCTCATTTTTGCCAATGGCGTAAACGGCATTCCAAAATACCTTAATCTCCCGGGGTTTGAGACGTTCAAGGGCGAGATCATGCATACCCACCACTATCGTGATGGCTCTGCATGGAAAGGCAAGCGTGCTTTGGTGCTTGGAACCGGCAGCAGTGGACATGACGTTGCCCAGGATCTCCATAGCCACGGAGCCGACGTCGCCATCGTTCAGCGAAGTTCAACGACCGTTGTCAGTATCGAGGCGTCGCAAATCAACCATGTTCTTTACGCAGAAGGATTTCCGATCGAGGACAGCGACCTGATCGCGTCAGCAAACACCAACCCCATTTTGATCCGAAGCTATCAGCTTAACGTGAAGAAGATGGTGGAGATGGATAATGACCTGATTGCAGGTCTAAAGGCTATAGGCTTCAAACTCGACATGGGCGAGGACGACACGGGACACCAGATGAAGCTGCGTCGTCGTGGCGGAGGATACTACCTCAACGTCGGCTGCTCCGAACTCATCGTCGATGGCAAAATCCGCCTGTTGCATTTCGACGAAATCGACAGCTTTGGCGAAGACGGCGCGAAGATGAAGAACGGCCGGATCGAGAAAGCCGACCTGATCGTCACAGCCAGCGGATATCTGTCTCCACAAGAGTTGGTGCGCCATCTTCTGGGAAGCGAGATTGCCGACAAGATCGGACCGGTATGGGGCATCGCGCCGGACGGCGAGATGAACAACATGTACCGACCGACTGCGCAGAAAGGCCTTTGGTTCATGGGAGGAGGTCTCGCGCAATGCCGGATCTACTCCAAACCCTTGGCGCTTCAGATTAAGGCCCTGGAAGAGGGGCTGATCGCCTGACACCTGGACTGCGCCGGTCGACATTTGCTTGCTCCGGCGCGGCAAAGACAATGGAGCGGTGCGTGCATGACACGCCCGCATAGGGAGGACATATGCTTGATCTTACGGGAAAAGTCGCCTTCATCACCGGAGCAGGGTCTGCCGGCGAGGGATGGGGAAACGGCAAGGCTATCGCAGTCTTGATGGCACGTCAGGGCGCCAAGGTGTTCGGCGTGGATCTGAGCGGAGAGGCTTTGGAGGCGACTTCCGCCGTCATGGCGCAGGAGGGGCACGAACATTGGGCCACGAAAGTCTGCAACATGACAGATAGCGGCCAGGTAAAGGCCGCCGTCGACAGTTGCCGGGATAAGTTTGGCCGGATCGATATCCTTGTCAATAACGTCGGGGGCAGCGCACCAGGCGATCCTGTCAGCATGAGCGAGGAGGCCTGGGACAACCAGATGGAGCTTAACCTCAAGACTGCCTTTATGGGATGCAAGCATGTGCTGCCAGTGATGGAGCAACAGTTCGCAGCCGAGGGCAAGGGTGGCGCGATCATCAACATGGCAAGCGTTGCCTGCCTGAGTGCGGCCGTTGGTGGCCGCGTCCACGTCGCCTATGCTGCATCGAAAGCCGGCGTGGTGGCGTTTACCCGCTCCACGGCAATCGCCTATGTTAAGAAAGGTATCCGCGTCAACGTCGTCATTCCCGGCACCATGCACACGCCCTTGGTCGAGAACCGATTGATCAAACAGCTCAATGTGAAAGATCCAGAGGCCTTCATCGCGAAACGCCACGCCAGCATTCCGATCGGCCGAATGGGAGACGCGTGGGACATTGCAAACGCAGTCGTATATCTTTCCAGCGACGAAGCCGGTTACATCACTGCCACGCAACTTGTTGTTGACGGCGGCCTGACAGCAGCGCGGTGACGATCATGCCCAGGATCACTCTTGACGTGCAAACCATGACGGACGAACAGCGCGCGGCATGCGCTGAGGTCATTTCAGGCCCACGAGGCAAGATCCCGTCGCCGATGATCGCCTGGCTGCAGAATCCAGAACTGGCCCGCCGCGGACAGCAGCTGGGCGAGGTTCTTCGGTTCCAGACAAGCCTTGAGCCTGACCTGGTTGAATTGGTTATCCTCTTCACTGCGCGACACTGGACGGCGCACCAGGTATGGACGTCGCACAGGCGGTACGCGTTGCAATACGGCATCGATGAATGGGTTATCGAAACGATCGCCGCTGGCATGGCTCCCGTCTTCACCAAGCCCAGGGACCAGATCGTCTATGACGTTAGCAAGGCGCTTCTGGAACAACGACGCGTGTCCGATGCGCTTTACGCGCGTGCGAATGCGGAGTTCGGAGAGCGTGGCGTGGTCGAGCTGGTTGCCATCATCGGCTACTATTGCCTGGTGGCGATGACGGCCAACGCGTTCGAGCTTGGGTTGCCGGAAAACAGGGCCGCCGAGCTTCGTGATCCGCAAGTCATGGGTGTCGCGGTAGAACTATGAGCAACAATGGGAAGCGCAGCCACATCCCCATCCGGCCGTTCTGGCTTGCCACATGTCAGGAAGAGGCGCTACAGCCCGGCCAAAGGATCATCGATGCTCACCATCATCTGTTCGACAGACCGGGCTGGCGTTACCTTCTGGACGACCTGTTGGTGGACATTGGCGAGGGGCACAATGTCCAGGCGACTGTCTATGTGCAGGGAAGAGCCATGCTGCGCACCGACGGTCCCGACATCATGCGGCCGATCGGCGAGACCGAGTTTGCCAACGGCGTGGCAGCCATGAGTGAAAGCGGAAGCTACGGCGATGTGCGCGTATGTGCTGGTATTGTCGGCTTTGCTGACCTCCTGCGCGGCGATGCGGTGCGGCCCGTGCTGGAGGCTCATCTGGCCGCGGCCGGCGCCTTCGGCGAAGGTCCAGGGCGATTTCGGGGCATACGTCACATTGCCGTATGGGATCCTGATCCGGCGATGGTCAATCCCGCGTATCAACCAACCGAAAACATGCTCGAAAGCGCTGCTTTTCGAACGGGGTTTGCCCATCTTTCGCCATTGGGCCTGAGTTTCGATGCGTGGCTGCTGTTTCACCAGATCCCACACCTTGCCCGGTTGGCTCGCGCATTTCCGGAAACGCAAATCGTTCTTGATCATTGCGGTGGTATCGCGGGGATTGGCGCCTATGCTGGAAAGCGGGACGAAGTCTTTTCCGTGTGGTCTGCCGGTATCTCAGATCTAGCCAAATGCCCGAATGTCATGGTTAAACTTGGTGGACTAGGGTTGGGCTTGTCGGGGTTCGGATTTGAACAACAACCGGTAGCACCGTCATCGGCGCAGCTGGCCGCGACGTGGCGGCCCTATATGGAAACGGTCTTGGACGCTTTCGGTACCGATCGCTGCATGTTTGAGAGCAACTTTCCCATGGACAAGGGAAGCTACAGCTATTCCAATGGTTGGAACGCCATGAAGCGGATTGCAGAAAATTTCAACCAGACCGAGAAGGATGATTTGTTCTGGCGCTCCGCCGCTCGCTTCTATCGTCTGCCCGTCGACGCCGGGATGGATAGCGCACGTCACGCGAAGGCCGATATATGAATGGCGTACCGCAGATCGTCGGTGCCTTCGAGCACCCGACACGACTCGCACCCGACAAAACGGTGGCTCAACTCCACGCAGAAGCCGCACGAGGTGCGCTCGCCGACGCGGGTCTAACCAAAGATGACGTTGACGGATATTTCTGCTCGGGAGATGCTCCCGGCGGCGCCCTGTCCATGGCCAACTACCTGAATCTAAGGCTCAGGCATTGCGATACGCTGGATGTCGGGGGAAGTTCTGCCGTCGCTCAGGTAGCGCAGGCCTGTGCCGCGATCCAGATGGGCAAATGCAACGTGGCTCTGATAACTCAGGCTGGGCGGCCGAAGTCTTTAGGGGTGACGACCGGGACCAAAAAGATCGTCAAGGACAGTTTGGCGCCCGACGTGATCTGGGAACTGCCCTACGCAGTTCCGAACGTCGCCAACTACGCGCTCGTAGCCGCGCGGCATTTTTACGAATTCGGGACGACAAGTGAACAGCTTGCCTGGGTCCGGGTAGCCGCATCCCATCACGCGCAACACAATCCCAACGCAGTGTTGCGCAAGCTGGTGACCGTCGATGACGTGTTGCAATCGCCTTTGATCTCCGACCCTTTGCACCGACTGGACTGCTGCCTGATCACCGATGGCGGCGGCGCTATCGTGGTGGCGAGAAACGAAATCGCGGTATCGTTACGCCGCCCGGCAATTCGCCTGAGGGGCGCGGGTCTGGCCTTGAAACATCAGGAGGCCGGGGCGATAGACTTGACTTACTCGGCAGCTGCGCAATCGGGCAGGGAAGCCTTTTCGCAGGCTGGGATCGACGCAGCCGACATCAGGTACGCGTCAATCTACGACAGCTTTACCATCACAGTTATCATCCAGTTGGAAGACCTTGGATTTTGTCCTAAAGGCAAGGGCGGAGCCTTCGTGGCAGACGGCAACCTCATTGCCAATGTCGGCCGGCTCGCAGTGAACACTGACGGTGGCGGGCTCTGCAACAATCACCCGGCCAATCGTGGTGGAATTACGAAAGTCATCGAGGCGGTCCGGCAATTGCGCCAAGAAGCGGTGCCGGCGGTCCAGGTCAAGAACTGCGAACTCGCATGTGTCCAAGCCACGGGCGGCCACATGGCAACGCGACACGCCAGCGCAACGCTTATTCTGGAACGGACGTGAGGATGGAACAACGAGAAGTCCGGATGGGGGATTTTGGCTCTGAAGGTGCTGTTTTCTGGCAAGCCGCGCGGGCAGGGCGCTTCATTTTGCCAAAGTGCATCGACTGTGGGCAAGTCCATTGGTACCCGCGAGCGGTGTGCCCATTTTGCCTATCAAGTGAGATTGGATGGCAAGAGAGCCGCGGCCTCGGCCATGTCTATGCGTCAACGTTTTTTCGAAGGACCGACGCGCCTTATGTCATTGCTTATGTTGAGCTCGACGAAGGGCCTCGTATGCTGACCACAATCGTGACCGGGGATGTGGCATCGATCTCGATCGGGCAACGTGTGCAAATTCACTTTGCTGCTGACGACACGGTGAACGGCGCCTATCCGGTCTTCCGGCCGATTGGAGCATCTTAGCCCAACTCGGCGGAGTAGGTTGGCGTGCGCACCAGCGGCGGCGGCACGCCCTCGCAGCGGTCACGGCAGAGGAGCATTGTGTCTGCAAAAAACTTTCGGTTTGCGCGCTCTACTTCCGCTAAGGAGATCCTCACGGGTCGAGGGAACGAATGTTCACCGTCTTGCTCGGCAGATTAGGTGGGCTGTTCCAGATCCATTGCCCGCTCGCGCAAACTAGGATCTGCACGCAGTTGCGCCTTTGCGACTTTGTGCGTCGCCGTGTGCGGGAGTTCATCCAGGAACAGGACATAACGCGGGACTTTCATCGGCGCGAGATGCTCACGGCACCACGTGGCGATGTCGTTTGCCTGCAGCTCGACATCTTTTTTCAGAACGACTGCGGCAAGGATCTCGTCTTCGCCCAATTCCGCTGGCACGGCGATGGCAGCAGCCTCATAGACACCAGGATGCTCGCCGATGACGCGGTCGAGCTCCGCACCTGAAATATTCTCGCCCCGCCGGCGGATGATATCCTTCTTGCGCGAGACGAAATAAAAGTAGCCGTCATCATCGCGGCGAACCAGGTCGCCAGTCGTAAACCAGCCATCTTGGTAAGCGGCTTTTGTATGTTCCTCATCCCGAAAGTAACCCTGCATCAGGGTCGGAGAATCCAGCCACAATTCACCGACCTGGCCATTGGCCACGTCATTTCCCTCATCGTCCACGACACGCGCACGGGTTGACGGCCGCGATGTATCTGGATGACTGCCCAGGATCCCGACACTACCTGGCTTTTCAGGACCCTGAAGCGGGTTGCAAAGCACGCCGGGGCACTCGGTCATCCCGAAGCCCGTGACCAGCGTTGGGATTTTAAACTCCTCATGAAAGGTTCTGACAAATGCCGCCCGTACGCCATAGACGACGCGTAGCCGATGCAGTGGACGGAACTCCTCGCGCGGTCGTTTCTGCAAGATGTTGCCAACAGCTTCGATGATGTTGACATGGGTTGCCTGCGTCTGCACCACGCTCTCCCAAAATGTGCTGGCGGAAAACCTCGGCAATATTACGCCGCTTGCACCAGCCGCGAAAATCGAACCGAGCGAGTAGAATAGCGCGTTTACATGGAAGAACGGCAGGATGATCAGGACCTTGTCGTCGGGTTGCACCGCAGTTCGCCCGGAAGCGATTTCCGCACAGGTAACGTAATTCCCCTGACTGTGCATGACGCCCTTCGGCAGTCCCGTGGTTCCGGACGTATAGATTATCAGGCAGGTGTCGCCGGGTTCGCCTTGGACAGGGGCCTGGACGTCGGGCACAGCCGTCCCGAAGAAATCCGATTCGCCGTCGACTGAAACGTCAAGAGGTAATAGCCATGGCCGGAAATCACCCTGGTCAAGCGCGGTTTGCACAGTCGGCAACGTCGCCTCCGTCACCAGCACGCCGCGCACTTCTGCATGGTTGAGGATATAGGTTAATTCCGATACCCCGAAATTGGGATTGAGCGGGACCATGGCCGCGCCAAGGCGTGCCAGTGCAAACAGCAGGATGACGTGAGCGTCGCTATTGGTCGCAACGATGGCCACGCGGTCCCCCTTACCGACGCTTCGCCGGTGAAGCATGGCCGCGACTCGGTCGACCCTTTCCGCGAACGTTTGCCAGCTATAGTTTCGCTCTCCGAAGCCAAGAAGCGGTCGATGCGGGTCAATGGAAGCGCGGCTGTCAAAGAGACCCTTCAGGGTGTCGTCATGCCGCGGGTAAAGTTCTAGCACCTCGAGCGGTTCAAGCACGGGACCTCCCAATAATTCGTTCTTTCTTGGGTGTCGATTTTAGTCCTCGTCGTGTTCTCGTCAATCAATTGCGAAGGCTTATTGTGGCGCTACGCGCAAAAGACATTGTCTTCACAAAGGATTCAGTGTTCAAATGCCGTAGAAACGCATGGGACCGACCTTGCATTTTAGCGTGCAGCGCAAGGAATGGGGAGGGCAAATTGTGGACGAACTCGGCAATATCAAAACCTTTATCGACGTAGTTGAATGCGGCAGCTTTTCTGCCGCGGCAAGGCGCAAGGACACGACCGTCAGTTCTGTCGCTCGCCAGGTCAAGGCGCTGGAGGATGAACTCGGTGTCAGACTGCTCAACAGGACGACCCGCAGCAATTCGTTGACGGAACCCGGCGCCAATTTTTACGAACGCGCTCGCACAGTTGTCACGGAATTGCGGTCAGCAAAGCAGGAAGCGTCCTCGTTCCAGACAACAGTGAAGGGGTTGCTGCGTGTGTGTCTGCGGATCTCCGCAAGCAGGGTGATCCTTCCTGCATTGCCGGCCTTCCTCGAGCGTCATCCAGACTTGGTTCTCGATGTGATGTTGAGCGACGAACGGCTCGATCTGGTCGCCCACAAAATTGATGTGGGCGTATGGCTCGGGCACCTGGAAGATTCGCGCATCGTTGCCAGGCGGTTGACGCCCAGCAAGCGTGTGATTTGCGCAAGTCCAGCCTACCTTGCAAAGCGGGGTGTCCCTTCAACTCCCCAAGAAATTACCCAGCACAACTGCATCATATATCAGGGTTCGATCTATCAAGATCTTTGGCGCTTCACCAAGGGCGACGAGCAGATTGATGTGACCGTGCATGGGAATCTGCGAACAAACACCAGTCCCGTTCTTGTTGCCGCCGTATTGTCGGGTATGGGCTTGGCCGTGCTCCAGGAGTTTACAGTGCGGTCGGCCTTGGCAGATGGCACCTTAAAACAGATTCTCCCGGAATATGAGGTTAGTCCGACCGACGTCGACACCGGTGTCTACGCGGTCTACCCCAATGCCAGAGGCATGACTCGCAAGACGCGCGTCTTCATCGATTTTTTGGTGGACTTATTTCGTCGACCATAAACGCCTGCTGCACTGTCGGCCTCTGACCGTAGTCGGCGCGCCGACCCGGCCGATCGTCAACGGTGCAGCGCGGCGGTAACCATTCCACCGTCCACGCGAATGGATTCGCCCGTCACAAACCCTGCCGGCACGGAGGCGAGAAAGGTCACCACACTGGCGAGTTCTTCGTGCGTGCCAAGCCGCTTCATAGCACTCATCTCTCGTCGTCTCGCAGTCTGCTCGGGCGAATAGGACACCGCCGCTTCGCGATGGGAAGAGTCAATCAACGCAGGCGCAACACAATTGACCGTGATGCCGTCTTTGCCGATTTCGCTGGACAGATGCTTCATGTAGGCTTCGACGCCAGCTCTAAATACAGTTGAAAGAGCATGATGTGGCATCGCCAGATGGACCGAGGCAGAGGTAATGGCAATCATCCTGCCCCAACTGTTGGCTGACATCAGCGGATGGGCACGCTGGGTAATCTCGATCACGCAAGACAGAAGCGTATCGTAGGACTGGTGCCATCGGGATCGATCCGTTTCGTCGAGCGCCGACCGCAATGGCGACGGCGGCCGGCCGGTGTTGAGAATGGCGATGTCAAGCCTGCCGAACTCGTCTTTGATCGCCGCAAAAAGCCGATCGTGATCGCTTGTCTCCAACATGCTGCCCACGACGGGCAAGGCGCGCACACCATATTCATCGCGGAATGTCGCAGCCAGCGTCTCCAGTTTCTCTGCTGAACGCGCCAGGAGGACAACGTCGGCACCTTCGCTGGCTAGACGTTTGGCAACGTTCATTCCAATGCCGCCGCTGGATGCCGTGATTAGAGCAACTTTACCGGATAACCCAAGATCCATTGTTAACCTCCCAAGCGCGTTGTCATTTTAGAATACGAAAGTCCGTCGGTACCGTCCACGGCTAGGTTCTGCCGTGCCGGTTCGAATTAGGCAGTGACGACGACTTCGTTTCCTGCAACCGTAAACGTGTGGGGCATGTCGACCGATGCCCATTCGATATACTCAACGACCTCTGTGAAGCGCGGGTCTCCTGCTTCCAGCGCCTGTGGCTTATAGGTCTGGTCGAAGAACACCGGCAGGAAAGAGACACGCGTGGCAGTATCCTTAGCAAAGCCAGCTTTTGCGAGAAGCGCAAAACGGCTGTCCGTTCCGTAGGGCATGAAGGGGTAGTTGGGGTCAAGATCCATGTGATTGCGGATAGCGCCGTGCGACCATGCTGGTTCAGACCACGACGGCGCAGCGAAAGGCTTGGTCATGGCAAAAACACCAATGCTGTAGAAAATCACCTTGCCTTTGTAGACCTCAATTCCCTTAGGGATGTGAGGTGCATGGCAGACAATGAGGTCAGCGCCTGCATCGATCAATGCATGTGCCACTGTCACTTGATAGTCAGAGATGACTCGAGGAACGCGAATGACCCCAGAATGAAACGCAACAATCAAACGGTCGACGGAAGGGCGCAGGTTGCGGACGACGACGAGTAGCTTCGCCAATTCGGTCTGGTCGGGATTGGTGAGAATGCGGACCGGAGCGTGGGGCCCACGATGCTCGTAGCTGGTGTTGATGCTTACGTTGAGCACACCCGGCGTAGTGCTGCCTGCTGATCCATCAGACTTGCCAAGAGATGTGCAGCCGAGATAGGCGATGCGCAGACCTTCCTTCTCCATGATAACGGGCTGGCTTGCATCGGCAAAGTTACGGCCGGCACCGGTCACCTGGATACCACGGGCTCTAAAGAGGTCTACCGTGTCGATCATCGCCTGTGGACCGGCGTCAAAGGCGTGATTGTTCGCCATTGTGATGCCATCGAAACCTGCTTGCGTGTAGAGCTCCGCCATCTCGACCGGCTGCGCCACTTGCGGCGCATCGGAGCTTTCAGCGGCGTTGGTCGAGTAGGTTCGCATGCAATTCACCAGCCGAAAGTCGGCGGCCTGCAGGGTTGGCGCAATAAGGTCGATGTAGCCGCTAACCGGGAAACCGTCTTTCGGCCCATGTGCCGGACCGCAGTCGCCTGCAATTATCACGTTCGCTGCCATAATCCCTCCCTGGAAGCTTCAGATCTTGCGCCTCACATATGAAAAGCCGCCTTGTTTTGAGCTGCCTACCAGCATGCCTTGCGGGCTGCAACACAACAGAGTCGCGCTATAATCTCCAACGTCCGTGGTCATCGCCGTAAATGGTTGTTAATCCCCGCAATTTGACGCCGCTCTTCCCTATTATTGCGTGAGGAGCAAAAGAGGTTTGCTTTCGACAGATGGATTCAGGGCGGCAAGCGACAGTTTCCGGTCTTAATTTAAGCCGCGCGACATCCTTCTAGCGCAAATATGGTGCTCTGTTGCGCCTCATGAAATCAGCTCAGCCCACCGATGTGGAAGGTCTTGACCTCCAGATACTCATCGATACCGCATTGCGCGCCCTCGCGCCCAAGTCCCGATTGCTTGACCCCTCCAAAAGGCGCCACTTCGGTCGATACCGATCCTGTATTGAGTCCCACCATCCCGAATTCCAACGCTTCGGCGACACGCCAGGAACGCTTTAGACTCTCGGTATAGAAATAGGAGGCGAGACCAAACGGCGTCGCATTGGCGAGTGCGACAGCTTCTTCCTCCGTCTCGAACCGAAAGAGCGGCGCGACAGGCCCGAATGTCTCTTCATTGGCCAACAGCATCTCGGCGGTAGCATCGCCTAAGACGACCGGCACAGCGTATTGCGCGCCCTCGGGCATGGCCGGAGGATCGGAAAGGATGCGTGCGCCCTTGGACAGGGCATCCTCCAGATGGCGGTTGATCTTATCGATAGCCGCAACGTTGATCATTGGCCCGATATCGACGGGCGGGCCTGCACCGGGACCGACCTTCATGGCTGAGACCCGAGCACACAACTTCTCGGCAAAGCGATCATAGACGCCTGCCTGAACGAGAATGCGGTTAGAACATACGCAGGTCTGGCCTCCGTTGCGAAACTTTGAAACGATGGCGCCCTCGACGGCAAGATCGAGATCTGCATCGTCAAAGACAATGAAGGGGGCGTTACCGCCAAGCTCGAGGCTCAACCGCTTGATACTATCAGCTGCTCCGCGCATTAGCAGCGAACCTACGCGCGTAGAACCAGTAAAGGATATCTTGCGCACAGTCTCATTGGCCATCAACTCACTGCCAATTTCTGCGGGCATACCGGTGACAATGTTGATGATGCCTGCAGGAATGCCCGCGCGTTCAGCCAGTACGCCGAGCGCCAGAGCCGAAAAAGGGGTGAACTCCGACGGCTTGACCACCACTGTGCAGCCGGCTGCCAGTGCCGGGGCAACCTTGCGGGTGATCATGGCGTTCGGGAAATTCCACGGCGTGATAACAGCACAAACCCCCACCGCCTCTTTGAGAACGATGATGCGCCGGTCGGGCGTTGGCGATGGAATGGTGGTGCCGCCGATGCGGCGCGCCTCTTCTGCGAACCACTTGACGAATGAGGCGCCATAGCGAATTTCGCCAAGTGCCTCAGCCAGCGGCTTTCCCTGTTCGATCGTCAGGATCATCGCCAGATCCTGCTCGTTCTCCACCATCAGCCGGTACCATGCTTCTAGAAGGGCAGCTCGCTCGGCATGGGTCTTTGCCTTCCACAGTGCAAGCGCGGTCTGCGCGGCCTTGATCGCCCGGCGGGTTTCCTCGCCGCTGATATCAGGGACATGACCGATTACATCCTGGGTTGCCGGGTTCGTTACTGGAACAGACGCAGCAGTCGCGGCATCGCACCACGCGCCGTCGATCAGGCATTTTTGCCGGAATAGACTCGGGTCTTTCAATGTCTCCATGGGGAATTAACCTTTCCACTCAAGCAAGAGCCGCGAGGACGGCAGCGGTGATCTCATCTGTCTTATTGCTACCGGCCTTGATCCCGATACCACGGGTGGTCACGGTCTCGACGGCGCTGATAATCTCTGCAGCTGCTGCCGTTTCGCCAAGATGATCGAGCATCATCGACGCCGACCAGATCGCAGCGATGGGATTGGCTATGCCCAGATGCGCGATGTCGGGCGCCGAGCCGTGGACCGGTTCGAACATGGATGGTGCGGTACGGTTGGGGTTGATATTCGCTGAAGCCGCAAATCCGAGGCCCCCTTGGATAGCAGCGCCCAGGTCGGTGAGAATATCGCCGAAAAGGTTTGACGCGACGACGACATCAAGACTTTCAGGCGCCATGACCATTCGTGCCGCCATGGCATCGATGTGATAGCTCTTCACCTCGACATCGGCATATTCGCTGGAAAGCTTCTCGGTGATTTCGTCCCAGAAAACCATGGAGTATTTTTGCGCGTTCGATTTTGTCACCGACGCCAGCTTCCGGCGGCGCTGGCGTGCCTGTTCGAAGGCGAAACGCAGTATGCGTTCGACACCATTGCGGGTAAAAATCGATGTCTCCACCGCAACTTCGTCGGGCGTGCCGACATGAACGCGGCCGCCAGCACCAGAATACTCTCCCTCCGTGTTCTCGCGGATACACAGGATATCGAAATCGCTCGACTTCAACGGACCTTGCACGCCGGGCAAAAGACGATGAGGGCGAATATTGGCATATTGTACGAAGGCCTTGCGAATAGGCAGCAATAGACCGTGCAACGACACAGAATCCGGGACTTCGGCAGGCCAACCGACTGCACCCAGCAAAATCGCGTCGTAGCCCCGAAGAACCTCGATACCATTTTCGGGCATCATTGCGCCCGTCTCTTTATAGAAGGCGCAAGACCAGGGAAAACTCGTCGCTTCGACCTTGAAGTTCTCCCTCTTTGCTACCGTCTCCAGTACCTCCCGTGCCGCGTTTGTGACGGCGACACCGATTCCGTCGCCGGGGATGAGAGCTATGGAGTATTTTTTCATGCTGTTTCCTCAAACCTGTCGCCTTACGGTTCCGGATGCGCTTCTAATCGTTAAAGCAGCGCCCTTTGCCAGCTCGGCACAATGTCCTGGTGCCCCACCGGCACGAGCCGTGGCTGTTCGGGCCCCGCCCTAGCACAACTCGCTCCTCGTATGGCATGCGGCCCGGCCTTCGTGAAGATGCCGGCAAATGCACCATATAACCTTTGATGCACCCCCCTTGTGGACGGAGCGGTCGCTCAAGATGGGACAGCCGATGGCCGCAACAGCTGGGTATCGTTTAAGCGTTTTGCGTGTCCGTGCGAGCGCTGCGCGCGGTCAGCGCTGTCAAGACCGCGGCGATCAGGAGTAGGACGGTGCTGGCGCCAAAGGTCGCCTGATACCCGGTGGTATCAAACAGAATTCCGCCGACAACGGCACCAAACGTGATCGCCAGCTGGACGACTGCGACCATTAGGCCCCCGCCTGCCTCCGCGTCGTTCGGCAACGTCCTGGCGACCCATGTCCACCAGCCGACTGGTGCCGCGGTGGCAAACAAACCCCACATACTCAGCAAAAGGGTGGTCATCGCGACCCCGGTGCCGGACAGAACCAGAGCCCCCGCGATCAACGCCATGATGACGGGAATGGTGATAATTGTGCGGTACAGACGATCCTTTAAAAATGCGCCGATAAGCGAAGTGCCGACAAAACCGGTCACGCCCATCATCAAGAGGACAAGGGAGAGGGTAGAAACGTCGACATGCTCGACCGTTTCCAGAAATGGTCTGAGATAGGTGAACAGAGCGAACTGCCCCATAAAGAAGAWGCTGACCGCAGCCATGCCCAGTGCGACCACGGGCCTTTTGAGGACCAGGAACACGCCCGCGACGCTCGTTCGCGTTTCTGTCTTCATCGACGGCAAACTGAACAGCTGCCAAATGAAGACGATCGCGGCGATTGGCACGACAAAAAAGAACGCTCCACGCCAGCCAATGAAGCCACCTAAGAAGCTCCCGAGTGGCGCTGCGATTACTGTTGCTAATGCATTGCCGCCATTGAGGATCGACAGAGCGCGGGGCACTTGATCACTCGGTACAAGACGCATTGCGGTCGCAGCCGACATCGACCAAAAGCCGCCGATGGCGATACCGACAAAGGCGCGGCCGACCATGAAGATCTCGTAATTTGGCGCCATTGCCACGATCGTCCCCGAGATGATCATGAGAGCCGTCAACACTAGCAGGACAAGTTTTCTGTCGAGCTGGCCGGCAACGGCGGAAATGAGAAGACTGGTGAGGACGGCAAAGGCGCCGGAGACCGAGATCGCTTGGCCAGCTTGACCCTCCGTGATCTGCAGGTCGGCGGCGATGGGGGTCAAAAGGCTGACCGGCATAAACTCGGACGCAACCAGGGCGAAGGCCCCCAGAGCCAGCGCAAACACCCCGCCCCAAGATGAACCACGGCCTGAATCGGAAACGCTCGTCGAAGAGAGTTCTAGTAGCATATTGTAGCCTCTTTATTTTCACGCGGTGGGCGCCCAACGGCGGTGGCGTACTAAAGGTCGCCAAATTCGAAGTCTGGCCGGACTTGTCCGGGCGATCGGGCGCGTATCTTCGACCGCGGCGATGTCCGCGGTCTTGCGAACCAGGGTCCGCCAGGCACATATAGACTTAGAACGCACAAGCGATTAGCGGCTGATATGCGCATGCAATCATGAAGCTCTCTCATGAATGCGATGGGCCAAAGCAGGAAAAGAGTGCGTATCTGCGAGGCGTCTGTGGGCAGCGATGATGGCGCGCGAGCGAGCCCTAGCTTTTGAGCCCACGACTTTTCCAGGTTCCTTCTTAGCACAGGCAGGGCCTTGTATAGCTAGTCACCCGGATCGCTTGAGTTTGGCCCCGCAGGAAAAGTTGATCGTCTGGCAGATCAGGTTCAAGGACTTGATGAAAGTGTCACGAGGCATCTGGAGCCGTTGGCGCGCCGCTATTGGCGTGCGCGAATACCTCGGTGGGTGTTGCAAGATTTCGAATGGTGAAAAGCCCGAGGCGGGTCAGGGTAGGGCCAACCGCGCGCGCTTGCTGCGCTGTGACACCACAGATGAGACAATTCGTATTCATGTCTTTGGTGAGTTCCTGAAGTCTTTGAGCAAGATTTACGGGGTTTCCGTAAACAGTGTAGGTTTGACGGTCATCGGCAGCACCAACCGTCCCGGCAGCGATGAGCCCGGTCGCAATACCGATCCGCAAACGGATGGTTTGCCCGTCGAACTGTTGACTGGTCGTCATTGCCAAGATCTCCAGAGAGGCAGCCAGAGCACGATCGGCGTGGTCTTCGACTGGAAGCGGTGCGTTGAACGACACAAGCAAAGCATCGCCGATGTAGTTGATGACGACACCGCCGTTGCGGCCGACTATCTCTGTAACCGCAGTGAAAAACTCGTTCAGCAACTGAACGAGCTCCGTCGGATGCATGCTTTCTGAAAGGCGTGTGAACCCTTCAATGTCAGCGAAGAGAAGTGTCGCGAACCGCGTCTGTGGTGCCAGGTGCCCAGCATCCAAAAGTTCGCGCAGTATAGGAGCAGGCACGTAACGTCCAAAAAGACGCTGCACACGCCGCTCACTTGCCTCCGCGCGCGCGTGATTGCGCACAACTCGTCTTGCTCGATGAACCGCCAACGCCGCTATCGCCGTCACCAGAGCTATGATGAGAGCTTCTTGTACGCGAGATGCCATTCCCAGAAAGTTCGGGCTCAATACGGTTTCAAAAAAGATCTCTGGCGATGGTGCGATCGGCAAATCGCCGTAACTCAGCACCTTGTCCATTCCAGACCGGATCCACCATGTTGCGAAAATAAGTCCGCCTGTGGCCCATGATCCCGTCCAGATGACAATCGGAGGCGAAAGGGTCAAGACCGATGCCGCGACAACGACGTAGTAGTATTGGACAGAACTCGTCAAGAAGACAAGATTTTGAGGTATATCCCCGCCACTGCTCAGCGGTATGAATGCGAGCAAAACGGTGACAACGGTGGCATCAAACGCGAAGATAGCGAATCGAGCTTTTATTTCATAGCGCGTCCCAATTGCGGCGAGAGAGGTGAGCCCAATCAACGCGATCGCCAACGTGATGGCAGAAATCCCGATGTTTATGGGAAAATAGTAGCTTGGAAGAAAAGCCAGAGCGATGAGAGTTACGGCGATCGTCCGGCCAACGGCGGCGATCTTGAAACCTGTCCTTTCTGCGTCGTTCAGGGCCGTCTCGATCATGTCCGGCGTGCTGCCCGACTTGGTTTCAATGGTCAAATCAACGCCTCTTTCCGGTCAAGCCTTACGATTAGGGATCCCATTCTGCCGAGCTATTCATGGTGGTCGAACGACCGTTGACTTGCGTCGGGCCTGCAAAGTGCTTCCCATTACAGAAAAACTGTAATCAATCCGCGTGTTTCTGGATTTATAGACGAGGACGGAGCGCTCGTTTAGCAGGCAACTGCCGCATGTTATGATTAGCTGTGCTCATGAATGTTTCTGGATGGCTGCTCGAGCGCGGATCCACCAACTTTGATTCGAATAGCTTCAGGACGAAACCGGCTCTCGAATGATCGAGGATGAAGAGATCGGTATCATTGTGTTGTGGCACGATCGTCGCTGTGACTATCACAAGCGCATCCAAGGCAAGGCGTTACTGGAAAGGCAGATGCCAACCGGCTTTGCCGGTTACGACCTCCCGGCAAACCCATCCTGTTACCTGGCCAATTTGGCGCCCAGGCTGGCGCAGAGGTCAGCCCGGCAACGATTTCTCCGATATAGTGGGATCATATCTATGGCACAACGACGGAAAAGGCTGTCACCATTCAGGCGGGCAATTTTGGAGTGTCTCCTTCGTAATCAGCGCGCTGTCATATGTCACCAACTGAGCCTTTTGGGCGCCAGGATTCGTCGCCGCTTCGTAAAGCACTTTCAACATAAGCCGGCCCAAGAGCTCGGGCCGCGTGCATACTGATCCATCGATATCGCCTTTTGCGATCGCTTCATTTCCCTCCAGAGAACCACCGCCGGTGGCGACAAGCTTCACCGCAGAGCCGGAAGAGCGAAGCGCTTGGGCGCAGCCGATGGCCATTGGATCTGCTTGACTGAAGATGAGGTCCAGATCTGGGTTGTCCGACAAAAACTTCTGGCAGGCGGCCGCACCTTGCTCGGGCGTCCAGTCTGTGGGCTGCGATCCCGCAATCCGATAGTCCACGCCGGCTTTGTCAAGAGCTGCTCGAAAGCCTTGCGTCCTTTGGGGAACTGCAGAATAACCGTGCGCGCCTTCGATGATTGCAATTTTCACAGGACGATTTTTCGGCAACAAACCGGTTGCCAACTCTCCAGCCCGTTCCCCGATTGCGACATCATCTGTGGTCACCAATGCCGATAGACTGGAATAGACATCGCGCAAACTGCGTGTCGTGCTGTCGCCAACTTGAACTGCGACTGAGACGGTTGGAACTTTCTGTGCCAAGCTTTTATCCGCATAGGTCGCAGCCAGCACCGAGTCCATTGGCAAAAAGCCAATGCCGTCAACCCCTTTTGCGATAAGTTCGTCAATCGCTGCGGTCTGTCTGGGAATGCTGCCTTCCGGGTCTATGACAATGGTCTTCACGCCGGCTTCCCGCGCAGCTTCCTCGAAGCCTTTTTTCGTGGCGACGTTGAAAGGGATCTTCAAACTGGCGACGACGTATCCCAAGGTCAAATCCTTGGCGGCTACGCTGTCGGCGAAGACAGTTGCGATACTCAATGCCACCGCCGTACGACTGGCGACCTTCAAGAGCTTATTCATAAAATCAACCTTTTGTCGTTTGAGTGTCACAGAACCGCTAGGCCGCGTTGAGCCGCGATCGCAGCACGTTGCGTTGTCCATGGGTTTGTTGCGTGTTGTTGAGTTGAAATTTTTGGACTTCTTCAGCCAGTGCCGCCGCCTGCTCGGTCAGCGTGCTGCTCATGGCAGCCGTCTCTTCAGCCATCGCAGCATTTTGCTGGGTCGTGCTGTCAAGGGCATTGATTGCTGCTGACGTCTCACGCAGGCCGGTCGACTGCTCTTGGATTCCGACGACAATATCAACGACCTTCACATCTATGGACGCAACGAACGCGGTAATTTCTGTTAGGGCTTTGCCTGTTTCCGCTACGTGCTTCACACCTTGACTGACCTCTGTCGTGGAGTTGTCGATCAGAAGCTTGATCTGTTTGGCCGCACTGGCCGAACGTTGAGCCAGTTCGCGGACTTCACTTGCCACGACTGCAAACCCCTTGCCGCTTTCTCCGGCACGTGCCGCCTCTACCCCCGCGTTCAGAGCCAGTAGATTGGTCTGGAACGCTATTTCGTCGATGACGCTGATTATCTGAGCGATCTCGTTGGCCGAACGTTCGATGCGATGCATTGCCTCAACCGCGTTTTTCATCACTTCGCTCGAATCTTCGGCGCGTGTGCGGGCCTGACCCACGAGTTGGCGCGTTAGCTGCGTATTTGTCGTTAGATGTCCAATTGTTGCGGTAATTTGCTCCAGGGCAGCCGACGCCTGCTCGAGTGCGGCCGCCTGATTCTCAGTCCGCCTCGACATATGATCTGCACCGGCACTCAATTCTGCGCTGGCGCGACGGACGTCGACGGTTCCATCCATCACTCTTTCGAGCGTGTCCTCCAACGTTTCGATCGAACGGTTGAAGTCCTCCCTGATTTGCTCAAATTCCGGACTAAAGCTGTCGGAGATTTTCACTTGGAGATTGCTGTCGGCGAGCCCCCGCAGCGCCGCACCCAGTTGGTCCACCACCATGGCCGTATCATTTGCACGCCGGAGTGCATCGGCTTCCCGAGCCTGTTGGTCTTGCATGCGTTGAACGCCGGCTGCCTGGGCTTCGAACTCCAGCTTCTCCTTCTCGATCCCGGTCATTCTAAAGACTTCCAGTGCCCTCGCAATGAGACCGATCTCGTCAGAACGGCTCTTGAAGGGAACCGAGAGTTCAGTTTCGCCTCTTGCCATTTTTTCCATGAAGCGGGTGATTGCGCCAAGCGGAGAGATAGCGCGAATCCTGATGAAGATTACGCCAAGCACGAACACCAGGACTGCCAAGAGCCCACCGTATAGTGCGGTGGATCCAAGCCAGCTCGCTTCGCTGGTCGCCAATCGTTCATTGGAAGCCGATACTTCCGACGCGAGTTCGCTGAGTTCGAGTACGGCTTGTCTTTGGTCCTGATATGCCCGCGCCAAATCATCCATGACAGCCATCATCGTGTCGTACTTCCTGCCAACCGCCGGAATGAACTGTTCGAGAGTCACGAACCAGAATCGATCCGAAGCGGGGATGAGCTTCTCCCTGATGATCTTCGCTTCCGGCTCGGTAAGATCCGCTGCAACCCACGCTGCTTTGCGGTCGTCGTAGAGCTTCTTGAGTTCGTGGATCCGCGCAATCGCCCGGCTTCGCCGATCGGCATGAAAATTTGCTTCATAGATCGCTGCATAGGCTTCCACGGCAAAAAGCGGCGGCGGTACAAGATCTGCCAACAGATCCTTTTGGCTCTTGATCTCGTTGTAAAGCGGACCGTCGATTTGGACGCGCTTAATAGCGTAAGTCTGGACGCCCAGAGCGGTGACAAGGCCCGCAGTGACGAGGAGTGCAAACAGGAGCAACATACGGCTAATAGTCAGTTGAGGCATGGAGTGTCCTCCGCGGGAATGCGTGAATGGGATGAAATGTCGTGCAGAAATGATTTCTGGTCGCGACCTGTCGTGATGACGGCGCTTTCACCCGCTGGTTCGGCAGGTGGCTGAAATGGAAAATGGGCGGCTATGTGTTGCGCGCTTATTAAGAACGATCGGCAATTCAACAAACTAGATCGCAGGTAAGCCGGACATATTCTATGAAGTTATATGCAAGTGATTTTTGCAATCTCGCTCTCCTGCAAATATAGCCAATATTAACTTTTTGTTCGGCGGCCTCGCGGCGTTTGCGTATCGTCCGAGGACCAAGTCGGCTCGAACCTCGATATTGCCGATTTTGCTCCGTCGGCGATCTTGGTGTGCTGAAGGCGGTCCAGCCGGGAATGGCGTCTTAACCCATAAGCCGGAGACGCTGGCGAACCACGCCTTCGTGAGCCTGCCCGAAATGGGCGCCCCAATGGTCGTCCGTTTTTCGACAAGATGGGCGTCAAGGCGCGCTCAACGCATCGTCGCATTTCTCTTATAAAGTGTGAACGCGAACACATGCGATAGTGGCTTTGCGCAAGCAGAGACTGTTCTCACTACGAAGCCGGCCGACGGAGTTTTACGTCCGTCGGCCGGTCTTAGCGAGACTTGCTCGACTGAATATTAAACGACGAGATGCTGCTCGAAGAACGATTGCAGCTTGTCGAATGGAATCACGTCCAGCTGGTCATAGAGATCCGTGTGGCTGGCACCTGGAATGATCACGAGTTCCTTTGGCTCTGCCGCAGCGGCGTAGGCGGTCTGGCTGAAATAAAGCGAGTGTGCCTTTTCGCCGTGAATGAACAGGACCGGGCGCGGCGAAATTTCCGTAATGTAGGTCAGGATCGGCATGTTCATGAAGGACAGCGGAGTGGTCTGCGACCACGCGTTGCCCGAGTTGACTGCGCGCTTATGATATCCACGCGGCGTCATGTAATAGTCGTGATAATCGACCAAGAACTGCGCTTCGCCACCCTTAAGTTCATTATAGGGCGGCTGGTAAGCCGGCGTTCCCTTGTCCGCGTCGGCCCAACGTTGACTGCTTAATTGCTCCAGCGCTTTCGTGCGCTGTTCGAGGGTCACGCTGTCGTTGTAACCTTTCGACATGACGCGCGTCATGTCGTACATGGTGCTCGCTACCACCGCCTTGACGCGCTTGTCCACGGCGACAGCGTTCAACGCCATGCCGCCCCAACCGCACACACCGATCACGCCGATCCGCTCGCGGTCGACTTCAGGCCGCAGACCAATGAAGTCCACCGCTGCACTAAAGTCCTCAGTGTTGATGTCTGGCGACGCTATATTGCGCGGTTCACCGCTGCTTTCCCCGGTATAAGACGGATCGAAGGCAATCGTTGCGAATCCGCGTTCCGCCATGTTCTGTGCGTAGAGACCAGACGACTGCTCCTTCACGGCGCCAAACGGGCCACCAACAACAATTGCCGGCAGCTGTCCGTTGCCCCGGTTCTTCGGCAGATACAGATCGCCGACTAGGGTAATGCCATAACGGTTTTTGAAGTTCACTTTCTGATGGTCGACTTTGTCGCTCTTCGGGAAGACTTTGTCCCATTCTGCACTGGCTTGGGCGAGAGCAGGCGAACCAGCAACCGAGGCCACGCCAAGCGCTGCGACTCCGACACCGGTCATCTTCAGCAAGGTGCGGCGTCCAGTGTCGGGTTCATCGTGATTGACGGTGTCATTAGCTGTGTCCATGTCGATCTCCATTGGTTGTGACAGTCAGGGAGATATCTAATGGAGATCAGTTCGTTCGATTAGGCAGGACGTTTCGCTTGCGATCATGAGTAGATTTCATCAATGGCGAAGGCCGTCTCCGAGAGTATTTGGCACGTACCACCCGATGGAAAGGGCCGCCGATGCAGCCCTTTCTCACCGCGAAGATCGTATCGACGCCTTTGGCCAGCTTATGAAGCTGATTCCACACGGACACTGCGAACATTCATGAGCTAATTCGATAATGGTTATCAGATTTCCCTCCCTAATCAGCGATGCCCTTCGACGATATGATGCGAGGTTAAAGCTTGCTATGGCCGCAGTGATCTAACTGCGGTCAGCAAGAAGAATGTCGTTGGAGGAGATTTTTCATGCTTGGTACGGTGCTTCGCTCTCCTGGGGACATTCGATGTGAAGAGGTTACAGATCCAAAAATTCTGTATCCGACTGACGCAATTATCAAGCTCTCAGCGTCCTGCATTTGTGGCTCTGATCTTTGGCCCTATCGTGGCTTGCAAGACGTATCCGGGCCGATGCATATGGGCCACGAATACTGCGGCATTGTCGTTGAAGTTGGCAGTGCGGTGCGGACTGTACGCCCAGGCCAGTTTGTAATTGGATCTTTTTGCATCTCCGACAATACGTGCCCACATTGCCGTTTTGGTTTCCCTTCCTCGTGTGAACAACGTGAATTCATGTCCGCCGCACAGGCACCCTTTGACCGCGTGCCCCTTGCAGACGGCACGTTGGTTGCGACTGCGGAAATACCCTCCGATGATCTAATTCCAAGCCTCCTTGCGACATCGGATGTACTCGGAACGGGATGGTATGCGGCAGAGGCAGCACGCGTCGGGCCGGGCTCTACTGCAGTTGTCGTTGGTGACGGGGCTGTAGGACTAATGGGTGTTTTGGCAACCAAGCAGATGGGTGCCGAACGGATCATTGCGATGAGCCGCCACAAAACCCGGCAAGATCTTGCAATCGAGTTCGGCGCAACCGATATCGTGTCTGAGCGTGGAGATGAAGGGGTCGCCAGGATCAAGGAACTGACAAAAGGCGTGGGCGCCGATTCTGTCTTGGAGTGCGTGGGCACCCAAGAGGCGATGACGCAGGCGATAAGTTCCGCCCGGCCCGGCGGTGCAATTGGCTTTGTTGGCGTTCCTCATGGCGTGCAGTTCGAAGGGCAGACACTGTTTTTTGCTCAGAAAAGTCTGCTGGGCGGCCCCGCGCCAGTGCGCCGGTTCCTACCTGATCTTATAGATCTGGTACTAAGCCGGACCATCAATCCCGGTAAGGTCTTCGACTTGGAAGTTCCGCTCGCGGATGTCGCCGACGGTTATCGCGCTATGGATGAGCGCCGCGCGATCAAAGTGCTTCTTAGAGTCTAACTGTTCTGTTCCGACGTCTAAATTCGATTTTTCCGCTTTGAAGGGCGCGATTCCGGCGTTCTGCCATACATGCCTCGGGGCCGAGTTCGGCTGATCCACTACCCTTCAAACGCCCATGCTGCACTTGGTGTAGATTCTCCAATCCGAGATCTTATATGAGGGGTACCGCGAGCCCGCCGTTATATAGTCACTTTGGAGGAAATCTTTCTGCGCCCGTGCAGGACGCGGACGATTTCAATGGCACTGCCACTGAGCCGATAAAGAGTCAGATACTCACCTGAAACGAGATGCCGAATGCCTGGCGCGATATCGTCGCGCGCAACCCCCGAGTAGGGGTGTCGGGCGAGATTGTCCCAGCGTGCTTCAATCGCGTCAAGAACACGGTCAGCCGCAGATATGTTGTCAATGGCTATGTAGGACCATATCTCGATCAGGTCCTCGTCCGCACGATTGGTTCGGATAATTGGAAGCATGCTTAGCGTTCGGGTCGTGCAGATTTTAATCGCTCGAGCGCTGCAGCTTTTACCTCTGCCATTGTCGTGCGGGAGCTTGGGCCGCTTTCGATGCCATCTTGTACGAGCGCTCGCAGATCCTCGACGGTGTAGCCGAGCAAATCTCGTCGCTCCTTCCATTCGCGGACGGCATCACGGATGGCTTCACTCGTCGATGCATATTCGCCAGCATCGACCGCGCTTCGCACAAAGCCCGCCATTTCGGATGTCAGTGCAATCGTAATTTTCTCGACCGTCGCCATAGTTTCCAGCCTCCGATTTTACTGCTGAATGGTATGCGATTAGCGTACCATACGCAAGTCATGACCATTTCATTCGAAGCAGCACACAACGCCGGTAGCCGATTGATTATCCATTCCGTCCCAGTCGCCAACCAGTGGTCGTAGGTTCGAATCTATTCAAGGCCGGCAATGCTCAACGACTGATCGCACAATATTTGGCATTATCGAATTCCGGATCGACGGGGATCTGCATTGCCGTCACCAGATGGTTAGTCTGGGCGGCAAGGCCGATGACCGAGGGGGTTCGACATGCTGCGAGTTGAGGAAAGGGTTCTGTCGCAAAACTTTTCACCGGGTTTGCAACCAGCATTGTAGGCGTAGATCCGGGGTTGAGATGAGCAGGCAGATTGAGTTTCACGATCATGGTCGATTTCAAAGGCAGTCATTACCCGAAAGACGTGATTTTATACGCGGTATTTTTCCTACGTGAGATATGCGGTCTCCTATCGTGATCTGGAAGAGATTATGGCCGAGCGCGGCGTTACCGTTGACCACGCGACGCTGAACAGATGGGTCGTGAAATATTCGCCCCTGATTGCCTGCCAGGCCCAGCGGCGCAAATCCGCAACCAGCAGCTCCTGGCGGATGGACGAGACCTATATCCAGGTCAAAGGCAAGTGGACCTATTTCTGTCGGGCTGTCGACAAATTCGGCAAAACCCTTGATTTCATGCTGTCTGAGCACCGCGATGAGGCCGCGGCCAGCGCGTTCTTCGCCCGCACGATTAAGAACAATGGCTGGCCCGAAAAGGTCGTCATCGACAAGAGCGGCGCGAACCTGGCAGGATTGCAAAACATCAACTGGCGGCTGCTGTTGTATGGATGGTTCTGGCTGATCGAGATCCGGCAGGTCAAATACCTCAACAACACGATTGAGCAGGACCACCGGTTTATCAAGAAGCTGACCCGCCCCATGAAGGGCTTCAAATCCTTTCAGTCTGCGTCAGCAACCCTGGATGGTATCGAGGTGGCTCACATGATCCGCAAGCGCCAATTTTCAACCAGTGGCCAATCGGCATTTCAGCAATTCGCCGCACTCGCTGCATAACTGTGTCCAGCGATGGCCGCTTCTGCGGCCTTTTAGAAAGTTTGCGACAAAACCGCTACCTATCATATTCCCTGGCGAGCATAAATGGACGGACTGATAACTTTCAGGATGCGGCGATAACGACAATTGCGTCCTGTTCATATATCTAAATGAGTAGTGGTTAATTCCAAAGGAAGTTCGGAACTTCCAAAATACGCAGCTGCCGGTGCAATGTAGTTTCGAGGCGCCGGCAACTTACAACGATATTTGTTCAAAACAAAACAAGCAAAAATAGGAGGAGAGGTCGTGAACCATCGGAGGATTGTTCTTGCGCGCTTTGCGCAAGCGTTGGCTTGCAACAGGACTCATTCCGCGTGCATCCCTCAGGCGCCGGGAAGAATTCCACCACCTATTGTGCAGATTCATGCGAGACGCTCATGATGCCGGACATCGGCAAATAATGGCGCGCGAGGGGTTGCGCGCAGCCGAGGCAATCTGTGTCGATGTGTAATGGCTCGAGGCTTGCATGCAACCCCTACCATATCCACCCATTGTCGAAATTGTTAACGCTGCCTTTCATATGGCAGAGCGGAGGCTACGATGACCACGGCATGTGATGAGAAACATATCGAATTGAAGCCGATTTCGAGCTGCAGACGAGAAGTCGAAGTCGCGATGGTGGAAATGCTCGTCAGTTTGCAGAAACGTGGATGGTCGGCTGCGGAATTGGCACTGGCGCTCGCAGATGCCTCCGAAGATCTCGT
>NZ_JBFTZZ010000020.1:0-136523 GCF_056406515.1 Rhizobium sp. P1_B8 | reverse complement strand
CCCAGCGGGGAGCAACCATGTTTCAATTTTGCTGGTATTGTGGCGTCCATTCGGTGTTTCGAATGAGGATGGCATTGGCGAGGATGATGAGTTTGCGGGCGACGGCTATGACGGCGCACAGGTGTTCCTTGCCGTTGCTGCGCAAGCGCGCATAGAACGACGCGAGATCCGGATTGTGCCGGGTTGCCGTGAAGGCGCACATGAACAAGCTCTTGCGCAGGCGTTCGCGGCCACCCTGGATGCGGCGTCTGCCATGATGTTTTCCACTATCGTCGTCATAGGGTGCGACRCCGGCAAGGGCGGCGATCTCGGCACGGCCGGCATGGCCGAGTTCGGGCAGCCGAATGATCAGGCACAGCGCGCTGCGCAGCCCGATCCCYTTGATGGAGATCAGCAGATCGAGCCGCCGGGCCAGGTCACAATCGTCGCGAACCGTCTTTTCGAGCCGCAGCAGACGGGCCTTGCGGCAGGTTTCGAGCCGGGCGATCTCGCGCGCGTGACGGCGTTTGACGGCCTCCGACAAGGCGGTCTCGGCAAAGGTCTTCACCAGCGCGATCTGCTGCTCGATCTGTTCYACATAGGTCAGTTCGGCCGCCAACCTGTCGAAGCGTGCGTCCGGCAGTGCCGGCAACTGCTCGAKACTTGCAGTGAAGAGCGCAATCAGCGCGGCATCGAGCYGGTCGTTCTTTGCCCGCCGAAGCCGGCTCTTGGCGAAGAACCGCAATTGCGCTGGCTGCAGACGCGCCGCCGGTCGCTTGCCGGCCCGCAGATGCACCATCAGCCGCCATTCATAGCCACCGGAGGCTTCGAAGCCGATGCGRCTGACGTCATGCTCTTGAACACGGGCCAGATGAAGAGCCGGTTGCGATCCTGCTCCCCACAGCCCCAAACGGCTAAGAAGGTGACGATCCGACAACCAGCTTCCGGGCGGGCGGCCACCCGCCCGGAAGCGTTAGTATCCTACATTCCTGTCATCCAAGAAGGTGCCCATAGGGCGGATGAGGGGGCCGGCGAAGCCGGTCTTTCCGACATCGCCCATGCAAGCTTCGACCGTGTCGGTATCGTCTCGACCGGGGTCAGGACGCGCCGGATCTCGGCGTTGCCGTCGGCGTGGCGGGATAGGTGAATTATGTGAGATGCGTGCCGTGTGGCCCCCTCATCCGCCTGCCGGCACCTTCTCCCCGAGGGGAGAAGGGATTATGCCGCGACCTCTCCGTCCCTCGCAACATCTCGCAAGGGACGTCCTTCGCCGCGTTTACAGGGGCCGGAGGTCGAGACGAGTAGCTCGACCCCGGTAAGGTGCAGCCATCCCACGAACCGGAGCCTTACCGCGCCGCCCAGTTGGCGCCGCGGCGGAAGATGGTCTTCATTTGGGGAACGTCGAATTCCTTGGCCTGATGGCCGAGCGAGGAATAGAAGACGCGGCCCTTGCCGTATTTCCGCTTCCAGACGACAGGCATGACGACGCCGTCGATCCAGTAGGCGTGCTCGCCGGTGAACTTCGTCGTCGCCAGAACCTCGTTCGAGGGGTCAACATGCATGTAATATTGCTCTGACGTATAGGGGAAATCGGCAATGCCCTCCATGAGGGGATCGTCAGGCCGGGTAATGTTGACGGTATAGTCGATGATGTTGCCGGGGTGAGCCACCCACTGGCCGCCGATGATGAACTGGTAATCGACGGAGTCGCGGAAGGCATCGCCCGCGCCGCCGTGATAGCCGGCGATGCCGACGCCGCTTTCGATCGCCGTGGCGAGGTTCTTGACTTCCTCCTTTTCGATCTTCGACATCGTCATGATCGGCACAACGAGGCTAAGATCATGGACGGAAGGGTCGGCAAGCGCCTCGGTGCCGTGCTCGAGATAGACCTTGAAGCCGTCCTCCTCGAGCATGGTCTTGATGATTTCGGCGCACTCCTGCGGCTCATGCCCGCTCCAGCCGCCCCAGACGATCAGTGCTTCACGCATAGTCTTTCCTCCTGAAACTTATTTCGCCAGCCGTCCGTCGACGATGGAATCGGACAAGGGGGCAGGGCGCTCTGTTGCCGTGGTGATCGTGACCGTCCGGCCGGTCGCGGCAGCGGTGTGGAACGCTTCCATGACTTCGAGCACATGCAGCGCCAGATCGCCATTGGCGCGATGCGGCCGGTTGGAGCGGATCGCATGCGCCATGTCGGCGACGCCGAGCGAGCGGTAGTTGCCGTCGGCATAGGGTGCTGTGACCGGCTGGTCCTCGAACGCACCGCCCTTCTTCATATATTCCACAGGGCCGGCGAACTTGTTCGGATCGGGCACAACAAGCGTGCCCTCGGTTCCGTAGATTTCCAGCGGCACATGCTTGTGGCCGGCGACATCGAAGCTCATGGCGATCTGGACGACGGCGCCATTGGCAAAGGCCATCATGCCGGTGACATGGGTCGGCACATGCACGGGAATGCGCTCGCCATTACGCGGTTCGCTGGTGATCAGCCGTTCCGATCGCGGCGTCGTCGCAAAACCCGCCACCTGGGAAACCGGTCCGAGAAGATTGACGAGATCGGTGATGTAATAGGGACCCATATCGAGCATCGGCCCGCCGCCGACTTCGTAAAAGAAGGCCGGGTTCGGATGCCAGCGCTCATGGCCTGGGCACATGAAGGTTGCCGAGCCGCCGACCGGCTGGCCGATGACGCCCTTGTCGATCAGGCTGCGGGCCGTCTGGTGGCCGCCGCCGAGGAAAGTATCGGGGGCAGCGCCGATGCGAAGATTTCTCGCTTTGGCGGCATCCGCCAATTTTTTCCCTTCCGCGAAATTAATCCCGAGCGGCTTTTCCGAATAGGTATGCTTGCCGGCCTCAAGCGCCTGCAATGCCACGGCAACATGGGCCTTCGGGATCGTCAGATTGACGATGATCTCGACCTTGGGATCGGCGAAAAGCTCCTCGACCGTCTTGACCGGAACATTGAATTCCGCAGCCTTTGCTTCGGCCAGTTCCCGGTTGAGATCGGCGACGCCGCGGATGTCGAGAATGGGAAAGGATGCCATCGCCGTGAGATAGGCGCCCGAAATATTGCCGCATCCGATGATGCCGATACCGACCTTGTCCATGAATTCCTCCATTGATCGTGCTATTGATGGTGATTGGGGCGCCCGTCAGAGCGCCGGCCCCGTCGTGCTCCAGGGCGATTCGTAGAGTTCGTAGAGCGCCACTGCAGCGGCACCCTGCGCCCAGAAATCATCGGTCGAATCGTCGAAGACGAGTTCGCTCACGCCGCGCAGCGACGGCGGAATGGCGAGCGCATAGGCATCGCGCAGGCTGTTGAGAAAGGGTTCGCCGAGCGCCAGGCTCGAGCCCACAAGAATGACCCGCGGCGGCGCAAACAGCGTGACGATATTGGCAATGGTCAATCCGACCGCTTCGCCGGCGCGGATGGCGGCGCTGATCAGCCGGTCGTCATCGGCCTTGATCAGTGCCTGGGCATGGTTCATGCCGCGCCCGAGACGGATCGCTTCGGCAAAACGCCCGTCGGCCTGCTGTTCGCCGAGGATCGCGCTTTCGCCGGCCTGGCTGAAAAGCCGGACGACGCCATTCGGTCCCATGCCGAGCACGAGATCGCCGAGATTGTGGCTGAGGCCGCCGGCGCCGCGAAACAGGCTGTTGCCGTGCAGGACGCCCAGCCCCAGCGTCTGCTCCAGCGAAATCAGCACCATATCCTCGAGATCGCGGGCCTTTCCGAACCAGTGATGGCCAAGCGTGATGGCGTGGGCGTCGCTTTCGACAATGGTCGGCGTCGCCAGCCGCGTCGACATCTCGGCGGCGAAATCGACATTGGTGTCGCGAAAGATCGGGCTGCTTCTTATATAGCCGGTGCGGTGCTCGATGACGCCGGGAAAGCCGAGGCAGACGCTGTCGACATCCTCCAGCGACAGCCCGGCATCGACGACGCAGCGCCTGACCCCGTCCTCGACCAGATCGGCGATGACGCCGATCGGCTGCCGGTCGATGCGAATCGGCAAGGCGAGCTTCGACAGCACGTCGCCGCGGAAATTGGTGACGACGAAGACCATCCTGTTGGCGGCGATCTTGGCGCCCACCACGCGGGCCGCATCGGGATTGAGCTCCAGCATCACCCGCGGCCGTCCGCGCACAGCCTCATTGCGGATATCGCCTTCGTGACGCGGCAGGATCAGCCCGTCGTCGAGCAGCGAGGCGGTGATGGCCGAAACGGTCGTGGTGGAGAGTTCGGTACGCTCGCTGATCTCGATCCGCGAGATCGGACCATGGCGCCGGACGGTATCGAGCACGTTCAAGCGATTGATCGCGCGCATTAATTCTGGATCTGCGGTCTTCATCGGAATTAGCCAGGCGAGCGTTTCATTGGGGCGGAACCCAAATATTTTTAACGGGTTACGAAATAAATAGCGGGCAATTCTGCAGCCCTGTCAAGCGCATTTGATAAAAATAGAGGCATTGGGTTGACATTGGGTCAAAGCTCCGTTGAATTAATCCGCATAGGGGAAAAATTGTGAGGACAGCCCCCTTGGAGGAAAATCATGAATTTTATGTTGAAGAGCGCCGGTCTCGGCGGCAGGCGCATCGCATCCATGGCCGCGGCTGCCGGCATGTTGCTGGCCGGGGCAGGTGCAGCCTCGGCGACGACGGTGGTCAAGTGGCTGCATCTCGAGCTCGACCCGAAATATGTCGCGGCCTGGGAAGACATCGTCAAGAAATACGAAGCCCAGCACCCTGACGTCGATATCCAGATGCAGTTTCTCGAAAACGAGGCCTTCAAGGCCAAGCTTCCGACATTGCTGCAGTCCGACGACGTGCCGGATTTCTTTTTCAGCTGGGGCGGCGGCGTCTTGAAGCAGCAGTCCGAGACCGGTGCGCTCCAGGATGTGACGCCGGCCCTCGACGCCGATGGCGGCAAACTGCGCAGCGCCTATAGCCCGGCTTCGGTCAGCGGCCTGACATTCGAAGGCAAGACCTGGGCTATTCCCTATAAGGTCGGTCTGGTCAGCTTTTTCTACAACAAGGAGCTGTTTGCCAAGGCCGGCGTCAAGGCCGAGGACATCAAGAACTGGGCTGATTTTCTCGCCACGGTGAAGAAGATCAAGGCAGCCGGCATCGTGCCGATCGCCGGTGGCGGCGGCGAGAAGTGGCCGATCCATTTCTACTGGAGCTATCTCGTCATGCGCGAAGGCGGACAGAAGGTCTTCGAAGCGGCAAAGACCGGCCAGGGCGAAGGTTTCCTCGATCCCGCAATCATCAAGGCCGGCGACGACCTCGCCGAACTCGGAAAGCTCGAACCTTTCCAGCCCGGCTATCTCGGCTCGACCTGGCCGCAGGCGCTCGGCGTCTTCGGTGACGGCAAGGCTGCGATCATCCTCGGCTTTGAAAATACCGAGGCCAACCAGCGCAAGAATGCCGGCGACGGCAAGGGTCTCGCACCCGACAATATCGGCCGTTTCGCCTTCCCGGCAGTCGATGGCGGCGCCGGCAAGCCGACGGATACGCTTGGCGGTCTGAACGGCTGGGCCGTTACCAAGAAGGCATCCAAGGAAGCGATCGATTTCCTCGCTTTCCTGACGAGTGCCGAGAACGAGCGGGCGATGGCCAAATCAGGCATGCTTCTGCCTGTCGCCGTCGGCGCCGGTGACGGCGTTACCAACCCTCTGCTTGCCGAATCGGCAAAACAGCTGGCCGCCTCGACCTGGCATCAGAACTATTTCGACCAGGATCTGGGTGCGGCGGTCGGCCGTGTCGTCAACGACGTGTCGGTGGAAATCGTCTCCGGTCAGATGAATTCCAAGGACGGGGCCCAGATGATCCAGGACGCTTTCGAGCTGGAACAATAGCCAGCGCCTGCAGACCCTTCCCGGCGCTCCCAGCCAAGAACGGAGCGCCGGCATTGCTGCCGACATGCCGAAAGCAGGATCCATGGCCAATATTTCAGTCCCGTCGATAACCACTGCCGCAAGGCCGGCAAAAAGAGCCGCAAACAGCAAGAGTTCAGTCGCCCATGACCGGCTGGCGGTGCTGTTGATCTTCCTGCCGCCGGCGCTGCTGCTTTTCACGCTCTTCGTCATCATGCCGATGGGCGAGGCGGCCTGGTACAGCCTCTACAAGTGGAATGGCTACGGCACGCCGACCGAGTTCATCGCGTTGCGCAATTTCCAGGTTCTGTTTCGAAATGCGGCCTTCACCCAGGCGCTGGTCAATAACGGCCTGATCATCGTGATCTCGATCTGCATCCAGGTGCCGCTCGCCATCTGGCTGGCCACCATGCTGGCGCACCGCATTCCGGGTGTCGTCGGCTACCGACTGATCTTCTTCCTGCCCTATGTGCTGGCCGACGTTGCCGCGGGCCTCATCTGGCGCTTCGTCTATGATGGTGACTATGGCCTGTTTGCCGCCGTTTCCAACTTCTTCGGCTTCGCCAACCCTTACGTGCTCGCCGACAAGGACGTGGCGATCTATGCCGTGCTTGGCGTGATCGTCTGGAAATATTTCGGCTTCCACATGATGCTGTTCATCGCCGGCCTGCAATCCGTCGACAAGAGCGTGCTGGAGGCAGCCGAAATCGACGGCGCCACTGGCTGGCAGAAGTTCCGTTACGTCACGCTGCCGCTGCTCGGCTCGACCTTGCGTCTTTCGATCTTCTTTGCCGTCGTCGGCTCGCTGCAGCTCTTCGACATGATCATGCCGTTGACGGGCGGCGGGCCGTCCAACTCCACCCAGACGATGGTCACCTTCCTCTATACCTACGGCGTCATGCGCATGCAGGTCGGCCTCGGCAGCGCCGTCGGCGTGGTGCTCTTCATTATCTGCGTGACGCTCGCCTTCGGTTACAAAAGGATATTCATGCGCCATGACTGATATGAGCTCTTCCATCCGCATGAGCACGTCCACGCGCGTCTATCTCTACGTGTCGCTGAGCCTGATTGCCGCAATCGTGCTCGTGCCGTTGCTGACGACGGCGCTCGGCGGCTTCAAGACGCTGGGCGACCTGCGCACCAATCCCTTCGGCCTGCCGACGGAGTGGCAATGGGCAAACTATACCGACATTCTTTTCGGTGAACGCTACTGGCTGCAGATCGGCAATTCGCTAGTGATCGCCTCGCTCACCGTCCTGCTGACGCTGATCGTCTCGTCGATGGCGGCTTTCGCCTTTGCCCATGTCCGGTTTTTCGGATCGTCGTTCCTGCTCAATTATTTCCTGCTCGGCCTGATGTTTCCGGCGGCGACCGCGATCCTGCCGCTTTTCATCCGCATCCGCGATCTCGGCCTGCTCGATACCTATTGGGGTGTGGTGCTGCCGCAGGTGGCTTTCGGCCTTGGCATGAGCATCCTGCTGTTTCGAAACTATTTCCGCAACCTTCCGGAAGAATTGTTTCAGGCGGCCTTCGTCGACGGCTGCGGCTATCTCAGATTCTTCTGGCACATCTCGCTGCCGCTTTCGCGCCCGATCGTCGCCACCGTCAGCATCATTTCCTTCGTCGGCAGCTGGAACAGCTACATCCTGCCGCTGATCATGCTGAACTCGGAATCGAAATATCCCTGGCCGCTCGGCATCATGGTCTATCGCGGTGAGTACGGCACGGAGTGGCAACTGGTGCTGGCCTTCATCACGCTGACCATCCTTCCCACCATCATCGTCTTTTTCGTCGCCCAGAGACACATCATCGCCGGTCTGACCGCCGGCGCCGTGAAGTCCTGAGCCGAACCGTTGGAGTGCAATCATGGCATCCGTTGAACTCACCGAAATCAGCAAGACCTATGGCGCCGTCGACGTCATCCACGGCATTTCGCTTCATATTGAGGATGGGGAATTCGTCGCGCTCGTTGGCCCGTCCGGTTGCGGAAAATCGACGCTGCTGCGGATGATCGCCGGCCTCGAAGAGATCACCGACGGCGAGATCGCCATCGGCGGCAAGGTCGTCAACAGCTTGACGCCGCGTGAACGCAACATCGCCATGGTCTTCCAATCCTATGCGCTTTATCCGCACATGACCGTCGCTGAAAACATGGGCTTCAATCTGAAGCTCGCCGGCATTGCCAAACCCCAGATCGAGCTCCGCGTTGCCGAAGCGGCGCGCATGCTGGATCTCGCCGAACTCCTCGACCGCAAGCCGGCCCAGCTTTCCGGCGGCCAGCGTCAGCGTGTTGCCATGGGCCGCGCCGTCGTGCGCAATCCGGCCGTCTTCCTGTTCGACGAACCGCTGTCCAACCTCGATGCCAAGCTGCGCGTGCAGATGCGCTCTGAAATCAAGACGCTGCACCAGAAGGTCAGGACGACGTCGATCTATGTCACCCACGACCAGATCGAAGCAATGACGCTTGCCGACCGCATCGTCGTGCTCAATCAGGGCAGGGTGGAGCAGCAGGGCACGCCGCTCGAACTCTACAGGAAACCGGCCAATCTCTTCGTCGCCGCCTTCATCGGATCGCCGGCGATGAACATGCTGGACGGCACGGTCGACGGCGAAAACGGTGAGCCGGCCGCCCGCCTCGGTGACGGCACGGCGATCCGCATCGCGCCCGACCGCAAGGTCAAGCCCGGCCAGGCCATCACCATCGGCCTGCGCCCCGAACATCTCGTTCCCGGTGTTGCCGCCGGCACGCCGCTCGCCGGCCGGACGATGCTGGTGGAACCGACAGGCGCCCAGACCCACGTGGTCTTCGACCTCGCCGGACAGCAGGTGACCGCCATCGTCGACGGCGAATATCCCGCCCGTTACGGCGCCGTGTTCGAGGCAAGTATTACGAGTGATCAGGTGCACGTCTTCGACCGCGGTACTGGTGTGGCGCTGTAGGCGGGGCGGTTTGCCCAACGGCTGTCCGATTTGCGGCGAAGCGCGGGGAACGGGAGGGTGCGGCATATCCTCTTCTCCCCTCGGGGAGAAGTGCCGGCAGGTGGATGAGGGGCTGCACGGCACGCCCTCTCTTCATAACCTATCCCGGCATTCCGCCGCCGGCGTATAACGCGTTGTTTAAAAGCCCAGCTTCGCCCCCTTATCCGCCCTATGGGCGCGTTCTGGCCGAGGGGAGAACGGATGAGCGGCTAAGCCATTTGGTTTCTCAACGATATCCCCCGCCACCGGACGTTGCCAATGCCACAAGTTGCACTATTGTCTGTCCGGCACGCGAAAACCTGATGGTGGTTATGCCGGTAGCAACGCGACATCTCATTGACCGGGGTGACGGAGCCACGGTCGAGCTTTTTCAAGCTCAAGCCGAAAGTGAAACGCCCGCAGGAGCAATCCTATTTGTCCACGGCAATCAGGGTGGCCGTCTGCTTGGAGGGATAGAGGCGGTCAACAGCGGCGCGTTGCGTCGGTTCTGTTCTGGTTTGAATATCACTGCGGCGGCAGTCTCGCAGCCTGGTTTTGGGGCGTCGGATGGCCCTCCGGATTTCTGCGGTCCCAAAACCCAGCAAGCGATCATAGCTGCTCTCGCCTTCCTGCAGGGCCAGCCTTTCGTCGATCCTGACCGAATTGTTCTCTATGGAAACAGTCGTGGCGCCGTTGCATCGGCAATGGTCGCCACCCAGGTTTCTGATCTGCGAGCAGTCATTCTGTCCAGCGGCGTCTACGATCTTGAAGTCGCTTATCACGAGAGTTCAGACGGTTTGCGCTGGGCTATCGAGAAAGAGGCGGGTCTATCGAGAGAGGCGTTTCTGGCTCGCTCTGCATTGCATTATGCGCCCGAAGTTCGGTCTGAGACGCTGTTGCTGCATGGAAAGCATGACGACCGTGCTCCTGTTGCCCAAGCCGAACTCTTCTCAAAAGCTCTGTCCAATGCCGGAGTCCTGGAGTCGCTTCACGTCTTTGAGTGTGGACATCAAATTCCAAGGAACGACATGCAGGGAGCTCTCAGGCCCTTCCTGCAAAGGGTGTTCAATCCCGTCGTGACGTACCACTAAGGCAGCATGACAGCTTCGGGCAGCGGGAAAGCGACGAAAACCTAAAAGAGATTAAGCCCAAACCCGCCTCTTGAAGGAGGAGAAAAATGAAACGCATCGAGATGGAGGTGAGCGGCGGCTGCCAGTGCGGTGCCGTGCGCTACCACGCAACCGCTATGCTTGACAATTCGCATCTCTGCCATTGCCGCATGTGCCAGAAAGCCTCGGGCAACATCTTTGCCGCGCTCGTCGCCGCGCCCGATGATGCGATCAGCTGGACACGCGGCAAGCCGAGCGTCTGGAAGAGTTCGGAGCTTGTCGAGCGCGGCTTCTGCGCCAATTGCGGCACGCCATTGTTCTTCCACCATCTCGAAAACGGCCGCACCAACCTGATGATCGGTTCACTTGACGATCCGCACGCCTTTTCGCCGCTTGCCAATACCTGCACCGAGAATATGGTGGCCTGGTTCGATACGATCACGGGCATAGAAAATACCGGTGCGACCGAAAACAACGGCGCCGACTGGGCCGCGGCGATCAAGGAGAGCAGCAACCAGCACCCCGATCACGATACCACCTCATGGGCGGTGAGGGGGTGTGATGGCTGAGTCCTATTCCGGCGTTTGCCGGTGCGGCGCTGTCAGTTGTTGGTGCGAACCGGACAGCCGCCGGGCCACCCCGGCGGCCTACTACAGCGATATATTATTCCGCCGCGATCCGTGTGACGCCGTTGGCCTGGACGATCTTTTCCAGCAGCGCGAGCTCTTCCTGGGTAAGATCCGTCAGCGGCGGGCGCACGGGGCCTGGGTTCTGCCCGAGGACGCGAAGGCCGGCCTTGATGATCGAGACGGCGTATCCCTTCTTGCGATTGCGCAAGGCGACGAAGGGGAAGAAGAAGCCCTTCAGGATCTCGTCGACTGTTGCCTGATCGCCGGTGCGCAAGGCGCCGTAAAAGCGCTGGGCGAGGGCGGGGACGAAGTTGAAAACGGCCGATGAATAGGTCGTCACGCCTGCGGCAAAATAGGCCTGGGCGTAAACCTCATGGGTCGGCATGCCGCCGACATAGACGAGACGGTCACCAAGCAGGGTGGTAATCTCGATCACCTTGTCGACATCGCCGACGCCGTCCTTGAAGCCGATCAGGTTCGGGCATTCCTCCGCCAGGCGCGCGATGCTGTCGGCCGAAAGAATGGCGTTGTCGCGGTTATAGACGATGACGCCGATGCCGACCGATTGGCAGACCGCCTTGACATGGGCGATGAGGCCGGCCTGTTCGGCAAACATCAGATAGGGCGGCAACAGCAGCAGTCCGTCGGCGCCTGCCTTCTCGGCCGCGACGGCGATCTCGATGGCGAGTGACGTACCATAGCCGGTTCCCGAAATGATCGGCGTCTTGCCGGCCGACGCCTTGGCCGCCCGGACAACCTGCGGAATCTCGGCCGGATTGAGAGAGAAGAACTCCCCAGTGCCGCCGGCGGCAAACAGTGCAGCAGCGTCATAACCGGAAAGCCACTCGACATGACGCCGGTACTTGGCTTCGTCAAATTTGAGTTGATCGTCGAAATGGGTCACCGGAAACGACAGGAGACCACTACCGACGGCCTTCTTCAATTCAATCGGGTTCATCATGAAGTCCTATTTCTTAGGTGTTGAAAACCGGGTCACTCGCTGTCGAGCACTTGCAGAAGTGCAGCGATATAGCCGTAGCAGAAGGCAAATGCGGTGGCGGTTGGGTCCTTGCCGCTGACGGTCGGTACATGGTCGGGCATCAGCATGTATTTGAAGCCCACCTCCTTGTAGATCCTGGCCGACCGGACCATGTCCATGTCGCCTTCTTCAGGGAAGGTCTCCATGAAGGACAGCTTGCCGCCGCGAATGTTGCGGAAGTGAACATTGAAGATCTTGCCGCGCTGGCCGAACCAGCGGATGACATCGTCGATTTCCTTGCCGGGATTTTCGAGCATCTCGCCGATCGAGCCCTGGCAGAAATTGAGGCCGTGATAGGGGTTTTCGCGCATCAGCACGAACTTCTTCAGGCCTTCCACCGTGCCCAAGACACGCGTGACGCCGCGATAGCCCGGCGGCGTATAGGGATCGTGCGGATGGCAGGCGAGCCGGACGCGGTTGCTTGCAGCGACAGGAACGACGCGTTCCAGGAAATAGTCGATCCGTTCCCAGTTTTCGTCCTCGGAAAGCACGCCGGCAAGACCGGGCTCGGCCTGCTGATCCGTCTTGTCCCAGCGGAAGCTGGCATTCAGCGACCCGCCGCGTCCCGGCTCATCCGGCGTGCGGGGAATGCCGATCAAGTTGAGATTGTACTTCACCGAAGGAATGCCGGCCGCCGCAACATTCTCGATCAGCTTGCAGACGGCGTCGATCTGTCTGTCGCGCTCGGGGCCGGCAAGCAGGATATCGGGATAGGAAGCCTTCTCGATCGGCTGCGAGGGCAGCGGCAATTGAATCATGTCGAGGATCAGGCCGAAGCTTTCGACCTTGTCGCGATGGCGCTCGAGGTCGGACAGAGTCCAGTTGCTCGGCTTTCCCGGCGGGTCGGCATTGATATGCTTCACACCCAGTTGCGCGAAGATACGATAATCGTCGTCATCCCGCGCGGCGACCTGTGTTCCCAGATACATTTGAGTCTCTTTCGAAATTACATAATGTCATATGACATAATATGAATTTTGAAGAGTGTCGAGCCCTATTGCTGCTCGGCGAGCATGCGGTAGCGGCGTTGGCTGGCCAGCATATGTGCGCGCATTGCCTGGCGGGCGCGTTCGGGATCCTGATCGGCGATTGCCGACAGGATTTCGACATGTTCGGCATAAACCTTCTGAAGATAGCTGCGGTCATTGGCCTCGGGGAGTGTCGGAAACTGGCCGCGGGGGATGGCTCTGGGGCCGAAATGGCGCAGGACATCGACATAGAATCGGTTGTTCGTGGCGGCGGCAATCGCCATGTGGAAGGCGTAATCCGCTTCCACGGTTTGCTGTCCGGTTTCAATCAGGTGCGCCATTCTGCGGTTGGCCTCACGGATTGCCGCCTCCTGCTCGGCGGTGCGGCGATAGGCGGCAATTGCCGCCGCTTCACCCTCGGCCGCCATACGAAACTCCAGCAACTCCAGGGTTTCCGGAATGCTTTTGATTTCCACCGGCGTCAGCGGCAGGACCGAATGCGCCTTCGGATCCGCGACAAAAACGCCTTTGCCCTGGATCGGCTTGACGAAGCCTGCCGACCTCAGATCGGCTATCGCCTCACGCACCACGGTGCGGCTGACGCCGAATGTCGCTTCAAGCTGCGGCTCGGTCGGCAGTTGATCGCCGACACGCAGCGTCCCCGTCTCAATTTGCGCCCGCAGCTGATCGATGACCTGTTGCGCCAGCCTTTGCCGGCCACCGCCGAATGTTGTCATTGTCCGTTCCCCCAATCCCTTTGCATCAAGTCTCCCGCTCGGGTCTTGCAAATCATATCAGACTTCGATAAATCATAATACGACATACGGGCGACATAATATGTCTTTTATAGTAGTCTAGGGAGGACTTACAATGAAGCATTTTTCTAAGGGCTTGTTCGTCGGCGCCGTCATCGGCGCCCTGACGATCGCTGCACCGCTCTCGCAGGCTGCCACCCCACAGGACCAGCTGGTGGTCGGCACCTCACTGGCGCAGGTTTTGTCGCTGGATCCGCAGCAGGCGACCGAAGGCAAAGCGGTCGAGATCATGTCGAATCTTTACGATCGGCTCGTCGCCAGCACAGCTGATGGTAAGATCCTTCCGCAGCTGGCGGAAAGCTGGAAGGTTGACGACAAGGGCATCACATTTACGCTGCGCAAGGCCAATTTCGCCTCCGGCAACCCGGTCACCTCCAAGGATGTCGTCTACTCGCTGGCGCGGCTCCTGAAGATGGATCAGGCCGCCGCCGCCAACCTCAAGCGCGTCGGTTACGACAAGGACAATGTCGAAAAGCTCGTCAAGGCCGTCGACGACCAGACGGTGCGCATCGATCTCTCCGACCAGGTGACGGCAGAGCTTCTGCTCTACCGGCTGACGACGACCACCACCAGCGTGGTCGACAGCGTCGAGGTCGAGAGCCACGCTGTCGATAATGACTACGGAAACGCCTGGATGCGAACCCATTCGGCCGGCTCCGGTCCGTTCACCCTCAATCGCTGGTCTCCGAACGAACTGGTGATTCTCGATGCCAACAAGGACTATATGGCCGGGGCGCCGAAGATGCGTCGCGTCATCGTCCGGCATGTGCCTGAAAGCCAGGTCGAGCGGCTGATGCTCGAACGCGGCGACATCGATATTGCCAGCGCCTTGACCGCCTCGGATCTCGCGACCTTCCAGAGCAAGAAGGGCTTTGCCATCCAGCGTATTCCGACGGGCGGTTTCTATGTGCTGTCGATGAATGCCGGCAACAAATACCTCTCCAACCCGAAGGTTCGCGAAGCCATTGCCTACGGCATCGACTATAAGGGCATCGAAAAGACCATCATGGGTCCTTACGGCCGGGCCAGAAACGTTCCCGTTCCGGAGAATTTCGAATATGCCATCCCCAACCCCGATTGGCATCTCGACGTCGAAAAGTCCAAGCAGCTGCTGAGCGAGGCAGGCTTCAAGGACGGATTCTCGCTTTCGCTGAAGACCATCGCGCAAACGCCACGCATCGATCTTGCCACCGCCATCCAGGCATCGCTTGCCCAGGTCGGCATCAAGATCGACATCCAGCAGGGTAACGGCTCGGAAATCATCGCCGCCCATCGCGCCAGGGATTTTGATCTGCTGATCCCGCAGACCAGCGCCTATATGCCGAACGTGCTCGGCTCGATGGAGCAGTTTTCCTCCAATCCCGACAACTCGAAGGAAGCCAACAATGCCGGCAATTTCGTCTGGCGCTCGGCCTGGGACATTCCGGAACTCACGGCCCTGACGGCGAAAGCATCGATGGAGCCGGACGCCAAGAAGCGCGGCGAACTCTATGTTCAGATGCAGAAGATGTTCGTCGAACAGAAGCCGGCGGTGCTTCCGCTCTTCGAGCGCTTTGAACCGATCGTCCTGTCAAGCAAGGTCGAGGGATATGTGGGGCATCCGTCTCAGTTAACGCGTCTCGAGAACGTGACGAAGGTCGAAACCCAGTAATACTTCCCAGGACAGCCGATCATGAAGGAACTCTCCGTAGCCGAATTTGGCCGACGCCTGGCGCATTTGCTGGTCAGCCTGTTCATCCTCTTATGTGTGACCTTCGTGATCGGCCGCGTCTTGCCCACCGATCCGGTCGGCGCGATTGTCGGCGAGCTCGCCGATCCCGCCGCCTATGCGGCGATGCGGGCACGCCTGGGGCTCGATCTGCCGATCTACCAGCAGTTTTTCCTCTATCTGAACGGCCTGGCGCATGGTGATTTCGGCACGGCCGTCCTCACCGGCAATCCCGTCTCTTCGGACCTCGCCCAGGCCTTTCCGGCGACGTTCGAACTTGCGACGCTGGCGGTGATCATTTCGACCTTCGTCGGTGTCCCGCTCGGGCTGGTCGCGGCGCTGTTTCGCGATAGCTTCATCGACAAGACGGCCCGGGTGGTCGCGCTCGTCGGTCATTCGATCCCGGTTTTCTGGTTCGGCATCGTCGGCCTCGTCATCTTCTATGCCGGCCTCAACTGGGTCGGCGGGCCGGGCAGGATCGATGTGTTTTACGAAGGCCTCGTCACACCGCGCACCGGCCTGTTGTTGGTCGACAGCCTGCTGCAGGGCGAGACCGAAATCTTCTGGAATGCGCTCGGCCATATCATTCTGCCGGCCGTCATCCTCGCCTATGCGGCGATGGCCTACATCACGCGCATGACCCGCAGCTTCACCCTGGAGCAGTTGAGCCAGGATTATGTCATTGCGGCCCGAGCCAAGGGTGTGAGCCCGCTCGGCACGATCTGGCACCACGTCCTGCCGAACATTGCGGTGCAGCTGATCACCATCCTGGCCATTTCCTATGGCGGTCTGCTCGAGGGCGCTGTCGTGACCGAGATCGTTTTCTCCTGGCCGGGCATTGGCCAGTACATGACGAACGCGCTGATGATCGGCGACATGAACGCCATCGTCGCCGGCACCATCATTGTGGGATTCATTTTCATGTTGTTGAACTTCCTGGCCGACGTCGCTTACGCCGTCTTTGATCCGCGCATGCGGGAGGCGGCCCGATGAGCGACGTCATCCGCAGCGAGATTCAGATCCGCCCTCCAAGCGTGTCGACCCGTGTCGCGGCGTCGTTTGCGCGCGCCGGCCGCAAATTGGCGGCCGAGCCGCTTGGTCTTGGAGGGTTCGTCATCCTCGGCCTGCTTTGCCTGATCGCGATCTTCGCGCCGCTCCTGGCGCCCTACGATCCGGCGATACAGGCGCTTGGCGATGCCTTGCAGCCGCCGAGCCTCGCGCATCTGGCAGGCACGGACGAATTCGGCCGGGATATCCTGAGCCGCCTCATCTTCGGCACGCGCATCACCATCCAGACCGTGCTTTCGATCTCCTTGATCGTCGGCCCGATCGGCCTGTTGATCGGCGTTGTCGCCGGCTTCTTCGGCGGACGCATCGATGCGCTTCTGATGCGCGCCACCGATATCGTACTGTCTTTCCCGTCGCTGATCCTGGCTCTGGCTTTTGCTGCGGCACTCGGCGCCGGCTTGACCACGGCAATCATCGCGATCTCGCTGACCGCATGGCCGCCGATTGCCAGGCTCGCGCGCGCCGAGGCGCTTGTCGTCAGAAACGCCGATTACGTGGTCGCCGCCCGCCTTTATGGCGCCTCGCCGATCCGCATTCTTCTCCTCTATATCGCGCCGATGTGCGTCCCGTCGGTCATTGTTCGCCTGACGCTCAACATGGCGGGTATCATTCTGACGGCAGCGTCACTTGGCTTCCTCGGCCTTGGCGCCCAGCCGCCGGCGCCGGAATGGGGCGCGATGATCTCCAGCGGCCGCAAGTTCATGCTGGATTATTGGTGGGTTGCCGTGATGCCGGGTATCGCCATCCTCCTCACCAGCCTTGCCTTCAACATCGCCGGAGATGCTCTGCGCGACATTCTGGATCCCCGCCATGCAAGATCGTGATCTGCAGCCCGTTCTATCCGTCGAAGGATTGAGCGTCCGTTTCGGGCGAGGCGCCGTGCCTGCCGTCTCCAACGTCAGTTTCGACGTCGGGCGCGAACGCGTCGGGATCGTCGGAGAATCCGGTTCCGGAAAATCGACGACCGGTCGCGCCATCATGCGTCTTCTGCCGCCGGCCGCGGTGGTCTCGGCCGAACGTCTGGATCTCGCCGGCAGTTCGTTGCTGTCGAAGTCCGAACGTCAGATGGGCGCGCTGCGCGGCAAGGACATCGCCTTGATCATGCAGGATCCGCGCTATTCGCTGAACCCGGTGCTTTCGATCGGTAAACAGATCGCCGAAGCCGCCCGCCTTCACCTCGGTCTTCACAAGAAACAGGCGCATGAGGCTGCCCGCGCCATGCTGGAGCGCGTGCGCATCAGCGATGCGGAGCGGGTCATGGCGCTTTATCCCCACCAGATATCGGGCGGCATGGGCCAGCGCGTGATGATCGCCATGATGCTGCTGGCGCGCCCGAAGCTTGTCATCGCCGACGAGCCGACCTCGGCGCTTGATGTCAGCGTCCGCAAGGACGTGCTGCTGTTGCTCGATGAGCTGGTGCGCGAGAACAATTCCGGACTGCTCTTGATCAGCCACGACATTCGCATGGTGGCAGCTTTTTGCGAGCGCATCATCGTCATGTATGCCGGCCGGATCGTCGAGACCCTGACTCGTCTCGAAGACGCCCGCCATCCCTATACCCGCGGGCTGATAGCCGCACTGCCCGACCCCAGAAACCCGGTTCGCCGGCTTGCGGTTCTCGACAGGACGAAACTCGATCTGGAGACGGCGCAATGATCAATGTGCGTGACCTCGATGTCGTCTTTGCCTCCGGCAAATCAAGCAACCATGTCGTCAGGGGCATCAGTTTTCAGGTCAACCAGGGGGAGACCCTTGGTATTGTCGGTGAATCCGGATGCGGCAAATCGACGGTGCTGCGGTGTCTCGCCGGCATGGAGGCCGGTTGGACCGGTCACATCGAGCTTGGCGGCAAACCGATCGGCAAGAAGCGCTCCCGCGAGGAGCTGAAATTCGCTCAGATGGTGTTTCAGGACCCATACGGCTCCCTGCATCCGCGCCATCGTATCGGCACCGCCTTGGCCGAGCCGCTGCGCGCCATGCGCCATTCCGATATCTGGTCGAAGGTCGAGAGGGCGTTGATCCAGGTTGGTCTGCCGGCGAGCTTCGCAAACCGCTTTCCGCATGAGCTTTCCGGCGGCCAGCGACAGCGGGTGGCAATCGCCCGGGCCCTGATCCTGTCGCCGCCCATCCTGTTGCTCGACGAGCCGACATCGGCGCTCGATGTCTCGGTCCAGGCGGAGATCCTCAACCTGCTTGCCGATCAGCGAGAGGAAAAGGGCCTGACCTATCTGCTTGTCAGTCACGACCTCGCGGTCATCGGCCATATGTGCGACCGGGTGCTGATCATGAAGAACGGTTGCTTCGTCGACGAACTCACCAAAGCGGATCTGCAGGCCGGCACCACGCATGATGCCTATGCGCGAGAGCTGTTCGAAGCGAGCTTTATCGAAGCTTGATATCCTCGAGCGTGATGGGGTTCAGCGATCCTCTTTTGCGACATGGACGCGGTTGACCGCTGCGACGCTACCCCTTTCGACGAGATGGCAGGCAAGCTCGACCCGCCGCCGTGGGGCCGCAAGGCCGAGCATCATGTCGCGCAGCAGATCGAGCGCGGTGGCGCCGAGTTCGCGCATCGGAATATGCACCGTCGACAGCGGCGGATTGAGAAAGGCCGACTGCGGCAGGTCGTCTATGCCCATCACCGAGATGTCCTGCGGGACGGCATAACCCATGGCCTGCAATCCGCGCACGGCACCATTGGCCAGACTGTCGCCCGCCGTCAGGATCGCGGTGAAGGTGAGGCCTTTCTCGCGGACGAGACGGGTGACCGCCTCGGCGCCGAGTTCCGGCAGCCAGTCGTCGACCTCGAGCACCAGATCGGCATCGGCCGTCAGCCCATGATGCTGCAGGGCGTCGCGCCAGCCCTCCAGGCGCCGCTCGATCGTCCGCCGCCCCGGCCTCAGCATGAACAGGATACGTTGATGTCCCGCCTTGATCAGCCGCTCGGCGGCGATGAAGGCGGCCGATCGGTTGCAGGGCGTAACACTCGAAAGCCGCATATAGGGATCGTCGCTGTTGACGAGCACGACGGGCTTTCCGAGATCGGCGGCCGCCGCCAGCATCTCCTCCTCGTCGACGGTCAGGATCAGCATGCCGCCAAAACTCGGATCGTCACGCATCTCGGCGACGACCCGGGCTTCATCCCCCTTGTCGGCGATAGGGCGCATCGCCAGTTCGATGCCGAGAGCGGCTGCGCGCGCATTCAATCCTTCGAGCACATAGAGCGTGAACTGGTTGCGGACATAGTCGATCATCGCCGCGCCGGAGGCGACGAGCATGACCTTCTTGCCGGCAACGCTCGCCGGCAGGGCGTAGCTGACCGCACTCGCCGTTTCCAGCACCAGCTTGCGAATCTCCGGCCTGACGCCCTTTTCGCCGGCCAGCGCACGCGACACCGTGCTGATCGAGACACCGCATCTGGCGGCAATGTCGTCGAGGCGCGTGCGCCTGCCTTTTTTCTCTTCCGCCGCCATGTCCTCTCCTCGCTCTCGACTACTATGCAAAAATCTTTCAGATTGCGCAAATGGAATGCCTATGCACAATTGTTGCCTGAGGAGTCCGCGACAAGCGGCAGAGCAGGGAGGCTTTGAAATGTGGCTAGGCGGCCAGTCCATGCGCCAGGGTTTTACCCGGCGTCACAAGGCTTGAGCGGGCTGAAATATGACCACTGAGCAGCAATCCCATCTCCGCCGCGCAACGGCGAAGGATAGCCCGATCGTCTACTGGCAGCTCGCCAACCTGTGGCAGGAGCGCTATGACGTCGCCGACCGTCCGATGGACGGCAACATGGATCCGTTTTTCTTCGTCACCAAGACGAAGAATTTCATCCCGCATGAATATCCCTGCCGCACCCAATTCAAGAAATCCTTCTCCGGCCGGCGGCCGCAGCCGGCTGCCGAGTTCGACGCTGTCCGGTGGTGGCTTCCCTTTGCCTCCCCGCGTGTCGATCTCTCCGGCTTCTGGTTTCGCCCGACGCGCATCGGCTGCTGGGCGCGCACCTTCCTCGATGCCCGCTCAGTGGGACCCGCGACGCTTCGCCTGTCGACCTGCGGCGGCGCGATCCTCTTCGTCAATGGCCGCGAGCAGGGCTTCATGGCGCCGTACCAGCGCAATCTCGAAGCCGAGCAACTCTTCGAGGTCGAACTGGCGGCCGGCCCCAACGAGATCCGCGTCTATTTCGACGATCTCGCCGAGCGCGACGCGCGTTTCTATTTCCAGCTGGATTATGTCGAAGGACCGGAAGTTGAAGCCGCCGTGCCCGTTCCCATCGCCGCCGGCGACGCGGATGCGCTGGAGGTCATCCTCGAGGGCATGCGCTTCGACCGCACCGCCTATCTCGGCGAAGATGTCACGATCCTCTTCCCCGTGCCGCTGCCGGTGGCGCTGAGCTGCCATGTCGAGATCGAAGGCGACTTCATGTCGATCGAGCGCTTCGACTATGATTTCGGGCTGGAAGCGGGAGCAACCAAGCTGGAACTCGGAACCTCGGCTGATATGCCCGCCGATTTCCGCCATTTCCGCATCACCTTCGAAACAGGCGAGCTCTCGCTCGGTCGCACGCTCGGCGTCGAGATCTGTCATCCTCAACGCCAGGGGGAAGCGCCCGCCGCTCTGGAGGACCGCGTCGCCGAGGCGCTGGCCGAGGTCGCCGCCCATTCCGAGCCCGATACGGTCTGCGCTTTCGCGCGCCTGGCGCTGGGGCAGGGCGGCGAACAAACCGAGGCGATGATCTCGGCCATGCTGCCGGTCATCGAGGATTGCCACGACTGCGCCGATTTCGTGCTGGTGCCGCTGCTCTTTGCCTATACGCGCTGGAGCGATCTCCTGTCACCGGAGCTGCGCGACAGGATCGAGCACGCCGTCCTCAATTACCGCTATTGGATGGACGAACCGGGCAACGACGTTCAGTGGTATTTTTCGGAAAACCACGCGCTTCTCTTCCATACCGCCGCCTATCTCGGCGGCAGGCTTTTCCCCGATGCCCTCTTCGTCCGTTCCGGCCGCACCGGCGCCGAGCAGATGAAGGTCGGCGAACAGCGTGTTCGCGCCTGGCTCGATCATTTCGAGCGCTGGGAAATGGCCGAGTGGAACTCCGTTCCCTATTTCCCGATCGACCTCAAGGGCCTGACGGCGCTGGCTGCCTGTGCGCCGGATGAGACGATCCGCGCGCGGGCCAGTGCCAGCATCATCCGCCTGATGGAGATCGTTGCCCGCTCGGCCCATCACGGCATGCTGACCGGCAGCCAGGGCCGCTCCTACGAACATACGCTGCGCCCCGGCCGCTCGGTCGAACTCTCCGCCATTGCCCGGCTGCTCTGGGGCCGCGGCTGGTACGGCCGGCGTGTCCACTCTTTGCCGCAGCTTGCCGTCTGCATTCGCGATCATGGCCTGCGTTTTCCAGAAGCGCTTGCGGCGATTGCGGCGCACCAGTCCGACGACGCGCAGGAATGGACCTTTTCCCAGGGCGAGAACCGTTTTGCCGCGCTCTACCACTATAAGACCCGCGACACCGCGCTCGGCACCATCGCCCATTATCGTCCCGGCGCCTGGGGCTACCAGGAGACGGTGCTGCATCTGCGCTTGGGCGATCGGCCGGAAGCGCAGATCTGGATCAACCATCCCGGCGAAACCATCCAGTTCGGCTATGGCCGGCCGAGCTTCTGGGGTGGCTGCGGAACGCTGCCGCGCGTCCATCAGTATCGCGATCTGGCAATCCTCGATTTCGAGATCCATGAGGGCCAGCCGGATTTCACCCATGCCTGGTTCCCGCTCGAGGCCTTCGACGACACGGTGGTCGACGGTAGTCTGGCGCTCGCCCGCTCCGGCAACGGGATTGCGATGCTGATCGGCAACGGCGCACTGGAGCCGGTAAAGCAAGGGCCGACGACGGATATCGAGTTGCGGCTGGCTGGCCGCAAGGGCCGCTGGATCGTCCGTCTCTCCGATGTCGGGCGCGAGGGTGGCCTTGACGGCATGCAGGCGCGTTTCACCGCGCYCTCGGCGCGGCGAGACGACGAGGGTGCATTAATCGTTATCGATCCGGATTATGGCCGGGTCGTCTTCGAAGAAGACGGCACCGTGCGCGCCGAAGGCCGTATTCTTCGCCCGACGGACTGGTCGGTGCGGGGAGACGCGGTACATCTGAAGATACCGGACAGGCAGCCTCGGCGCGCGGCCTCGTAGACGACGTGTCCGGCAGGTGGAGGACCGGCCGGGCGCAGGAATTGATCGGTCAAGTGGAGGAGAATATGACCAGAATGAAATCGATTGGCGCGGCTTTTGCAGCAATTCTCTTGAGTTCCGTTGCCGCCCATGCCGGTGACGTGCGCATCATGTGGTATTCTGACGGCGGCGAAGGCGAGGTAATCAAGGACCTGCTCTCGCGCTTCTCCAAGGCCAATCCCGACGTCAACGTCATCCTCGACGAGGTCTCCTACGACGTCGTCAAGGAACAGCTGCCGGTGCAGCTCGAAGCCGGGCAGGGGCCGGATATCGCCCGCCTCACCAATCTGAAGGCGCCGGCGCAGCATTGGCTCGATCTTCGGCCCTATCTCACCGACGCGAAATACTGGGACGACAATTTCGGCGCCCAGGCCGACTGGATGCGTCCGGACGGCTCGAATGCCATCACCGGCTTTATGACGCAGCTGACGCTGACCGGCGGCTTCGTCAACAAGACGCTGTTCGAGCAGGCTGGCGTCGAGATCCCCGGCCCGAAAGCCACCTGGGACGACTGGGCGGCGGCCGCCAAGAAGGTCGCCGACAGCCAGAAGGTCTTCGCCATGGCGATCGACCGCTCCGGCCATCGCGTCTCCGGCCCGAACATCTCCTACGGCGCCAACTATATCGCCGCCGACGGCAAGCCGGCGCCGATCGATCAGGGCGCCAAGGACTTCCTCAGCCGCTTCGTCAAGTGGAACGAGGACGGCACCATCAACAAGGATGTCTGGGTCAGTGCTGCCGGCACCACCTACCGCTCCGCCGCCGAGGACTTCATCAATGGCGGCCTTGCCTATCTTTATTCGGGCAGTTGGCAGGTTTCGGGTTTCGCCCAGAAGATTGGCGACAATTTCGACTGGGTGATGGCGGGCAGCCCCTGCGGTTCGGTCGCATGCTCCGGCATGCAGGGTGGCGCCGGTCTGGTTGCCGTCAAATACACCAAGAACCCGAAGGACGTCGCCAAGGTGATGGACTACCTGGCAGGTGCCGACGTGCAGAAGGAATTTGCCGAACGCAGCCTGTTCATTCCGGCGCATAAGGGTGTTGCCGCCGGCCAGATGGACTTCAAGACCGACAATCCGCATGTGCAGGCGGCGCTGAAGGCCTTCGTCGAAGCGGCCGGCCAGACGGCGGCACCCGCCATGAAGCTGCCGGGCTGGAAGTGGTCGGACGCCTATTACAGCGCCATCGTCGCCCGCATCAGCCAGGTTATCGCCGGCGAAATGAAGCTCGACGACGCCTATGCCCGCATCGACGAGGACATCAAGGCCAAGGTCGCCGGCAACTGACGGAAGAACAGATGACGGCGAAGACGGTTTCTTCTGAACCACCTGTCAAAACTGGTCTGCGGCAGGCGCTCCTTGCGCCTGTCCGGCTTGCCATGGGGCTCGTCGATATTCCCATGCGCGGCTGGCAGAAACTGACCGGGCTGAACGGCATGGCCGGTGTCTTCCTGGCGCCCAATATGCTGATCTTCACCGTCTTCGTGCTGCTGCCGCTGGTCATCAACTTCATCTATTCGACGACGAGCGGCAGCGCTATCTTCCTGCAGAACAGGACCTATGTCGGCGCCGACCAGTACCGCATCCTCTTCGATTGCGGCAGCTATCTCGACCCTTCGACCTGCGCGGCCGACACCTTCTGGGCGGCCGTGCGCAACACCGCCGTCTTCGTCGTCTTTCAGGTGACCGTGATGCTGGTCGCGGCGCTCGCAACGGCGCTGATCCTCAACCGCGAGCTTTCCAATCGCGGCTTCTGGCGCGCCGTCTTCTTCTTCCCGGTGCTGCTGTCGCCAGTCGTCGTTGGCCTGATCTGGAAATGGATCCTGCAGCGCGAGGGCCTTTTGAACTATGCGCTAAGCCCCTTCGGCTTCGAGCCGTTTTCCTGGCTCAGCGATCGTTTCTGGGCCTTCTTCTTCGCCGTCTTCGTCTCGGTCTGGGCGCATATGGGCTTTTATGCGCTGATCCTGCTCGCCGGCCTGCAGGCGATCCCGCGGGATCTCTACGAGGCGGCGGCGATGGACAGCGCCCGTCCGACCCGCATCTTCCGGCGCATCACCCTGCCGCTTCTGATGCCGAACCTCATCGTCGTGCTGGTCTTGGCGCTGATCCGCGCCGTGCAGATCTTCGACGAGGTCTTCGTTTTGACCGGCGGCGGGCCGGGCACCAGCACCATGTACATCACCCAGTATATCTATGAGACCGGCTTTGCGAGTTCGCTGCGCAATCCGGGGCTGGCTTCCGCTGCCTCGATCCTGATGGGTTTCGTGCTCGTCATCCTGACGCTTGTCCAGCTCGGCGTCAGTAGCCGCAACGAGAAGAAGGGAGCGCGACAATGAGCGCTGTTTCTGCTTTTCTGCTCCGCCGCCGCGGCCGAGGCTGGCACTGGACGGATGTCGTCACCTGGATCTGGCTGATCTCAGGCGTCTTCCTGATGTTCGGCCCGGCCGTCTGGCTGGTCTTCTCCTCGTTCAAGACGCCGGCGGCCCTTGCCGAGTTCCCGCCTTCCTTCCTGCCCTATGTCACCGAACAGGCAGTGGTGCCGGGCTACGACAAGCCGTTGCCGCTCTATAATGTCGCAATGCCGGATGGCAGCACGCGTGTGCTCGCCGAAGTGCGCCGCATCGGCATCATCGGCCAGATGGTCGATCCGAAACAGCCGGGCGAAATCGTCAAGGCGAATATCAAGGACCGCACACCGGTGCGCCAGGTCGAATTCGCCGGCGGCAACTACACCGAACCTTTCCAGCGCTTCGATTTCTTTCTGTTTCTGCGCAACTCCGTCTTCGTCACCGTCGTCGCGACGGCCATTACGCTGCTCGTCAATTCCATGGCCGCTTTCGCGCTGTCGAAATACCAGTTCCCCGGCCGCACCGCCGTCATGCTGATGATCCTGGCAACACTGATGGTGCCGCTTTCGGTCATCGTCGTGCCGCTCTATTCGGTCATCGGCACGCTGAACCTCTTCGACAGCCTCTGGGGCGTCATCCTGCCGACGGTCGCCACCCCGACGGGCGTCTTCCTGCTCAGGCAATACATGCTGACGATCCCCGACGAATTGCTCGACGCCGCGCGCATGGACAAGGCCAGCGAATGGCAGATCTACTGGCGCATCATCCTGCCGCTGTCGGCGCCGGCACTGGCGGTGCTGGCGATCTTCTCGGTCGTCTGGCGCTGGAACGACTTCCTCTGGCCGTTGATCGTGCTCTCGCGCAAGGAACTCTATACGCTGCAGGTCGGCCTCAACGTCTATGCCGGCGAACTCAATGTGCAATGGCACTACATCCTCGCCATGACCGTCGTCTCGATGATCCCGGTCGTGCTGATCTTCGTCTTCCTGCAGCGCTTCATTACGACGGGCATCGCCGGCTCGGGGCTCAAATAGGCCAGCTATAATTTGAACAGGAGAGTGCATGAGCGGGCTCGAGCTCAGGAACATCGTCAAGAATTTCGGCGCCGTCGAGGTCATTCGCGATGTCTCGCTGCATGTCAATGACGGCGAGTTCGTCGCTTTCGTCGGCCCTTCCGGCTGCGGGAAATCGACGCTGCTGCGCCTCATCGCCGGCCTCGATAAGCCCACCGGCGGCAGCATCGCCATCGACGGCAAGGATGTCACCGCTATCAGCGCCGCCGATCGCGGCCTGGCCATGGTCTTCCAGTCCTATGCGCTCTATCCGCATATGAGTGTCAGGGAAAACCTCGCCTTCGGTCTGGAGAACACCAAGGTGGCGAAAGCCGAGATCGAAGCGCGTATCACGGACGCCGCCCGCATGTTGGAGATCGAGCCCTTCCTGCAGCGCCGTCCGGGCCAGCTCTCCGGCGGCCAGCGCCAGCGCGTGGCCATCGGCCGCGCCATCGTGCGGCGGCCGGATGCCTTCCTGCTCGACGAGCCGCTGTCCAATCTCGACGCCGAACTCAGGGTCAGCATGCGGGCCGAACTGGCGGCCCTTCACGCCCGCCTGAAGGCGACGATGATCTACGTCACCCACGACCAGGTCGAGGCGATGACGCTGGCCGACCGCATCGTCGTGCTGAGAGGCGGCAGGATCGAGCAGGTGGGAACGCCGCTGGAACTCTATAACAACCCGGCCAACCGTTTCGTCGCCGGCTTCATCGGTGCGCCGCACATGAATTTCCTCGAAGGTGCGATTGTCGGTCACCAGGGCGGTTTCGCTGAGGTCGAAACCGTTGGTGGCCATCGTCTCTCGGTGATTGCCAAGGAGGCACGCCCGACGGGCGAAAGGGTCAGCATCGGCATCCGCCCGCAGCACATCACCCTTGCCGATGCGGCCTCAGCGAGCAGACTGGACACCCGCGTCACCCTTGTCGAGGAACTGGGCTCGGAGACCGTCGTCCACGCCGACGCAGGCGGGAAGAAACTGATTGCGGTCTTTGCCGGCCAGCAGCGGATGAGGTCAGGCGACAGCCTGCCGCTGCATCTCGATCCCGATGTGCTGCACCTTTTCGGCGAGGACGGCCGGCGTCTGTCCTGATGGGCTGAACCGCTCGTCAGCTTCCAGTCAGGCGCTCCCAATTCGCATGCGCGAACTTTGCCTTTTTGGCCGCATCGAGCTCCAGATCTTCGACAAATCGCCGCGCATCGCCTCCGGGGCGATACTGGTATGGGTAGTCTGTCGAGAACAGGACGCGGTCCACGCCGACGGCATCGATCGCCTGCCGCAAATAGGCGGGGCTGAACATGCCGCTGGCCGTCAGATAGAGATTGTTGCGGACATAGTCGAGGAATGGCCGCTGGAGTTTGGACACCCGATCCAGCATGACGAGCCGCTCGAGATAAAACAGCACCAGCTCACCCCAGTGCCCGAGGATGACCTGGAGGTTCGGGTGACGGTCAAAGACGCCGCCCAGGATCAGACGCACGAACTGGATGCCTGCCTCGAAATGCCATCCGAGGGCAAATGTGGACAGGGCGAGATCGATGGGAGCGCCGAAGCCCGCATAATAGGTGTCGCGAATGCTCGTCTGCGGGATCTGCGGGTGAATCAGAAGTGGGACATTGAGCTCCGCTGCGCTGGCGAATGTCGGCTCGAAGATCATATGATCGAGATTCTTGTCGCCGACCCGGCCGAACAGAACGGCACCTTTGCAGCCGAGTTCCTCGACGGCTCGCCGCAGCTCTCGCGCCGCCTCGTCCGGCTGCGCAAAGGAGAGAGCCGCCATCGCCTGGAAGCGGGAGGGGTGAGCCGAAACAGCCTGGGCCAGAATGTCGTTGGCGCGACGAGCGAGATCGACGCCGTGATGGCCGAGATTGTTGAGACCCGGGGTCGTCAAGGAGAGAACCTGCACATCGACGCCGGTCTCGTCCATCAGAGCCAACCGCTGCTCTCCAAGATCCGCCAGCCTTTCGCCGAGCAGACCCGGATTGAGCCCAAGCGTCCCGTCGTCGGCGCCGGGTATCGTGTTCCACCCATGCTTCACCTCATCGGGCAGGACATGCTCTTCGATTGCGATGATCTTCATTGGTGAATTCCCTCGGTCAGGACTTCCGGGTGAGTTGATCGACGATCGCCTGGCCGACGCCGTGTGCAGACGCCGGGTTCTGGCCTGTGATCAGACGGCCATCGACCACCACCTTCTCCGTCCAGTTTGGCGCCGGGTCATGCAGCGCGCCTCGCTCCTTGAGGTCGTTGCCAGCAGATAAGGCACGACCTCGGTGTACTTGACCTCCGCCTCTTCCTCGTCCGTGAAGGCGGCGAGCTTCTTGCCCGCGACCAAATGGCTGCCGTCCGAGAGGGTTGCGTTCACCAATGCAGCGGGGCCGTGGCAGACCGCCGAGACGATGCCGCCGGTTTCGTAGATATCGCGGATGACGTGTTGCACAGCCGGGCTGTCGGCAAAATCCCACATCGTGCCGTGGCCGCCGGCGAAGAAGACTGCGGAGTAGCGGGAGGGATCGAGTTCGTCGAGGATGAGCGAGTGGGAGAGCGCATCGCGGAATTCGCGGTTCTTCCAGAATCGGGCGTTGACCGGGTCGGTGAGGTCGAAGAAGTCGATCGGCGGATGGCCGCCCCGGATCGAGGCGATCTCGGTCGGGATGCCGGCCGCGCGGAAAACCTCGAGCGGATGCGTGAGTTCGACCATCGCAAAGCCAGTCGGCTCGCCGGTATCGCCTCTGATCGGATGGCTGGTCACGACGCAAAGGATGGGCTTGATGTTATTTGCCATTGTCTTGGCTCCTCACGAGTTGAGCGAGGCAATGTCGATCACGAAGGTCGCTCTTCAACATGCGCTCGTAGGCTCTGCTGCGCCCGCCGAATTCGCGGCAGGCCCAATGTGTTCCGTTGTATCGCAGGCGTAAATCTCAGGCGTTGGCGGGCGCAAACAGCGCTTCCCAGTTGAGGAAAGGACCGAGCGGGATGACCTCCCAGTCGATGAGCCCGGCCTTGGCGAGCGGGAATTCGCTCAAGGCCTGCTTGGCGGCTTCGACCGATTCGCATTCGGCGATGATGGCGACACCCGGACGATCCTGGCGGAAGTAGATGTCGCGGATGATGCCGCCCTTGTACATCTGCCAGGCGTGTCGGGCTTCATCCGACATATGCGGCTGGTACTTTTCCAGACTGGCGCCGGGTTGGGGAATATCGAGGCAAAGCAGTTTCATGGCAGGATTCCTTGGTTGGAAAAGATGGATCAGGCGGGTTGAAACCGGCGCACGGTCTCGGCGACGCGATGACCGAGATAGCCCGCGGTCTTAAGGTCGCTTCCGGCAGGCGTGACATCCGGCGCCTGATCAATGTTCGATTGGGTCATGACGCCAAGCCAGCTCCCGAGCCGGTTGAGGTCGTCTGTGCTGCCTGTGCTGCTGCTGTTGCCCGGCATCAGATCGAGACCGACCCAGATCATGCCGTGTTGCGCGGCAAACAGCGCCATCGATACGAGCGAGTTCAGCTTGTCGCCGTGCTGGGCTCCGGAGTTGGTGAAACCGGCAGCGATCTTGTTGCGCCACTTCAGTTCCGACCAGGCCGCTTTGGTGGAGTCCTCGAAAAACTGCTTGAGCTTGGCGCTGATGAGGCCGTTATAGGTCGGCGACCCGAAGATAATGGCGTCGCTCCGTTCCAGCGCGTTCCAGTCCATCGCGCCATCCGCGACGGCGACCAGTTTCGCCCCGATTCCTTCCACTTCCCGTACGCCTTCGGCAACCGCCTCGGCGACACGCGCGGTATGGCCGTAGCCGCTGTCATAGACGATGGATACCAGCAATTGCCGTCCTTCCGTTGATGAGATGGCGCGCGAACGGCGGGCAATGTTTTGCCATATGTCCGGCTTGCTTAGGTCGCGGTTGCCATGAAATACCGTTTGCTTGGCCGGCCTTATATCGTAGAATGCAGTTGACGATTAGAAATCGTTTTTCTCTTCTTTGGTTCCTGGGGTTCTCCAATCGATGGGCCGCTCTTCGCGAGGATCCGCTTGGTGCGAGACAGGTTTGATGGAGTGCAAGTCTTTGTCGAGGCAGTCGAGACGGGCGGCTTTGCCAAAGCCGCCGAGCGATTGTCGTTGACGCGCTCCGCGGTCGGTAAGGCCATCGCGCGTCTCGAAGAGCGCCTGGGCGTCCGGTTGTTTCACAGGACCACGCGGACGCAGTGCCTGACCGAGGATGGTCAGCAATATTACGAGCGCTGTGTGCGTGCCATCGAGGAATTGCGCGCGGGCGAGTCTCTTCTGGAATCGGGTCAGCGCGAGGTCGTCGGCAGGTTGCGCGTGTCGCTGCCCGTCTTGTTTGGCCGCTACTGCGCCGCACCCATCTTGCGTGCCTATGCGCGCCAGCACGAGAAGCTCGAGCTCGAACTCAGTTTCAGTGACCGCCAGATCGATCTGATTGCCGACGGCTTCGATTTGGCGGTGCGCAACGGCGCCCTTGGCAACGGAACCGCGCTCCACGCCCGGCGACTGGTCAGCCCACGCAAGGCACTATGTGCCTCTCCAGCCTATCTTGCCGCACGAGGGGAGCCGAGTTCTCTGGCGGATCTGTCAGAACATGATACCCTCGTATACTGGCGCAACGATTATGGCCTGACCTGGCAGCTTCCCGATGCGACCGGTGCTCTCATCGACCTGTCGGTCACTTCAAGACTGCGCTTTGACGATCTCGAAGTGATCGCCGATGCCGCCGTCGATGGCATGGGCCTGGCTTGGCTTCCCTACTGGCTGATCCATGACCGCGTGCAGGCGGGCGAACTGATCGAACTCTGGACCGATCGACCGAGGGCGGCGATGGAATGCTACGCCGTCTGGCCAACCACGCAGTATCTGCCGTTGCGGTCGCGACTGGCGATCGATGCGCTCGCCACCGAATTGCCGAAGCGTTTCGTTGTCTGAAGCGGATCCCTTTGCGCTTCATTTCCCGCAGGAGCCGCGCAACGGTGCCTAAAGTGGCTCTCCACGGTGTCGTCGCAGCCGCTCACGTTGAATAACGCAACGCGTTCACGAGAAGAGAAAAGGCGGGCGAAGACTGGCGTCGGCTTGGGTAGTAGAGATGGAAGCCCTCCCAATAGGGAGAAAAATCCTCCAGAAACCGCTGGAGGCGACCGGTTCCGAGATGGAGCTTGGCGATATCTTCCGGGACATAGGCGAAGCCGAAGCCGCCGAGAGCCGCCTCAAGAACGTTGTAGATCGTGTTGAAGACGAGCTGCCCGTCCACCCGAACCTTGATCTCGCGGCCGTTCTCTTCGAACTCCCAGGCATAAAGACCGCCATAGGTGGGCAGGCGCAGATTGATGCACCTGTGCTGCATCAGGTCCTTCGGATGTCTTGGAATATCGCGTGAGGCAAAATAGGATTCTGCGGCGACGACGGCGAAACGGACATCCGGCCCGATCCTCACCGAGATCATGTCCTTGGCAATCTGTTCGCCGAAGCGCACGCCGGCATCATAGCCTTCACTGACGATGTCCTGCAGACCGTAGTTCACGTCCAGTTCGAGCCTGATGTCGGGATATTGTTGGAGAAAGGTTCGAAGCTTCGGCCATATGTAGCACTGGATCTGATAGTCGCCGGCGGTCAAGCGGACGGTTCCGGCCGGCTGGTCCCGAAGAATGTTGAGCCCATCGAGCGCAGATCCGATCTCGTCGAAAAGCGGACCGATGCTCTGCAGCATCCGTTCGCCGGCCTCGGTGGGTGAGACGCTGCGCGTCGTCCTTGTCAGCAGCCGCACCCCCAGCCGCTGCTCGAGCTGACGGAGCGTATGGCTCAGCGCCGACTGCGAGACGCCGAACTTGGCGGCGGCTTTGGTGAAACTGCGCTCCCTCGCAACCACCAAGAACACCATCAGGTCGTTGATATTCTGGCGCTCCACTGATGATTCCTCCTCATAGACCGACGCCCATCATAAACGCCTGCCTATGAAATGGTAACAATCAACTCTGGACCAGCAAGCACGCCGGACCCCTTTGCGCCGGACCGGCGTGCTTTCGCTGCAGGCTGGAGCTTCACTTTGCCCGGCTACGCAGCACCTCTCCGACAACCGACGATGCAGAGAAGGCGTTCGGCCAGCCGGCGTAGAAGGCCGTATGGGCAACGACCTCGCCGGCTTCGTCGGCGGTCAGGCCGTTATCCATGGCGCGGTTGAGGTGATAGGTGATCTGAGCGCTCTGGCCCGATGCGATCAGCGAGCTGACCGTCACGAGGCTGCGGTCTCGCGGTGCAAGGCCCGGCCGCTGCCAGAGATCGAGGAACAGCGGGTCGGTTGTGAACTGCACGAGCCCCGGAGAGATCGGACCGACATTCTTTTCGACGCCGGTGGCGCGTTGGCGCTCGGCTTCCTCGTTGAGTGGCAGCAGTTGCGGAGAGGCCGCAGGCAGCTGATCTGTGGTGATGCCCCGATCTTTGAAGACGTCCTTGGTCGCCGCGACTGCCGACATCGCGTTCGACCAGCCCGAGTAGAAAGCCAGATGCGTGATGATCTCGGAGACCTCCGTCGAGGTCACCCCGCTATCGAGAGCGACGTCGATGTAGTGCTTCAGATCGATTGCCTGGTTTCGGGCGATCAAAACGGCGAGCGTGACGATGCTGCGATCGCGACGTGACAGTTGCGGCCGCTGCCACAGGTTTCCGAGCACGTCCTCTTCAGCGTATCGGCCAAGAGCCGGCGATACGGACTGGATATCGCTGACCGACAATGATGAAGCACTTGCCGGCATGGCTCCGCCTCCACTTCCTTCCTGGGCCATGACAGGCTCGCCCATCGTGAGCGAGATTGCCGTGGCGGCCAAAATTCGTTTCATGATGATATCCTTCCAACTTGGTTGTTCCGGCATCGCCTGGAATGGGCCTGCAACGGCGCAACGACGAAAGCCGCAATGCGCCCGTCGTCAGCGTCGAAGCACGGTTCTGTGGTATTGCTGCTGCAGAATGTGCCGCTAGAGACCGGATCGACGCAGCATTTCTTCGGGATAACGAGCTCCCTGAATGACGATGTTGGTCTGCTCGATCTCATCGAGATCGGCCTTGTCCAAGGTGACGTTCAGCGCCCCGATATTCTCCTCGAACCGTTCGAGCTTGCGGGTGCCGAACAGCGGAACAATCCAGCGCTTCTGCGCCAGCAGCCAAGCTAGCGCGACCTGCGCCGGCGTCACACCATGCTTCTCGCCGATCTTGCCGGTCAGCTCGACCAGCTTCAGGTTGGCAAGACGCGCTTCCTCGGAGAAGCGGGGGATTCCCGCTCGGATATCGGAACTGTCGAATGTGGTGTTGAGGTCGATCTTGCCGGTCAAAAATCCCTTGCCGAGAGGGCTGAAAGGCACGAGCCCGATGCCGAGCTCCTCGAGCGTCGGAATGATTTCGGCCTCCGGCTCGCGGGTCCACAAGGAATATTCGCTTTGCAACGCGGCCACCGGCTGTACCGCATGCGCACGGCGTATCGATCGGGCACCGGCCTCGGACAGACCGAACCACCGCACCTTGCCCTCGGCGATCAGCTCCCTGACCGTGCCGGCCACATCTTCCATGGGCACGTCTGGATCGACCCGGTGCTGATAGTAGAGGTCGATGTGGTCGGTGCGCAGGCGCTTTAGGCTGCCCTCGATGGCGCGGCGGATCTGCGCCGGCTTGCTATTGACGCCACCGCGGTGCTCGCCCGTCTGCTGATCGATGTCCCAGCCGAATTTCGTGGCGATCTTGACCTTGGCGCGAACCGGAGCAAGCGCCTCGCCCACCATCTCCTCGTTCGTCCAGGGGCCGTAGACTTCAGCGGTGTCGAAGAAATCCATGCCGCGTTCGACAGCGGTGCGAAGCAGGTCGATCATCTCCATTCGGTCGGGGAGCTCGCGGGCCTTGCCATAGCCCATGGCGCCCAGCGACAAAGCGGAGACCTCCAGGCCCTGGCCGAGTGTGCGCTTGATCATTTGCTTCTCCTCTTTTCAGGTTGATTTGAAGAGCTATCGACGACGCGCGCCCTGAGGCGATCGCATGCCGATCTCATGCGATCCGACCGCCGTCAGGTATTTTCCTCGCGCGGCGTGATCCGGACGGTTGCCGCGCGTGCTCGGGCACTGACCATCGGCGCGAGATACTGGCTCTTGCCGTATTTGGCGCGGTAAGCGTCGTCGATGCGATCGTTGATTGGGCCGTCCACAGGCTCGAAGGCGACCGTGCGCGTCATCCCGGCGGCAATGATCCGTCCGGCCTTCTGGTGGACCGCCGCCTGATACCATCTGGACTTCTGACCATGGTAGCCGCGTACATAGAGCCAGCCATCGACAACGACCTCCCAGATCCAGGTCGGGGTGCCATAGGTGGCGCCATCTTCGCGAAACGGTGCGATTTTCAGATCGTCGGCCTGATCGATTTTGCTAAGTTCGTCATCCGACCAGTTCATCGTCGCTCTCCGCTTGTGTCGGCCGCAGCCGTCATACTGCTTCTCAATCTTATGCTCTGAATATAGGGCGCCCCCCAGCCATGATTAGGCACAGCAAATCGCATGAACTTATGAGCGTGAATCATCAATGCGGGCCGGTCACAGGGGGCTAAGCAACCACTCGGCTGGAAGGGTGGCTTAAGCGGACATCCGTCCTCGCTCACATCAGTAGGGGGGCTAACTCGGCGCACCGGAACATGGTGATCGATTGCGGTTCGATCGGCATTCTGCTACGAACGGCCTGTCGAAAGAGTGCTGACCGGATGGTAGCCCGGTCGCCGTCTCAAGGGACGGCAATTCTCCCTCCAAGGGTATCCGCGACACCCGAGACCGGCTTGCCGGTCGCAAAGGTGTGTCCGCTGATAACCACGTCATCGTCGGCGCACCTTCTCAACTGTTGGAAGGATGGACGACCTTGAAGCTCACAGGAAACACAATTCTCATTACTGGCGGCGCAACCGGCATCGGTTTTGCGCTCGCGCGGCGCCTTTCCGAAAAGGGCAATCACGTCATCATTTGCGGTAGAAGCGAAGGCGCGCTCCGGAAGGCACAGGAGGACGTGCCTGCGCTGATCACCCGCATTTGCGACCTTGCCAACGGCGAGAGCCGCCATTCTATGGTCGAATGGCTGAAGGCGGAGCATCCGGCACTCAACGTCGTCGTCAACAACGCCGGCGTTCAGCATCGGCGCGATTTCAATACGGATCCGGCGATCGAAACTCTCGATCAGGAAGTGGCGATCAATCTTACGGCGCCGATCCATCTGATCGCTCAGCTGCTCGCTACCTTGCGGCAGCAAGAACATGCGTTCATCATCAACGTCAGCTCGGGCCTCGCTTTTTCGCCGATGGCCGATGTGCCGGTCTATTGCGCCACGAAGGCCGCGATCCACTCCTTTACGCTCAGCCTGCGCCATCAGTTGAAATCCACAGCAATTCGGGTGATCGAGGTCGCGCCACCGATCGTCGATACCGCTCTCGGCGGTGGTACGCGCAGCGAAGGCACAGCAAGCCGCATGATGGTCTCCTCGGAAGAGTTCGCTGCCGATGCGCTGGCGCAGCTTGAAGCGGATAAGGATGAGATCCTCGTCGGTATCTCCGCCGACACGCGCCGGATGGGCGAAGCCCTGTTCGAGCGCATGAACAGCCGCTCCTGATGGGTGTGGATTGCCGTGACCGGTCGCGGCAATCCCTCCCGAAGATCGCCGCTCGGCCGCTAGATCTGCAAGCGGACGACGTCACACTAACGATGGTGCCAGAATTTGGCACCGTGGTGGTCTAACCTGCATCGACGTGACGGAATTCAGGAAAGCCATGGTCATCAGACTTCGCGGCGACGCCGGAAATTGCCTCCGCGGATGTCCATGCGATCCCCAAGCATTCCCATCAAACGCGGGCAGGGGAGGTTGCCTGGTCATCGGGCCGATGGCGCTGCCCGGGCTCGCGGCGGCTGCCACCGTCACAGTCGTGCCTTCAGCAAAACAGGAAGAATGGCCCACTATGAAACGCATTCAATATCACCAGTACGGCGGCCCCGATCTGATGCGGCTCGAGGAGTTCGAACTGGCTTCGCCGGGTAAAGGACAAGTGGCGGTTAAGATCAAGTTCGCAGCGATCAATCCTATCGATTGGAAGCTGCGGGCGGGACGGATGAAGATCGTTACGGGAAGGGCTTTTCCTCGCGCAATGGGGATGGATATTTCCGGGACCGTCATTTCGGTCGGTGAAGGGGTGACGCGCTTCAAGATCGGCGATGCCGTGTTCGGTCTTGCCCGGTTCAAGGAGAGCGGGGCCTTGGGAGAGGCTGTCGTCACCAAGGACAGCTTCTTGGCCAAGAAGCCCGACACCGTTTCGTTTGAGGAGGCGGCTTGTCTCGGGACGCCTGGAGCCACTGCTTGGAACGGGCTGGTCGACAAAGCGAAGCTGACTGCCGGCGAGCACGTCTTCATCAATGGCTGTACCGGTGCGGTGGGCGAAGCGGCTGTGCAGATCGCGCAGATTCTGGGCGCAAAGGTCTCGGGCAGTTGCAGCGCGGTGGCGACGGAACGGGCGCGGGCCCTCGGCGTTCAAACCGTGTTCGACTATCGGACAACTGATTTGTCGACGGTTCGCGAGCGTTTCGATGTGGTCTACGACACGGCTGCGACGATGACGGACGCCGTGGGGCTTGGGCTCTTGCGTCAGAATGGCCGGTTCGTCGACCTCAATCCCACGCCAGGGAAATTCATTCGGTCGATGTTCAACCGAAGACTGAAGGTTGTGGTGTGCACACCGAGGTCCGAGATTCTCGATAGAATCGCTCGTGCCGCCAAGGACGAAAATCTTCGCCTTCCGATCGCCGAGATCGTGCCTCTCAGCGAAGCCATTCCACTCATCACGGCTCTTGAGTCCGGACGGAAGCTCGCCGGAAAAGCCCTCGTCACGATGGAGTGAGCGTGTCACGAAGCCATCGATTATTTGACCTGATGCAAGTTCTTCGTCGTCACCGCGGAACGGTACCCGGCTTGACGCTTGCGCGAGAGCTCGGCGTTTCGCTGCGGACCATCCGTCGTGACATCGTGACGCTGCAGGCCATGGGCGCGGATATCGATGGAGAGCCCGGGGTCGGCTACATACTGCAGCCGGGTTTCCTTTTGCCGCCTCTGTCTTTCACGGAAGAAGAGATCCAGGCGCTTGTCGCTGGCGCGCAGTGGGTTAGTCGGCACACAGACGATGCTTTGGCGCACGCTGTTCAAAACGCGCTCGCAAAAATCGGCGGTGTGCTTCCCCCCGACCTGCGACGGGGCTTGGACGACAACACGTTCTTTGTTGGTCGTTCTGAAAAAGGTTCATCGGTGCTTGATCTGGCGCAGGTCAGGCGAGCGATGCGCGAGCAGCGAAAGATCCGCATCACGCACGCAGATCAAAGCGGGGCTGTGTCCGAAAGGAACATATGGCCAATCATGCTGGGATTCATTGATTCACAGCGATTTATCGCGGGTTGGTGCGAATTGCTGGGCGACTTTCGCATTTTCCAAGCTGACCACGTCATGACCGTCAGTTTCCTGGACGATCACTATCCGGGAAACCGCCGCCAACTCGTCAAGGAGTGGCGCGCTCAGGAAAAGCATCCCTGCAAACAGAGGGATTGCGGATAGCTGATTGTTGCCTCGGCCCCCGAATTTAACCTCGCTCTGCAGGCATGCCTGCAGAGCGTTTCGAAGACTTTATAGAGATCGGAAATAATGATGGCTTATACGACTTCCTCCGACCGCCCCTTCAAGCAGAAGCGGCGAATTTGGGCCTTTTGGGTGCTGACCGTTGCCTTTGTCACCTTCCAGCTCATCGCGCATCCGGGCTTCGGACCTGAAAGCCTTTTTCTCACACTGCTCGCTCAGTTTGGAACATTGTTGATCGCTTTTGGCATAATCGGACGAATCTGGGCGACCATCTATATTGGAGGTCGAAAGAATTCCGCGCTTGTGACCCAGGGACCCTATTCGATCACGCGCAACCCTCTTTATCTCTTTTCGCTCTGCACGATCAGCGGCGTCTGCCTGGTGTTTGGAAGTCTGCTTATCACCGCAATTTTCACGCTGCTCGCCTATCTTGTGTTCAGATATACGGCGAAGCGGGAGGCTGTATATTTGTCTCACCTCTTCGCTGAGCCATATGCGGAATACGCCCGGCGCACACCGTTGTTCTGGCCCAATTTCTCCAACTTTGAGTGGGGGCAGGCTCCGGTGATTTCCAACCGGGCGCTGCTGGTGACATCAAGAGATTCTCTCTTCACCATCGCCATGATCCCATTTTCCGAACTGGTCGAATACCTTCGAGAAAGCGGCTTTCTAACCATGGCTATTATTGTTCCTTGAAAGTGACTGTGTGAACAGCACCTCTTCGGCGAGGACGGGCGGCGCCTGTCCTGATAGGCTGCGAGAGCAGGTCTCGCGCTCGCGCAGACAAACGACGCCGACCCCCCATCATCCTGCGACATCGGCGCAGGCAAGCCAGCCGTCCGACGCTGACGACGGGACGATGGGGCCAGGTCAGGGATCCATGCCCCGGCGGATCCGGCATGATGCCCGACGGAATGATGGGGCGGAGCATGATGATGCCGTCCGGCATGATGGACGGTATGCCGATGATGTCGATGCGCGGACACATGATGAAAATCATGTTCGCGGTCGCCGACGCCGACGGAGACGGCGCGCTGTCCTTCGAGGAGGTGACGGCGATCCACAAGCGGATATTCGACGGCGTGGACGCGAACAAGGACGGCAAGGTCACGACCGACGAATTGCAGGCATTGATGCGGCCGTAGCGGGGCCTGGGATCCAGCCTCGGCTCTGCGAATAGTCGCGGAGCCGCCGAGGATATGATAGGATCGCAATGCATTGACCACGGGAGGGGTAAATGCGCCGAGTCCTTCTGTGTCTGATCCTTTGCGCGCAATCCGCATCGACGGCGGCGGCGGCGTCCGAGCTCGCCATTTTCCACACCGCTTCGTTCGGCGGCAGCCGGTCGGTCAGCCTCAGTCTGGCAGAGGGCGGTCCCGCCCGCGATCGCGCCTTTGATTTCGACGTCGTCATCACGTTGTCGGAATTCGACGGTGACGGGACGGTGCTCTATCGGGACGGGGGAAGACACCAGGCGAGCGTGCGCTGCATTGCGCCCGCCATGGTGCGGATCAATTCCGCCGACTATGTGATCGACCTGTCGACGCGGCCGGGAACGGACTGGAAGCACGATCTCTGGGCGGCGCTCTGCACCGCTCCGGTTTCCTGAGCGGCAGCTCAGCGTGGCTTGATCGATCGAGCGTCAGCTTTTCCGGGGGCGGACCTGCATGAACACGTATGGCGCGCCGGTTCCCGAGGGGATCGCATAGACGTCATAGACCGCGGCCGGATCGACACCCATTCCCAGTGAGCCAGACGGCATCCCCGGCACGGCCAGTCCTCGGACCGGCGGCCGCTCTCGGAGCAGGCGGTGCACAGCCTCGAGCGGAACATGTCCCTCAAGGTAGTATTCCTCGACGACAGCGCTGTGGCACCCTTCCATTTCGGCAGGCACGCGAAGCCGTGCCTTGACTGCGGCAAGGTCGTCGGTGTTGTGGAGATCGACGGAATAACCTGCCTCTGCCATTGCTTTCGCCCATTCGTGGCAACAACCGCAATTCGGGTCCTTATAGACGGTCATTTTTGCCGGAGCTGTGGCACGAGCCCTTCCGCTCAGGAACACCAGGGCAGAGCCCGCCATTGCAATGAAACTTCTTCTTCCGTGCATCGTCTGCGCTCCTCGATGTCCTGCCGCCCGGATCGACCCGGGCGGCAGGAGGTGGCTATTTTACATTGGTGACGGTCAGCTTGCCATTCACACGCTCGGCAACGAACTCGACATTCGCGCCTTCTTTCAGTTTCTCGAGCAGAGCCGGGTCTTCGACGCGGAAGACCATCGTCATCGCCGGCATGTCGAGGTTCTTCAGGTCCTCATGCTTGATGGTGACCTTCTTTGCCTTTGTGTCGACCTTGTTGACGATACCCTTAGTGAATTCTTCGGCGAGTGCGCCGAAGGCTGCGCTGGTGCAGAGCAGGGCGGCGAGGCCAATTTTGATCATTGCAGTTTTCATGCTTGTAGCTCCATTGTTGCAGATTACTTGTCAGCGACGGTGACGTCGCCGTGCATACCGGCCTCGTAGTGGCCGGGGATCAGGCAGGCGAACTTGAACTCGCCGTCGGTGGTGAACTTCCAGACGATCTCGCCGGATTGGCCGGCCGGAAGACGGATGGAGTTGGCGTCGGCATGTTCCATTTCCGGGAACTTCTCCATGACCTTCTTGTGCTCCAGGATCTTGTCTTCCTGATCGAGCACGAATTCGTGGTCGACGGTTCCGGCGTTCTTGATCGCGATCTTGACCGTCTGCCCTTTGCGGACGTTGAAGACGGCGGGGGTGAACAACATTTTCCCGTCATCGGTTTCCTTCATCGTGACGCGGATCGTCTGCGTCGCCTTTGCCTTGTCGCCGGGTTCTCCGATGGCCATCTTCTCGCCATGGCCGCCGGCGTGGTTGCCTGAGGCAAGTGCTGGCGACGCGAGTGCTGCGAGGGCCAGTGCCATGAGATAATTCTTCATCCGTAATTCCTTTTCGATGTTGAGATTGGACCTCAGCCGTTTGTCGGCTTCGGCGTGATTTGCGTTTCCGCGTCTTTGGCCTTGGTCGCGTCCGGAAGTTCTCCGGTCCACTCCCAGGCCTGCGTTCCGGGCGGGTTTTCGTACCAGCCGGGATCTGAGTAATCGTCTGCCGAGATGCCCTCGCGGACCTTGACGACCGAGAACATGCCGCCCATCTCTATGGGGCCGTGCGGGCCCCAGCCGGTCATCATCGGGACGGTGTTTTCGGGGATGGGCATTTCCATTTCGCCCATGTCGGCCATGCCCTTGGTGCCCATGGGCATGTAATCCGGCTGCAGCTTCCTGATCTTCTCGGCAACCTTGGACTTGTCAGCCCCGATGAAGGTCGGGATGTCGTGACCCATCGCGTTCATCGTGTGGTGCGATTTGTGGCAGTGGATCGCCCAGTCGCCGAGATACTTGGCGTCGAACTCGTAGGCACGCATCGCGCCGACGGGGATGTCGATGCTCACCTCCGGCCACCGCGCTTCCGGCCGCACCCAGCCGCCGTCGGTGCAGGTCACTTCGAAATCGTAGCCATGCATGTGGACCGGATGGTTGGTCATCGTCAGGTTGCCGACGCGGACGCGTACCCGGTCATTCCTGGACACGACAAGAGGGCTGATGTCCGGGAACACGCGGCTGTTCCAGCACCACATGTTGAAGTCGGTCATCTCCATGATCCGCGGCACGTAGGAGCCGGGGTCGATGTCGTAGGCGTTGAGCAGGAAGACGAAGTCCCGGTCGACGCGCATGAACTTGGGATCTTTCGGATGGATCACGAAGAAACCCATCATGCCCATCGCCATCTGCACCATCTCATCGGAATGCGGGTGGTACATGAAGGTGCCGGATTTCACGAGGTCGAACTCGTAGACATAGGTCTTGCCGACTGGAATGTGCGGCTGCGTCAGGCCGCCGACGCCGTCCATGCCCGACGGCAGGATCATGCCGTGCCAGTGGATCGTCGTGTGCTCCGGCAGCTTGTTGGTGACGAAGATGCGGACGCGATCTCCCTCGACAGCCTCGATCGTCGGTCCCGGTGACTGTCCGTTGTAGCCCCACAGATAGGCGGTCATGCCGTCCGCCATCTCGCGTTCGACCGGTTCGGCGACGAGGTGGAACTCCTTGACGCCATTGTTCATCCTGTGCGGCAGGGTCCAGCCGTTCAGGGTGACGACCGGCTGATAGTCCGGGCCGGAGGTAGGGAGGAGCGGCGGCTGCATGTCGGCCGATTCCATCGTCGGGGCCTCGGGCAGACCCATTGCCGAGGTCTTCGTCCAGGCGGCTGTGGTGAGCAGAGCAGCGCTGGCGCCAAAAAGTTGTCGTCTGTTGAACATGGTGTGTCCTTTCTCAATGACCGCCGCCAGCGCTGCTTTCGGAAACAGCGGCGACCTCGGTCTCTGCCGCCGCCTTCGTCGCGCCGCCGCCGTAGATCGCAGGCGCCAGATCGGCTTCGGCCAGCCAGAAATCTCGCTTCGCGTTGACGGAAAGCAGGGTGGAGTTGATCTTGTCGCGGGTGTCCGTCAGCAGCTCGAAGGTGTTCGAGATCATGCCGTTGTAGGTCAGCAGGGATTCCTCCTCGACCTTGGTGCGCAGCGGCACGACGTTGTAGCGGTAGTGTCGCGCGATATCGTAGTGCGAGCGGTAAGCCTCGTAGGCGGAGCGTGCTTCCGAGCGGACGTTGACGGCTTTTTCGGCCAGCAGGTTCGCCGCCCGCATGTAGGCCAGCTCGGACTTGCGCATCCGGGCCTTGCCGGTGTCGAAGATCGGGATGGCGAACTCAAGCTCGACCTGCGCAGTGGTCCTCGTTTTCGTCTCGTCGTCCTCGATTTCGCGTTCCGTTTCGAAACCGGTCAGGATCTCGAGGTCGGTCACATAGCGCGTCGCCTCGGTGAGGCCGTAGGATCTGGCAGTGGCCTCGAGGTCGAGCTTAGCAATCTGCAGGTCGATGCGGTTCCTGAGGGCTTCGGCCTCGATGGTGTCGCGTCTGACGACGGACTTGGGGAGCGGCGGCAGGCTGTTCGGGACCTGGTAGTCCAGATCGGAGCCCCAGAGGCCCATCAGCCGCGTTAGATCCTCCTTGGCGAGACGGGCCGCCAGCCGGGCCTTTGCCGTTTCTCCGGCGAGCTCGGCGACGAACACATGTTCACGGGCCTGGGCGCCCTTGGCCATCGCGCCTGTCTCGCCGAGTTTCTCGGCGAGTTCCGAGGCTGCGTCGGCAGCCGCCTGGGCGTGCTGGAGCTGCCCGACATTCTCCCATGACGCGACCGCACCGATCCAGGCGCGCCGGGTGTCAGCGGCGACCTGGAGTGTCTTCACTGCAGCGGTCAACTGCGCCTGCCGGAAGCGGGTGTCGGCGATCGCCACGTCCCGGTTCCTCGTCGCGAGCGCCAGGATGTTCGTCGTGAGCATTCCTTCGATCGTTTTGAACGCCCCCAGCTCCGGCGTCCCCATGCCTGTCGTGCCGATGGAGACGGTCGGATTGATGAACATCGTCGACTGCCAGGCGTCGGCGGCGCTGTCGCCCAGATCGGCATAGGCGGCCTGGAGGCCCTTGTTGTTGAGCAGCGCGATCTGGACGGCCGTCTCGACGTCGAGAGGCTTCGTTCGAGCAAGCAGGCCTTTGACCTGCGCGGCCGCCGATCGCGCCTGGTTCTGGTTTTGGATCCAGACGGTCTCTTTCGCCGTGACCGTAGCGGTTTTGTTGGCAACGGAGGTGAAGCCCGCCTCCTTGCGGGAATAGTCGGCGCCTGTAACGCAGCCGCTCAACGCGAGCGGGAATGCCAGCGCCGCGATCAGTCTTGTGGTGCCGATCATGAGCCGTCTCCATTCATGGGAGACTGCAGATCGTTCTGTCTGCGCCAGGGTTTGGGATCGACCGGCTGGCGGGCGACGTAACCTGTGATCGGCGACCTGTATGCCGGCGGAAGCGCGGACGGCTGAATGACCGCGGTGGGAAATGCCACCACGTCGGGAGGAAGCGTGGATGCGCAGCCGCCGGTAACAAGCGGCAGCCCCACCACGAAAAGCGAGGGTTTCATTTTGAAATATCCGAATAGGAGATAGCCTACGGCGCGCTCGCCCAGAAGCAGGCAAGCGTCCGACTAGACCCGATCAAGCGGGTGCGTCTCTATTCAGATATTCGGGGGACGGTTGAGGGTCGGCAGTTCGCCAAGGGTCGTCCGGTCGTCGATGAACTGCCGGATCGAGGTTACGACCGGTCCGCCGACGTCCTGGCCTTCACAAATAATGCCGAGCCCGCCACAGAAATCCTTGCAGCACTCTTGCTTGACGGGCTTCGATACGCCATCGGCGTCACCGCTGGCCTCGCCTTGGGAGTGGTCATGGACAGCCATCTTCGTCATGTCATGGCCATCGTGATGCTGCATGGCATCGGTTTCTGACACGGCCGCTGCCATTTCGGGGAACGAGGAGCCATGCATGGCGGCGCTGGCGTTCGACAGCGAGTACCCCGCCAGTGATACGATCATCACCAGCCGCATCATCACGAGCAGCCTGCTCATTGCGATTCGGTACATCTTGCCCATGCTCCTCGAACTACATGCAAAGCAGCTCGATTTCAATTGCAACTCACCTGTCGTCAATGTTCGAGTCCTTTATGTGGCACGAACATCATCCCGTTCACGATCCCTGTGTTCGCCGCCAAGACCGGCCGCTATGTCGTGCTGACGCTGGCCACCCTAGAAATTCTCGGCTGACCGCTTCCGGCGCGAGAACACCATGCGGTCGACCGTCTCGTCGCGGGCGACCAGCGTGTGCCAGGCCGCTGCGGCGAGGTGCAGCGCGACCATCGCCAAGATAATCTTCGACCCGATTACGTGATACGGCGCGATGGCGAACGAGAGATAGCTCGCGACGAACCCCATGCAGGCCTGTCCGATGATTGCGGCGTAGAAGCCGTAGTGAAGCGCCTTCGCGGCTCGCCCGGCCCATGAATTCGGCCCGTTGGTTTCGGGCGGTTGAAGGAGACGAAGAACCAGCCGCACGCCCATCAGCAGGCCGATCACCATTCCCGCATAGTTGTGAAGCTGGTGCTGGACGACGTCCCAATAGGACGGTGTGAGACCCATGTGGACGGCGTGGTGGGTTCTCTCGATGCTGCCGCCGGTCAGATACTGAACCGGCACCATGAAGGCGACGAGCCAGTGGAGTCCTATCTGGGCGCGCGAGTAGCCACTCTTCATCGATCCTCTCCGAGCGAGAGGCGCAGACTAACCGGCGGCAGTTAATGCTTTCTCATCGCTCGGTTGCCAAAAGATCTGAGTCTATTGGAAGCCGGGAATGCGTCAAAATCCGCGCCGACTGTGCCAAGGACTGAAAACGGGCCGGCGATATGTAGAGTTGCGTCGACGCCTGTCGCGATTGCGCCGAGAGCTATGAGAAGATGGCCGCCTGACGCGCCGCGCATTCGCCCTCTTGCTGCCCAGATAAAGACGGATATCCGTTGCAGCATCATGGTCACCAATCCAGGCGGCGTCGATGAGATTAGCAGCTGACAGCAGCAAATTCAGACTGTTCGCCTTCATGGCGGCGGTCCTGATGACGGCGGCCATGGTTTCCGCCGAGGAGGACGTTGTCGCCATTCGGCAGGCGGACATGAAAGCCATGGCCGCAGCGGCAAAAACGATCTCCGGCATGTTCAAGGATTCGACGACCTACAAGGCCAGCGAGTTCAAATGGGCGGCCGACACCATCCGCGACAGGGCTGGAGGCGTTCTCTCTGCACATTTCGCGTCCGCGGCCGACGGTCGGCAGTCGAAGGCCGGACCGAACATTCTGAAGGAGCGCGACCGGTTCGACCGCATCGCCAACGACTTGCGCGACTACGCCGTCGCGCTGGATGCCGCCGCGCAGAAGAACCCAGGGCCGATGACTGCAAGCATGCGCATGAAGCCCGGAGAGGCGATGGGCGGCGGTCCCTTTGGCACCCACGTCCGCAACGAGCACGAACTGTCGACGATGGCGGCGGAACACGCGTTCCACCTCATGCTACAGACCTGCACGACCTGCCACACCCGGTTCAGGATGGAATGACGGCGGCCACTCGCGATTGGAATTGTCTGCGCCCGAATATTCATTGAGGAAAGATCGGCGGTTAGAGGCGGTCGACCCATTGTAGCGACTCGACAAAGAAAAGCCCGCGCCGAAGCGCGAGCCGAATTCATAACAGAACAGCTTTAGTGGCTGTTCTTGTGGCTTTGTTGACCAGCCTTCACATGCTGTTCATGGCTGCCGCCGCGGGTTCCGCTGGACTGCGCGTCGCGGCCGGCTGAGGCGTCGCGGGCATTGGAGTCGTTCTTGTGACTCTGCTGCCCAGCCTTGACGTGCTGTTCATGGGATCCACCTTGGTTTGCCATTCGGTTCTCCTTGGTTGTTGAACGAGGCCACGTCGACCTCAATGGGAAAACCTCGCTCCGGCGCATGCGTTCCGCATTTTAATATTTCGTGATCTCCGCTCGAAAAGAACCGGATGAGGAAACGAACCGGGCGGGTAGGGAGCTCGCCTGCCATTGCGTTGGCCACCGGGAGAAAGCGGAAAAATCCCGATGTTCTCCAGCACCGCCGCGTCCGCTTGGCGCGGCCCGCAACCTCGATCAAAAAATGCGCATCTCGGCGAAAAGGTTCCAGGAAAACAACCGCATCCATTCATGCCTGAAGCCTCAATGCGGCTTGCGGGCTCTTTCCAAATCGACGGGTCGCTCTAGCTTAAAAGATACCTGACGAAAAGGAGAAAACCATGACCGACGCACCGAATACGGCGACCCCGGCGCGGAGAGTGTTGCGTGGCCGCCCCTATAGCATCGGCGAATTTGCCAGGAAATATCGGCTCGACGACAAGGAGGCAAAGCGCCTCTACGAGAAGTTCGGCCCGTCCGCCACCGAACTTGACCTGTTGATGGCGGCAAAGCGGCGCCCACCGGGCCTGCCGACCAATCTCGACGCCTGACGGGCGCCATGGGGATCCGAACCGGAAGCTGCCTTTGCGGGGCGGTCGCCTACAGGGTGGAAGGCGAGCCGCTTCGCACCGGCCTCTGCCACTGCGCCGATTGCCGCAAATCGAGCGGCTCCGCCTTCGTCTTCTTCGCGGTCTGGCCGCGTCAGGCTTTCTCCCACAGCGGCGAGATCGCCACCTTCGCCGGCCGCAGCTTTTGCCCCGTCTGCGGCGGCAGGCTTTTCTGCCTCCGGGAAGATGAGGCGGAACTCCGCCTGGGGTCCCTAGACACTCCACCGACCGACCTTGCGCCTAGCTATGAGGTCTGGATCAAGCGGCGTGAACCGTGGTTGCATCCGTTGCCCGGCGCGGCCCAATTTGCCGAGGATGCGAACTGACCGGCGCTAAAGCGCGTCGCGATCGAGCTTGCCGCGCTTTAGATCTTTGATTTTCCGCATGTCGTGATCGCAAAACCGCTGCACAGTTTTGCGCGACATGCTCAGTCGCACCGAAACTTGACTTTCCTTACCAATATTTCATTTCACCCATCTGCAATTCCGTGCCAGTTCGGCGGCAGTGCTAATCGCCGGTTCATCTGCGTTGTGATTATTTCGCCGCAGAGGCCGCAAGCGGCCACTGACTGATTGAGGACGACATGAACAAAATCGTAAGCGGCAGCGAAACCGGAGCAAAGACAGGCGCAGCGTCCGATCTCGCCGCAGTCCTTGCGGCATCGGGACGGCAGGGCAAGCGCAGCCGCTGGCGCGGACGCCTGATCATCCTGCTGATCCTCATCGCTGCTGCCGCAGTCGCCGCTTATTTCTATATGGGCCGTGGGCAAAGCGAATTGAGCTATGATACCCAGCCAGCAAAACGCGGCGACCTGACGGTGCTGGTCACCGCCACCGGCTCCGTGCAGCCGACCGAGCAGGTGGATATATCAAGCGAGCTTTCCGGCACGGTTCGCGACGTTAATGTCGATTACAACAGCACGGTCAAATCAGGCGAAGTGCTCGCTCTCCTCGATACCAACAAGCTCGAGGCGGATGTGAAGAGTTCGCGCGCCAAGCTCAATTCGGCCAAGGCGAACGTCGTCAAGGCCAATGCCGATATGCAATCGGCAGGCACCTCGCTCGAGCGGTTGAAAAGCCTGGTCAGGAGCAACGTCTCCACCCAGCAGAGCCTCGACGACGCCAGCTACAAATATGATTCCGCCGTCGCCGCCAAACAGATCAATGAGGCCGAGGTCCTTGCCTCGGAGGCCGACCTGCAGCTTGCCGAAGTCAATCTCGCCAAGGCGAAGATCATATCGCCGATCGACGGCGTCATCCTCACCCGCTCCGTCAATCCCGGTGCCACGGTCGCAGCCTCGCTGTCGGCGCCGATCCTTTTCACCATTGCCGGCGACCTGAAGAAGATGGAGCTGCAGGTCGATGTCGACGAGGCCGATGTCGGCCAGATCGCTGTCGGCCAGAAGGCGAAATTCACAGTCGACGCCTATCCCGACCGGAGCTTTCCCGCCGAGATCGAGCAGATCCGCTTCGCCTCCGAAGTGGTCAACAATGTCGTGACCTATAAGGCGGTTCTATCCGTGGACAATGCCGATCTGTTGCTGCGCCCCGGCATGACGGCGACGGCCGACGTCACCGTCGAGGCCGTCAAGGATACGCTGATGGTGCCGAACGCTGCGCTGCGCTACGCCCCGGCGCAGGCGGAAAGGCGCGGCCGCGGCATTTTCGGAATCTTCGGCCCGCCACGCCAGCGCAACAACAATGCCGGCCCGGCGCTGAAGGGCGCTGAGCGTCGTGTCTGGGTGCTGCGCAATGGTCGCCCGGCGCCTGTTGTCATCCAGGTCGGCTCATCCGACGGCCAGTTCACCCAGGTCGTCTCCGGCGACATCAAGGAAAACGACGCACTGGTGACCGACGCCACGACGCGTGCGAACTAGGCGGAGAGACGGATGGCAAGCCCGCCGCTCATCGAATTCAGACAGGTCTCGAAAATCTACGGCGAGGGTGAGGCGGCGATCCGCGCGCTCGACCACGTCGACCTTGCGATCAACGCCCATGAATTCGTCGCGATCATGGGGCCGTCTGGCTCCGGCAAGTCGACGGCGATGAACATTCTCGGCTGCCTCGACGTGCCGAGCGCCGGCGACTACATCTTCGAAGGCATTCCGACCAGCGGCTTCGACCGCAGCCAGCTGACGCTGCTGCGCCGCCACATGCTCGGCTTCGTCTTCCAGGGCTTCAACCTCCTGTCGCGCACCTCGGCCGTCGAAAATGTCGAGCTGCCGCTGATCTATCGCGGCATGGCGGTGCGCGAGCGACGCGAGCGGGCCCGCGAAGCCCTGGCGCTGGTCGGTCTCACCGGGCGCGAACATCACAAGACACAGGAACTGTCCGGCGGCCAGCAGCAGCGCGTCGCTATCGCCCGCGCCATTGTCACCGAGCCGGCACTGCTCTTGGCCGATGAGCCCACAGGCAATCTCGACACCAGGACCAGCGTCGAGATCATGGATCTGATGACGCGGCTGAACCGCGAGCAGGGCATCACCATCGTCATGGTCACCCATGAGCCCGATATCGCCGCCTATGCCCAGCGGCTGCTGCGTTTCGTCGACGGCAAGCTGGAGACTGAAGTCGAGCACCGGAGGAGGGCGGATCATGTTCTTTGAGACGCTGAAGCTGGCGCTGCGGGCCATCAGCCGCAACATGCTGCGCTCGTTTCTGACCGTGCTCGGTGTCGTCATCGGCGTTGCCGCCGTCATCGCGCTGGTGACGATCGGCAACGGCACCACCGCGCAAGTCTCGACCGAGCTGTCGCGGCTTGGCACCAATATGCTGTTCGTCCGCCCCGGCCAGTTCGGCCCCGGCCGGGCGAGCTCCGAGGCCAAGCGCTTCAGCGTCAAGGACGTCGCGGCTATCCGCGACCAGATCGGCGGCCTCAGGGCCGTGGCGCCGCTCAACCAGTCCACAGCGACCGTCATTTTCGGCGGCCAGAACCATTCGACCAGCGTCTCCGGTACCACCAATGACTATTTCATCGCACAGGACTGGAATCTGGCGCTCGGCCGCAATTTCCTGCCCGCCGAGGAACGCGGCCAGGCGCGCTGCATCATCGGCGAGACGGTGCGCTCGCAGCTCTTCGGCAGCGCCGACCCCACAGGCCAGCAGATCCGCGTCGGCAAGGTCTCATGCCCCGTCATCGGCGTGCTTGCCAAGCGTGGTCAGTCCGGCATGGGCAACGACCAGGACGATGTCGTCATCATGCCGGTCAAGGTGTTTCAGCGGCGCATCAGCGGCAACAGCAACGTGCCGCAGATCATCATCTCGGCGCGCGACGGCGTCTCCACAGCCAAGGTGCAGTCCGATGTCGAAAATCTCCTGCGCGAGCGCCGCAAGATCGTGCCCGGCCGCCAGGACGATTTCAACGTCAACGACATGACCCAGATCGCCGAGGCGATGACCGGCACGACGACGCTGCTGACCGGCCTGCTCGGCGCCGTCGCTGCGATCAGCCTGCTCGTCGGCGGCATCGGCATCATGAACATAATGCTGGTCTCCGTCACCGAGCGCACCCGCGAGATCGGCATCCGCCTGGCGATCGGCGCGCTGGAAAGCCAGGTGCTCACCCAGTTCCTGGTCGAAGCGGTGGCACTGTCGCTGTTCGGCGGCATCACCGGCATCGTGCTGGGCTTGAGCCTCGGCTTCGGCGCTGTGACGCTGCTGAAAGTCCCCTTCGTCTTCAGCCCGCTGATGGTCGCCGTCGCCTTCCTCTTCTCCGCGGCGATCGGCATGATCTTCGGCTATTTCCCGGCGAGAAGGGCAGCGCAGTTGAACCCCATCGAGGCGCTGCGACACGAATAAATGCGCCGTGGCAAAACGCGTGATGTCCCTCTACTCCTGTTAATCGAACGCAAGCGCTATCGGAGGCTGGCATCATGCCGCTCAGCAGACTGGTGATCTACGCTGGGAATGTCGAGGAAACGGCGCGCTTTTATGAGAAGCACTTTGGTTTCAAGGCGACCAGCCTGCCTGGCGACAGGATCATTGAACTCATCGCTCAGGACGGCGGTGCGAATATCATGCTGCACCGGGCCGCCAAGGGGCAGCGGAGCGGCCAATCCATCGTCAAGCTGGTCTTCGACGTAGAGGATGTCGAGGCCTTTTGCAGGCGATGCGCGGAGAATGGCCTGGAGTTCGGTGCCATCCATAAAGCCGATGGCTATCTGTTCGCCAATGCAAAAGACCCGTGTCAAAATTCGATCTCGGTTTCCAGCCGGGCGTTCCGCAAGGGGTGACCGAGGGGTAGTGCCGGCCGGCCTGATGACATAGGCGAGGCGGTGTGCGTCAGTAGGCCGGGGCGGGTGGCACGAGCCTTCATCACGGTGACGTCAATGCCTCGCCGGTTTTCGGCAGCCTCACTATGTTATCTATCTGTCTCTATTCTGATATTCAGTGCCGACTTGTCTTCGGTTTTTGACCGTGCCACAATGTGATATATCAGTTTGAGGCGACGGATCTCCGCATGCAGACGTCACAGAGCCATCTTGCCTATCTCGCGCTGGAGCATCTGATCGTGACGCTGGCGCTGAAGCCCGGTGCGCTCGTCACCGAAAAGCAGTTGATCGATATGGCCGGCCACGGGCGTACGCCAGTGCGCGAGGCGATCCAGAAGCTTGCCTGGCAAGGGTTGATCCTGGTCAAGCCGCGCGTCGGGCTGCAGGTGGCCGAAATCGCACCTGACGATCACGGCAACGTCATGCAGGTGCGCCGCGAGTTGGAGCCGATCGCGGCAAGCCTGGTCGCCGAACATGCGAGCGACGAGCAGCGCGCGCGTCTCAACGACTGCGCCCGCGCGATGGAGGAATGCGCCGTCACCGGCGATCTCGCCGGCTTCTTCGCCGCCGACAAGGCTTTCGACGAAATCCTTGAGGATGCCTGCCCGAACGGCTTCATCACGGCAGCACTCGGCCCGGTGCAGACGCATTCACGTCGCCTCTGGTACTCCACCGCAAGCCCGGAGCGAATGGATCGCGCCATCGCGCTGCACGTCGCCGTCATCCGCGCCATCCACCAGGGGCCGGATGAAGCACGCGCCGCCATGGCGGTGCTGATCGACTATCTCGCCCGCAAATAAAAACGGCCCCGTTTCCGGAGCCGTTGTCAGATCTGATTGTCGGAAAGCGTCAGCCGACGAAAGCGCGCTCGATGACGAATTCGGCGGGCTTGCTGTTGGCGCCTTCGTCGAGGCCGGCCTTTTCGAGCAGTTCCTTGGTATCCTTCAGCATCGCCGAGGAACCGCAGATCATGCCGCGGTCGATTTCCGGATCGAGCGGCGGCACGCCGAGATCGGTGAACAGCTTGCCGGAGGAGATCAGGTCGGTGATGCGGCCGCGATATTCGAAATCCTCGCGCGTGACTGTGGGATAGTGGCGCAGCTTGTCGCCGACGACTTCCTTCAGCAGCTCGTCATTCTGAATCTCGTGCACGAGGTCGAAGCCATATTTCAGCTCGGCGACATCACGTGTCGTATGGGTGAGGATGACTTCCTCGAACTTCTCATAGGTCTCGGGGTCGCGGATCAGGCTGGCGAAAGGCGCAATGCCCGTTCCCGTCGAGAACATGTAGAGACGACGGCCGGGCGTCAGCGCGTCAAGCACCAGCGTGCCCGTCGGCTTCTTGCGCATCAGTACCTGGTCGCCCGGCTTGATCGCCTGCAGATGTGAGGTGAGCGGACCGTCCGGTACCTTGATCGAGAAGAATTCAAGCTCCTCGGCCCAGGCGGGGCTGGCGATCGAATAGGCGCGGAAGACCGGTTTGCCCTCGACCATCAGGCCGATCATCGCGAATTCGCCGGAACGGAAACGGAAGCCCTGCGGCCGGGTCATCGTGAAGCGGAAGAGCCGGTCGGTATAGTGCGTGACATCGAGCACCGTCTCGGCATAGACGCCGGCGGGGATGGACAAGGCGAAGTCTTCGGTCTTTGCAGGCGCGTTCATTTCGGTAGCGGATCCCGTTTCGTCGGATGAACAGTCGGATGCAAGCGAGATATTACAAATCGGGCCGGAATTAAAGGCATTCCATTCCACGCGACGCTTCTAAAGGGAAATATGCATGTCATTGTCAGGATTCAATGGCTGGCGGGGAATGTCGTATTTCCCGCTGGCGAAGCCCGGCAAAGGATGCATATTAGAGCAGCACGCCGGAAACGGATGCCGGTTTTCGGCAAAAATGGTGCGACAACAAAGACCTACGGCGTCGAACCCGATTCAGCAATAGGGTTCGGCGATGGTGGCGAAAAAAGATGCTTGCCGGGGCGAGCGCGATAGGGCGGTCGGGGGAATATGAAGATTTTCAACTACAAGCGTGTTCCTTATGCGGAGATGCGCGCCTTTTCCGTCCATATCCTGACGGCATCCGGCTCCTTCCTTGCCTTTCTCGGCGTCGTTGCCGCCGCCGAACACCGCTTCATCGACATGTTCTGGTGGCTGGGCCTCGCCCTTCTCGTCGACGGCATAGACGGGCCGATCGCCCGCAAGGTGCGCGTCAAGGAAGTGCTGCCGAACTGGTCGGGCGATACGCTCGACAATATCATCGATTACGTCACCTATGTGCTTCTGCCGGCCTTCGCGCTCTATCAGAGCGGCATGATCGGCGAGCCCTGGTCCTTCGTCGCCGCCGGCATGATCGTCGTCTCCAGCGCCATCTACTATGCCGATATGGGCATGAAGACGGACGAGTATTTCTTCTCCGGCTTCCCTGTCGTCTGGAACATGATCGTCTTCACGCTGTTCGTCATCGATGCCAGCGCCACGACGGCGCTCACTGTGGTCATCGTCTCGGTGGTGCTGACCTTCCTGCCGATCAATTTCCTCCACCCGGTTCGGGTCAAAAGGCTGCGCCCGCTCAACCTCGGCGTCTTTTTCCTGTGGTCGGCGCTCGGCATTTTTTCGCTACTGATGCATTTCGACACGCCCGAATGGGCGCTCATTCTCTTTATCGTGACCGGAATCTATCTTTACGTCATCGGCGCGGTGTTGCAATTCTTCCCCGCCCTTGGACGCGAAGCTTAGGATAGGCAGATGACCAAAACGCAGGCGGTTTCATTTTCGAGGACGGGCGGGCCGGAGGTTTTCGACTATGTCGAGATCGATCTTCCGCCACCCTCGGCGGGCGAAGTGCAGATCAGGCAGGCGGCGGTCGGGCTTAATTTCATCGACGTCTATTTCCGCAACGGCACCTACAAGACCCCGCATCTGCCCTTCGTCACCGGCAAGGAAGGCGCCGGGACCGTGACATCGGTCGGCCCCGGCGTCGAGGGTTTCAAGGTCGGCGACCGTGTTGCCTACGCCGGCGCAGACGGCGCCTATAGCGCTGAGCGCAATATCGAGACGCGGCATCTGGTGCTTGTGCCTGACGGCATAGAGCTCGAAACGGCAGCGGCGATGATGCTGAAGGGCATGACCGCCGAATATCTCTTGAACCGCACCTTCAAGGTCGGCCCGCAGACGGTCCTGCTGTTCCACGCCGCTGCCGGCGGCGTCGGCCTGATCGCCGGCCAATGGGCAAAGGCGCTCGGCGCCACCGTCATCGGCACGGCGGGCTCCGAAGACAAGATCGGGCTGGCGCTCGCCCATGGCTACGACCATGTGATCAACTACAAGAGCGAAGATTTCGTCGGCCGTGTCCGCGAAATCACCGGTGGCAAGGGCGTCGATGTCGTCTACGATTCGATCGGCCGCGATACTTTTCCACAGTCGCTCGATTGCCTGAAGCCGCGCGGCCTTTTTGCCTCCTTCGGTCAATCCTCCGGGCCGATCGAGAATTTCACCCTTGCGGCACTGGCGCAGAAAGGCTCGCTCTTTGCGACGCGGCCGACGCTCTTCACCTACATCGCCGCGCGCCAGGAACTGATCGACAGTGCGAAAGCGCTATTTGATATTGTGCAAAGCAACAAAGTGCGTATCAATATCAATCAAACCTATCCGTTACGTGAGGTTGGGCAGGCTCACGCGGATCTGGAAACAAGAAAAACAACAGGAACGACGCTGCTGATTCCATGAGATCCGAACGGACCGGTTGGCAGAAGAAATGAGGGGAACGTGTCGCCATTGAATGTGCCGGATTCCGGTGCGTTATTATCGGTTCAGAAGCTGACGAAGTTCTTCGGAAGCTTTGCAGCCTGCAATGAAATCGATCTCGATATAGCGCCGGGCGAAATTCATGCGCTTCTCGGCGAAAACGGTGCAGGCAAATCCACCCTGGTGAAAATGCTGTTCGGCGTTCTCGATCCGACGGGCGGGCATATCCTCTGGCAGGGCCAGCCGGTTGCGATCGCCTCGCCGGGGGAGGCCCGCAAGCTCGGCATCGGCATGGTCTTCCAGCATTTCTCGCTGTTCGAGGCGCTGACGGTTGCCGAAAACATCGCGCTGTCGCTCGATGACGCTATCCCGATCGACAAAATCGCCGAGGAGGCGAGGGCGCTGTCGGTCGCCTACGGCCTGCCGCTCGATCCGCATGCCCATGTCGCCGATCTCTCGGTCGGCGAACGCCAGCGCATCGAGATCGTCCGCGCACTGCTGCAGAACCCGAAACTCATTATCCTCGACGAGCCGACCTCGGTGCTGACGCCGCAGGAGGCCGACAAGCTGTTCGAGACGCTGTTCAAGCTGCGCGCCGAGGGGCGTTCGGTTCTTTATATCAGCCACCGCCTGGAGGAGGTGCAGCGCATCTGCGATCGCGCCACCGTGCTGCGCCATGGCCGTGTGACCGGCGCCTGCGATCCCAAGCATGAAACGCCGGCCTCGCTCGCCCGCATGATGGTCGGCAGCGAGGTGGCGACCGTGACGCATCCGGAGCGCAGCGACAAGGGCGAGGTGCAGCTTGCCGTTGCCAACCTTTCCGTCGCAGCCCGCACGCCCTTCGCTATGCCGCTGCGCGATGTGTCGATGGCGGTGCGCTCGGGCGAGATCCTCGCCATCGCCGGTGTCGCGGGCAATGGGCAGAGTGAACTCTTCGACGCTCTGTCCGGCGAATATCCGGTTGCTTCGGCCGAGGCGATCGTCATCCGCAAAAAGCACGTGGGCAATCAGGGCATTACCGCTCGCCGTCTTCTCGGCGCCGGCTTCGTGCCGGAGGAGCGCCACGGCCATGCCGCCGTCTCCGCCATGAAATTGTCCGACAATCTCGTCCTTGCCCGCAGCCAGTCGGACCGCAAGGCGTTCCTGGGCCTGCTCGGCATCATCCGCCATGCGGCGGTGAAATCTGCCGCAAGGCGCATCTCCGAGGCCATGGATGTCCGCAAGAGCGGCGATGATCCGGCCGCCGGCTCCCTGTCCGGGGGGAATCTGCAGAAGTTCATCGTCGGCCGCGAGCTCGACCGCCAGCCCGCAGTACTCGTCGTCAACCAGCCGACCTGGGGCGTCGATGCCGGGGCTGCAAGCCGCATTCGCCAGGCGCTCGTCGATCTCGCAAGAGCTGGTTCGGCTGTCGTCGTCATCAGCCAGGATCTCGACGAGATCTTCGAAGTGGCGACCGATATTGCCGTCATCTGCGAAGGCCGTCTTTCCCACCCGTTTCCGGCCGGCGAACTGACGCGGGAAAGGATCGGACTGCTGATGGGCGGCCTGCACGAGAGCAGCTCTCGCCCGGAGGCGCCCCATGCGCATTGAACTTGAAAAACGGCCCGACGTCTCGAAGCTCTTCGCCTTCGTCTCGCCGCTGCTTGCCCTTGTCCTGACGCTGGTATTCGGCGCCATCATGTTCGCCATGCTCGGCAAGGACCCGGTCGAGGCACTTGACGCCTTCTTCATCGAGCCGCTGCTCGAGGTCTGGTCGCTGCACGAGCTGGCGATCAAGGCCGGGCCCCTGATCCTGATCGCCGTCGGCCTGGCCGTCTGTTATCGCTCGAACAATTGGAATATCGGCGCCGAAGGCCAGTTCACCATCGGCGCCATCACCGGCTCCTATCTGCCGATCGTCTTTTACGACTGGCATTCGCCGCTCGTGCTGCCGCTGATGCTGATCCTTGGTGCGCTCGGCGGTGCGCTTTTCGCCGCCATTCCGGCGCTGCTGAAGGCGCATTTCAATACCAACGAGATCCTGACGTCGTTAATGCTGGTCTATATCGCCCAGCTCTTCCTTGACTGGCTGATCCGCGGCGCCTGGCGCGATCCGAAGGGCTTCAACTTTCCAGTCTCGCGCGATTTCGCACCGGAAGCGGTGCTGCCGGCGATCTGGGAGGAATCGGGCCGGGCCCATTGGGCCTTCATCTTCGCCATTGTCGCCGCAATCGGCGTCTGGTTCATGTTGCGCTATACGCTGAAAGGCTTTGAGATCGTCGTGCTCGGCCAATCGGAGCGGGCAGGGCGCTTTGCCGGTTTCTCCCCCAAGAAGATGATCTGGTTCAGCTTTCTCTTTTCGGGCGCGCTTGCCGGGCTTGCCGGCATCAGCGAGGTTTCCGGCTCGATCGGCCATTTGCAGCCGGCGATCTCGCCGGGCTACGGCTTCACCGCCATCATCGTCGCCTTCCTCGGCCGCCTCAATCCGCTCGGCATCATCGCATCCGGCCTGGTGCTGGCGTTGACCTATCTCGGTGGCGAGGCAGCACAGCTTTCGCTCGGCGTTTCCGACAAGGTCACCCGCGTCTTCCAGGGTCTGCTGCTCTTCTTCGTGCTCTCCTGTGATACGCTGATCTATTACAAAATCCGCATTGTCTGGTCGCGGCTAAGGGGCAGGGCGGCATGAGCATCTTCGAAGCCATTCTGCTGACGGTCATCACCGCCTCCACACCGCTCGTCATCGCAGCACTCGGTGAACTGGTGACCGAGCGCTCCGGCGTTCTCAATCTCGGTGTCGAAGGCATGATGATCATGGGTGCGGTCGGCGCCTTTGCTGCGGCACAGCTCACCGGTTCGGCCTATATCGGCATTGTCGGGGGCATCGTCAGCGGTGCGCTGTTTTCCTGGCTCTTCGCCTTCCTGACGTTGACGCTCGTCGCCAATCAGGTGGCAACAGGCCTTGCGCTGACGATCCTCGGCCTCGGCGCTTCCGGCATGCTCGGCGAAGCCTTCGTCGGCGCCCCCGGCATCCGGCTGCTGCCGATCGAAATCCCGGTACTTTCAGCCATTCCCTATATCGGGACGGTCCTCTTCAAGCAGGATCTGATCTTCTACCTGTCGATCCTGCTCGTCATCGCCGTCAACTGGTTCCTGTTCAGGAGCCGCACCGGCCTGAAGATCCGCGCCATCGGCGATAATCACGCCTCCGCACATGAGCTCGGCATCAATGTCATCCGCATGCGCTACCTCGCCGTGATGTTCGGCGGCGCCTGCTCGGGCCTTGCCGGCGCGCAGCTATCGCTGATCTATACGCCGCAATGGACCGAGAACATGTCGGGCGGGCGCGGCTGGATCGCACTCGCGCTGGTGGTCTTCGCCTCCTGGCGGCCGTGGCGTCTGCTGGCTGGTGGTTATCTCTTCGGCGCGGTGACGATCCTTCAGTTGCATGCGCAAGCCTTCGGTATCGGCATTCCCTCGCAGTTCCTATCGATGCTGCCCTACGCGGCGACGGTTGTGGTCCTCATCATCATCTCGCATAATCGACGCACGACGTTGATCAATACGCCGGCATCGCTCGGCAAGGCCTTTGTGCCCGACCGGTGAGCAACAACAAAAAGACGGGTTTCGAAACTTCCAACCAACAGGGATCAAAATGAAAAAACTAGCACTTGCTCTCGCAGCAACCGCTGCCCTCGTCCTGAGCATCGGCTCGGCCGCCGAGGCCGCCGACAAGACCAAGGTCTGCTTCGTCTATGTCGGCACCCGCACCGACGGCGGCTGGACGCAGGCCCATGAGAACGGCCGCCTCCAGGTCGAGAAGGAATTCGGTGACAAGATCGAGACGCCCTACCTCGAAAGCGTCCCGGAAGGCCCGGATGCGGAACGCGCCATTGAGCGCATGGCCCGCTCCGGCTGCTCGCTGATCTTCACCACGTCTTTCGGCTACATGGACGCCACCGTTGCCGTCGCCAAGAAATTCCCGAAGGTGAAGTTCGAGCATGCGACCGGTTTCAAGGCCGCCGACAACGTCGCGACTTACAATTCGCGCTTCTATGAAGGTCGCTATATCAGCGGCATCATCGCCGGCAAGCTCTCGAAAACCGGTACGGCAGGCTATATCGCCACCTTCCCGATCCCTGAGGTGGTGATGGGCATCAATGCCTTCGAAGCCGGTGCCAAGTCGGTCAACCCGAACTTCAAGATGAAGGTCATCTGGGTCAATACCTGGTTCGATCCGGGCAAGGAAGCTGACGCCGCCAAGGCGCTGATCGACCAGGGCGTCGATATCCTCGCCCAGCACACCGACACCACGGCTCCGATGCAGGTCGCCGAACAACGCGGCGTCAAGGCATTCGGCCAAGCTTCCGACATGATCAAGGCCGGCCCGAATGTCCAGCTGACTGCGATCATCGACACCTGGGGCAATTACTACTCCAAGCGCGTCAAGGCGCTTCTCGACGGCACCTGGAAGTCCGAGCAGAGCTGGGACGGCCTGAAGGACGGCATCTTGACGATGGCGCCTTATACCAACATGCCCGACGATGTGAAGAAACTCGCCTCGGAAACCGAAGCCAAGATCAAATCAGGCGAGCTGCATCCCTTTACCGGGCCGATCAACAAGCAGGACGGCACGCCCTGGCTGAAGGCCGGCGAGAAGGCCGATGACGGCACTTTGCTCGGCATGAACTTCTACATCGAAGGCGTCGACGACAAGCTGCCGGGCAAATAATCCCGCAAGCTGTCTCGCAGATGCGAAGAGCGCCCCTGTGGGCGCTCTTTTTTTGCTGCAATGCATCCCAAGATTCCGATTTACAAAAGTAATACTATATGATTTTTTGACCCTGCGCCGCGAGATGCGGCATTGGGAGGAAATCATGAAATTGAAGACTGCACTTTTGAGTGCCACGATTCTGGCTGCCTGCATGTTCGGTTCTGCTTCGGCCGCCGGCCTCACTGTCGGCTTCTCGCAGATCGGCTCGGAATCGGGCTGGCGTGCGGCTGAAACGACTGTGACCAAGGAGCAGGCCAAGAAGCGCGGCATCGATCTGAAGTTTGCCGATGCGCAGCAGAAGCAGGAAAACCAGATCAAGGCTTTGCGCTCCTTCATTGCTCAGGGCGTCGATGCCATTCTCATTGCTCCGGTCGTCGAAACCGGCTGGGACGACGTTCTCAAGGAAGCCAAGGAAGCCAAGATTCCGGTCATCCTTCTCGACCGTACCATCAAGGCTCCCGACGATCTCTACCTGACGGCGGTGACGTCAGACCTGGTCCATGAAGGCAAAGTCGCAGGCGACTTCTTGGTCAAGACCGTCGGCGACAAGAAGTGCAATGTCGTCGAACTTCAGGGCACCACCGGCTCGTCGCCGGCCATCGCCCGCAAGAAGGGCTTCGAAGAGGCGCTTGCCGGCCACGACAACCTCAAGATCGTTCGCAGCCAGACCGGTGACTTCACCCGCACCAAGGGCAAGGAAGTCATGGAAAGCTTCCTGAAGGCCGAGAATGGCGGCAAGGATATCTGCGCTCTCTACGCCCATAACGACGACATGGCCGTCGGCGCCATCCAGGCGATCAAGGAAGCCGGCCTGAAGCCCGGCAAGGATATCCTCGTCGTCTCCATCGACGCCGTGCCCGATATCTTCAAGGCGATGTCCGAAGGCGAGGCCAATGCCACGGTCGAGCTGACACCGAATATGGCAGGTCCGGCCTTCGATGCGCTCGAAGCCTATCTGAAGGACAAGAAGGCTCCGGCCAAGTGGATCCAGACTGAGTCGAAGCTCTACACGCCTGCCGACGAACCGATGAAGGTCTACGAAGAGAAGAAGGGTCAGGGCTACTGATCTGATGTGACACCGCTGCATAATTCCTTAAATCGGAACTCGATTTCGGGATAAAATCATGCAGCAATTCAAAGCGCTACAGCGTCCTTATGCGTCTCGAAAGACACAGGCGGCGCTGTAGAACCGCACCGGCCCGTCATGGACCGGTGCGGAACTGCCTTTGCCGCCTTGGGACGTCATGTCCGGCCGCGGCGCGGCTTTTGCCGTCAATATCAGGAAAACAGACCCTTATGATTCACGATTTCGAGAACGTTCTCGCGGCCTCCGGAATATCGAAATTCTTTCCCGGCGCAGTGGCGCTGGATAAGGTCGATTTCACGCTCCGCAGAGGCGAGGTGCACGCATTGCTGGGCGAAAACGGTGCCGGCAAGTCGACGCTGATCAAGTGCATCACCGGCGCCTATCATCGCGACGAGGGCAGCCTGACGCTGGACGGCCAGGAAATCAATCCGGCCAATACGCTCGCCGCCCAGAAGCTCGGTATCGGCACGGTCTATCAGGAGGTCAATCTCCTTTCCAATCTGAGCGTCGCTGAAAACCTCTTTCTCGGACGCCAGCCAAGGCGGTTCGGCATGACCGACGTGCGTTCGATGAACCGCAAGGCACGCGATCTGCTCGCCGGCTATGGCGTCGATATCGACGTCACCGCCGAACTTGGCCGTTTCTCCGTCGCCGTCCAGCAGGTGGTTGCCATCGCCCGTGCCGTTGATCTTTCAGGCAAGGTGCTGATCCTCGATGAGCCCACTGCAAGTCTCGACAATCAGGAGGTGGCGCTGCTCTTCCGCATCATCGAAGACCTCAAGAAGCGCGGCCTGGGCATCGTCTTCATCACCCATTTTCTCGAGCAGGTCTATGCGATCAGCGACCGCATTACCGTGCTGCGCAACGGCAAGCTCGTCGGCACCCGCGAGGTCGCCGATCTGCCGCGCCAGGGCCTGATCGCCATGATGCTCGGTCGCGAACTGGCGCATGTCGAGGAGACGGTCAAGCAACACAGCCTCGCGGCAGGCGAGGTCCGATATCGTTTCGCAGGCTACGGCAAACGCGGCAAGGTCAAACCATTCGACCTTGAGGTGCGCGCCGGAGAGGTGGTCGGTGTTGCCGGCTTGCTCGGCTCCGGCCGCACCGAAACCGCCGAACTGCTTTTCGGCATCGAGCATGCCGACAGCGGCAGCGCCACGATCGACGGCCAGCCGGTCACGCTTTCGAGTCCGCGCGCCGCGATCGCAAAGGGTTTCGGCTTCTGCCCCGAGGACCGCAAAACCGATGGCATCATCGGCGACCTGTCGATCAGGGAGAACATCGCACTTGCGCTGCAGGCTCGCCGCGGCTGGACGCGGCCGCTCTCGCGCGCCGAACAGAATACGCTTGCCGACCGCTACATCAAGGCGCTCGATATCCGCACCACCGATCGCGAGAAGCCTATCCGGCTGCTCTCCGGCGGCAATCAGCAGAAGGCGATCCTCGCCCGCTGGCTGGCGACCAATCCCAAGTTTCTGATCCTCGACGAGCCGACCCGCGGCATCGATGTCGGCGCCCATGCCGAGATCATCCGGCTCATCGAAGAGCTCTGTGCCGGCGGCATGTCGCTGATCGTGATTTCCTCGGAACTTGAAGAGCTTGTCGCCTATAGTTCACGTGTCATCGTACTTCGCGACAGACAGCATATCGCTGAACTGACAGGCGAGCGTATCACCGCTGCCGGCATCGTCGAAGCCATTGCCGCCGCCGAACACAAGATGGAGGATGCATGAGGTCCTCCGTGAAAGCGCTGGCATATCGCCTGGCGCCGCAATTGATTGCGCTCGTTGTCATTCTTTTGTTGAATTTCATCACGTCACCGCAGTTTTTTAATGTCGTTGTTCAGAATGGCCGGCTCTATGGCAGCCTGATCGATGTGCTGAACCGCGGCGCGCCGGTGGCGCTGCTGGCGATCGGCATGACGCTGGTCATTGCCACCAAGGGCATCGACCTGTCCGTCGGTGCGGTCATCGCGATCTGCGGCGCCGTCGCCGCATCGTCGATTGTTTCAGGAAATTCAGTTGCCTACACCATTATCCTGACACTTGCGATTGGGCTTGCCTGCGGCGTCTGGAACGGGTTCCTGGTGGCAGTCCTCAATATCCAGCCGATCATCGCCACGCTGGTGCTAATGGTGGCCGGCCGCGGCATCGCCCAGCTGATCACCGAAGGCGCCATCCTGACCTTCAACGATGACGGGCTGACCTTCTTCGGCAGCGGTTCGCTGCTGCTTCTACCGATGCCTGTCGTCATCTGGCTTCTCGTCGGCCTGCTCGTCATCCTGCTTGTCCGCCGCACGGCGCTCGGCATGCTGATCGAGGCCGTTGGCATCAATCGCCGCGCCAGCACGCTCTCCGGCATTCAAACGCCGGTGCTGCTGATGGCGGTCTATATGCTGAGCGGGATCTGTGCCTCGATTGCGGGCATCATCGTCGCAGCCGACATCAAGGGCGCGGATGCCAACAATGCCGGCCTATGGCTGGAACTCGACGCGATCCTGGCCGTCGTCGTCGGCGGCAATTCGCTGCTCGGCGGTCGCTTCAGCATTCTCGGATCGCTGATCGGCGCGATGATCATCCAGGCGGTGAATACCGGCATCCTGTCCGCCGGCTTCCCGCCTGAATTCAACCTGATCATCAAGGCCGTCATCATTATCGTCATCCTCGTCATCCAGTCGCCTGCGGTGCAATCGCTCGCCATCTTCGCCAGCCGCCGGCAGGGCGGAAGGGAGCAGCCGAAATGAACTCCAAATACCTGCCGCTGCTTGCGACCATCGTCATCTTCGTGCTCGCCTATGCTGGATGCGCGCTGCAATATCCGAACATTCTGTCGACGCGCGTCATCGGCAATCTATTGACCGACAACGCCTTTCTCGGCATCGCCGCCGTCGGCATGACCTTCGTCATCATTTCGGGCGGCATCGATCTGTCGATCGGCTCGGTCATTGCCTTTACCGGCGTGTTCCTCGCGGTGATCCTGCAGAAAACCGCGATCCATCCGCTGCTCGCCTTTGCGATCGTGCTCGTCATCACGACTGCCTTTGGCGGTATCATGGGCGCGATCATCCACTATCTGGAAATGCCGGCCTTCATCGTCACGCTTGCCGGCATGTTCCTGGCACGCGGCATGGCCTTCGTGCTCTCGATCGACAGCATTCCGATCGATCACGAATATTATTCGACGCTGACGAGCCTCTATTACCGTCTCCCCGGCGGCGGGCGGCTGACGCTGATCGGCGGCATCATGCTTCTGGTCTTTGCGGTCGGCATCTTCATCGCCCAGCGCACCCGCTTCGGCACCAACGTCTATGCACTCGGCGGCGGCACGCAGACGGCGCGGCTGATGGGCGTGCCGGTCGGACGCACGACAATCCAGATCTATGCGCTGTCGGGCTTTCTTGCAGGCCTATCCGGGATCGTTTTTTCGCTGTACACCTCTGCCGGATATTCTCTTGCAGCAGTCGGCGTCGAACTCGATGCCATCGCGGCGGTGGTCATTGGAGGGACGCTGCTGACCGGAGGAGCGGGATTCGTGGCGGGAACCTTGATCGGTATCCTGATCCAGGGGCTCATTCAGACCTACATCACCTTCGACGGTACGCTGTCGAGCTGGTGGACCAAGATCCTGATTGGCCTTCTGCTATTTGCATTCATCCTAATGCAGAAAGCCATCCTGTTCGTTTCCAGTCTGAACAAGAGGTACGCCTGAGGGGGAGACGGATCGCTTGCGCTACAAATTGGACGAGACACGCAAGACGGGGCGCAGAACCCGGACGAGCCACGCCCAGGTCGTCGACGAACTTGGCAAGGCGATCGTCGCCGGCACCTATCCCGTTGGCTCGATCCTGCCTGGCGATACGGAACTGGCGCAGCGTTTCAAAGTGTCCCGCACCGTCTTGCGTGAGACGATGAAGACGCTTGCCGCCAAGGGCATGGTCGTCGCCAAGGCGCGGGTCGGCACGCGTGTGACCGAGAAGAACCTCTGGAACATGTTCGACAGCGAGATCATCGCCTGGCACTTCGACAACGGCGTGACGGAGGAGTTTCTGCTGCAGCTCTACGATATTCGCCTCGCCTTCGAACCCTTCGCCGCCGGTCTCGTCGCCGAGCGGGCGAATGCCGAGGATATCGAGATGCTGCGCGGGCTGGCGCTCGAGATGGCCGCGGCCGGTCATACAGCCGACAGCCTCGCACTCGCCGACCTTCGTTTTCACCTGGCGATCGCCGAAGCCTCGCACAATCCCTTCATGCGGACGCTCGGCAGCCTCATCGAAGCGGCTCTCGTCGGCATGTTCCGCATAAGCACGCCGCCAACCGAAAACGGCTTCGCCAATATCGCCGACACCCATATGCGCATCGTCGATGCGATCGTTTCCGGCGATAACGCCGCCGCGCGCCGCGCGATGGAGGACGTCATCTTGGATGGCCGCGTTCATGTGCACGAAGCCTTCGTGGCCCGCGGTTCCGACGCCGTCACAGGGCCGATTTCGGCCGCAATTTCACCTTTGTGAAGGCTTTGCTTATCTATAGCGCCGCGCGTCTTTTCGAGAGCCGCAAAGGACGCTGCAGCACTTTGAATGGCTGCATAATTTATCCTTAAATCGATTCCGATTTAGGGAATTTTGCAGTATGAGGCGATAAAGCCGCCTCATGGCGCGGATTCGCGGAGCAAATCATGGAACGCACTTGTCTTGCCGTCATCCTTGCCGCCGGTGACAGCACGCGGATGAAATCCTCGAAATCGAAGGTGCTGCATCCGGTCGCCGGACGGCCGATGATCGCCCATGTGGTCGAGGCGGTCGCCTCCGCCGGCATCTCGTCCGTCGCCCTTGTCGTCGGCCGTGACGCCGAGGACGTGGCGAAGGCCGCAAGCATCGACGGCGTCGGCATCGAATCCTATCTGCAGAAGGAACGCCTCGGCACCGGCCACGCGGTGCTGGCGGCGCGCGAAGCGATCGCCAAGGGTTACGACGATATCCTCGTCACCTATGGCGACGTGCCGCTCCAGACCGACGGGCCGCTCAAAGCCGCCCGCCAGGGCCTTGCCGATGGCAGCGATGTCGTCGTCATCGGCTTCCACACCGACCGCCCGACCGGCTACGGCCGCCTGCTCGTCAAGGACGGCGAACTCATCGCCATCCGCGAGGAGAAGGACGCGACCGATGCCGAGCGCACCGTCACCTGGTGCAACAGCGGGCTGATGGCGATCAACGGCAGAAAGGCGCTCGATCTTCTCTCGCGCATCGGCAATGCCAATGCCAAGGGTGAATTCTATCTGACCGATCTCGTCGAGATCGCCCGTTCGCTCGGCGGACGCGTCACCGCGGTCGACGCTCCCGAGATCGAGATGACGGGCTGCAACACCCGTGCCGAGCTCGCCGTCATCGAGCGTTTCTGGCAGGAGCGCCGCCGCCACGAGATGATGCTGGCCGGCGTCACCATGATCGCGCCGGAAACGGTTTTTCTGTCCTATGATACCGTCATCGGCCAGGATGCGCTGATCGAGCCGAACGTCGTCTTCGGTCCCGGCGCGGTGATCGACAGCGGCGCCGTCATTCATGCTTTCTCGCATATCGAAGGCGCCCATGTCAGCCAGGGTGCGACCGTCGGCCCCTTCGCCCGGCTGCGGCCGGGTGCCGATCTCGCCAACGGCGCGAAGGTCGGCAATTTCTGCGAGGTCAAGAACGGCCGGCTGGGCGAGGGCGCCAAGGTCAACCACCTGACTTACATCGGCGATGCCGTCATCGGCGCCGGCAGCAATATTGGCGCCGGCACGATCACCTGCAACTATGACGGCGTCAACAAGAGCGAGACGGTGATCGGCGAAAACGCCTTCATCGGTTCCAATTCCTCGCTGGTCGCGCCGGTGACGATCGGCGACGGCGCCTATATCGGCTCCGGCAGTGTCATCACCGTCAATGTGCCGGCCGACGCGCTGGCGCTCGGCCGCGCCCGGCAAGAGATCAAGCCCGGCCGCGCGACGCTGCTGCGCGAACGCGCGCTCGCCATCAAGGCGGCGAAGAAGGCGAAAGCCTGACCGGCCTTGCGTAACCGGCGGAAATTCAAAGTGACCGCCGAGGTGATTGAGAAATAAGCAGGAATCGTTAGGACTGGCCTCGTCATCGAAGCCTTCATGGGGATACTATATGTGCGGCATTGTGGGGATCGTCGGAACTGCGCCTGTTGCCGGGCGCCTGGTCGATGCGCTGAAGCGTCTCGAATATCGTGGTTACGATTCCGCCGGTGTCGCCACCATTCATGACGGCGTGATGGATCGCCGCCGCGCCGAGGGCAAGCTGTTCAATCTGGAAAAGCGCCTCGACAGCGAACCGCTGCCCGGCATCGTCGGCATCGCCCACACGCGCTGGGCGACCCACGGCGTTCCCAACGAGACCAATGCCCATCCGCATTTCGTCGAAGGTGTCGCCGTCGTCCATAACGGCATCATCGAGAATTTCTCCGAGCTTCGCGACGAACTGACCGAGGAGGGTTCGGTCTTCCAGACCCAGACCGACACCGAGGTGGTCGCCCATCTGCTGGCGAAATACCTGCGTGAGGGCCTCGATCCGCGCGACGCCATGCTGAAGATGCTGAACCGGGTGACCGGAGCCTATGCGCTGGCTGTTATGCTCAAGGCCCATCCCGGCACGATCATGGCTGCCCGTTCCGGACCGCCGCTTGCCGTCGGCTATGGCCGCGGCGAGATGTTCCTCGGCTCGGACGCGATTGCGCTCTCGCCCTTCACCAACGAGATCACCTATCTCGTCGACGGCGATTTCGCCGTTCTCACCCGCGACGGTGTCGCGGTGCTCGATTTCGCCGGCAAGCCGGTCAAGCGCGCCCGCCAGATCTCGCAGGCGACCGCCTATGTCGTCGACAAGGGCAACCACCGCCATTTCATGGAAAAGGAAATCTACGAGCAGCCGGAGGTCATCTCCCACGCGCTCAGCCACTATGTCGATTTCGCCGAGAACACAATCGGCGCCAATGCCGCCGCGATCGACTTCAAGGCGTCAACCGGACTTGCGATCTCGGCCTGCGGCACCGCCTATCTCGCAGGCCTCGTCGGCAAATACTGGTTCGAGCGTTATGCCCGCCTGCCTGTTGAGATCGACGTCGCCTCCGAGTTTCGCTACCGCGAAATGCCGCTTTCGCCGTCGCAGGCAGCGCTGTTCATTTCGCAGTCCGGTGAGACCGCCGATACGCTAGCATCGCTGCGCTATTGCCGCGATAACGGGTTGAAGATCGGCGCGGTCGTCAATGTCCGCGAATCGACGATCGCGCGCGAATCCGACGCCGTCTTCCCGATCATGGCCGGCCCCGAGATCGGCGTTGCCTCGACCAAGGCCTTCACCTGCCAGCTTGCCGTGCTGGCAGCGCTGGCGATCGGCGCCGGCAAGGCGCGCGGCACGGTGAGTGCCGACGAGGAGAGGGCGCTGGTGCGCCATCTCGCCGAAATGCCGCGCATCATGAGCCGGGTGCTAAACCTTATCCAGCCGCAGATGGAAAGCCTGTCGCGCGAGCTGTCGAAGTGCAAGGACGTGCTCTATCTCGGCCGCGGCACCAGCTTCCCGCTCGCCATGGAAGGCGCGCTGAAGCTCAAGGAAATCTCCTATATCCATGCCGAAGGTTATGCCGCCGGCGAATTGAAGCACGGCCCGATCGCGCTGATCGACGAGAACATGCCTGTCATCGTCATCGCTCCTTACGACCGCTTCTTCGAAAAGACCGTCTCGAACATGCAGGAGGTCGCAGCCCGCGGCGGCCGCATCATCTTCATCACCGACGAGGCCGGCGCGGCCGCCTCGAAACTGCCGACCATGGCGACGATCACCCTGCCTGTGGTCGACGAAATTATCGCGCCGATGATCTTCTCGCTGCCGATCCAGTTGCTCGCCTATCACACTGCCGTCTTCATGGGCACCGATGTCGACCAGCCGCGCAACCTGGCGAAATCCGTGACCGTGGAATAAGCCTGTAGGGCCGGGACCGTCGCGCCGAAACATATTGTGCGGCGCCCCGAATTCTGGCAGTTTTGGTCTACGGACAAGGGGGAAGGGCCGGCGTACCGGCCTGTCCACGACTGAGATGGAGATCATCAGGAAACGATGACCGACAACACCCCCAGAATGCCGGTCGCGACCCGGCTGAGGAATAATTTTCTCGCAGGGCTGATCATCTGCGCGCCGATCGCGATCACCATCTGGCTGACCTGGACCTTCATCCATTGGTCGGACAGCTGGGTCCGGCCCTATATTCCGGCGCGCTGGAATCCGGAAAGCTATCTCAATTTCGCCATTCCCGGTTTCGGTCTGCTGACCGCCGTTATCCTGATCACCGTCGTCGGCTTCCTCGGCAAGAACCTCATCGGCCAGAGCATCGTCCGGTTCGGCGAATCGATCGTTCAACGCATGCCGCTGGTGCGCACGATCTACAGAAGCGTGAAGCAGATTTTCGAAACAGTGCTGAAGGAACAGGCGAACTCCTTCAAGAAGGTCGGCCTCATCGAATATCCGGGTCCCGGCCTCTGGGCACTGATCTTCATCGCCACCGACGCCAAGGGCGAAATCGCTTCGAAGTTCAATGCCATGGGCCAGGACATGGTCGCCGTCTTCCTGCCGCCGACGCCGGTGCCGACAGCCGGCTTCCTCATCTTCGTGCCGCGCGAGAAGATCGTCATGCTCGATATGTCGCCGGAAGACGCCGCCAAGTTCCTGATTTCAGGCGGGCTTGTGGCGCCCGAACACAAGCCGGCCGATCCCAAGCAGAAGCATTTGCCGCGGCCGAAGCCGGTTGCGGTTTCCAAAGCGGATTGATGCATGTCGCCCAAAAGTATTCAGCGGTTTTGGGTTAACGACATGCATAGAACAGAGACTTAAAGCGCTCCGCAGCGCGCTTTATCCAGCCCTGAGAAAACGGATCGCCTCGTCGCGGCGGAAAAGATAGAGCAGGGTGCGGATCGCCGTTCCTCTCTCGGTGGTCAGCTCCGGATCGCGCTCGATGAGGTAGGCGGCATCCTTGCGGGCGATCTCCAACAGGTCGGCATGCGCCTCGAGACTGGCGATGCGGAAACCCGGCGTGCCCGATTGCCTCGTGCCGAGCAATTCGCCTTCACCGCGCAGCTTCAGGTCCTCCTCGGCGATGCGGAAACCGTCTTCCGTCTCCCGCATGATCGAAAGCCTGGCATGGCCGGTCTCGCCGAGTGGTCCCTTGTAGAGCAGGATGCAGGTCGAGGCCTCGTCGCCGCGCCCGACGCGGCCGCGCAGCTGATGCAATTGCGCCAGGCCGAAGCGTTCGGCATGTTCGATCACCATGATCGTCGCATCCGGCACGTCGACACCGACCTCGACGACGGTGGTGGCGACGAGCAGCCGGGTCTCGCCGTTCTTGAACGCCATCATCGCCGCGTCCTTCTCCGGTCCGCTCATGCGGCCATGGATGAGGCCGACATCCGGGCCGAGTGCCGAGACCAGCGTCGCGTGCCGTTCCTCGGCCGACATCAGGTCGAGCTCCTCGGACTCCTCGACCAGCGGGCAGATCCAGTAGGCCTTCTTGCCCTCGGCAATCGCGCTTTGCAGTCGGCCGACGATTTCGCCGGTCCGTTCCATCGGCACGGTGATCGTCTGGATCGGTTTGCGGCCGGCCGGTTTTTCGGTGAGTTTGGAGACGTCCATATCGCCGAAGGCGGCGAGAACCAGCGTGCGCGGGATCGGCGTCGCCGTCATGACAAGCATATGCGGCGAGAGGCCCTTGGCGGTCAGCCGCAGGCGCTGATGCACGCCGAAACGGTGCTGCTCGTCGACGACGGCAAGCATCAGATTGGCGTAGGCGACGCTGTCCTGGAACAGCGCATGCGTGCCGATGATGATCTGGGCAGCACCCGAGGCGATGCGCTCCAGGATTTCCTCCCGCTCGCGTCCCTTGGTGCGCCCGGTCAGCACCTCGATGCTGAGTCCGGCGGCGGCCGCGAATTTCGAGATCGTCGCGTGGTGCTGCCGCGCTAGGATTTCGGTCGGCGCCATCAGCACGGCCTGGCCGCCGCTCTCGATCACCGCCGCCATAGCCATCAGCGCCACCAGCGTCTTGCCGGAACCGACATCGCCCTGCAGCAGCCGCAGCATGCGCTCGTTGCCGGCCATATCCTTCAAAACCTCGGCGATCGCCTCGTTCTGGCTTGATGTGAGCGAGAAGGGCAAGGTCTTCAGGATCTTGCCGCTGATGGTGCCGGTCGCATGCACCGGCTGGCCCGCTACCTTGCGCAGCCTCTGCCGCACCAGGCTGAGTGACAGCTGTCCGGCGAGGAACTCGTCATAGGCAAGCCGCCGCCGGGCAGGAGCCTGCGGGTCGATATCGGTAGGGTCGCGCGGCTCGTGCAGCATGTGGAAACTGTCGCGGATCGACGGCAGGCCCTGTTTCTCAGTCAACGCCAGGTCGATCCATTCCGGCAGCTCGGGAAAGCGCGGCAGGCCGGCGTCGATGATCTTGCGCAGCGTCTTCGGCGAGAGCCCCGCCGTCAGCGGATAGATCGGCTCGACCAGCGGCAGGCTCTCCGTCTCGTCCGCTCTGACGATATAATCGGGATGCACCATCGAGGCGCGGCCGTTGAACCAGTCGATCTTGCCGCTAACCGTCACTTCTGCGTCGATCGGCAGCTGCTTTTCCAACCACGCCGCCTGTCCGCGGAAGAAGACCAGCGTCAGCTCGCCGGTCTCGTCATGCAGGAAGACGCGATAGGGAATGTTGCTTTTGCCGCGCGGCGGCACCTGGTGGCGGTCGACGCGCGCCGTGATCGTCACGATTGCGCCCTGCGGCGCGCGCGCGATCCCCGGCTGATTGCGTCTGTCGATCAGCGAGAAAGGCGCGTGGAAGAGCAGGTCGATGACCCGGCAATCCTCCAGCGTCTCGCGCCCGAGCAGCTTGACCAACAGGTCGGCGATCTTCGGGCCGACGCCCGGAAGGCCCGAAATGGGGGAAAACAGAGGATCGAGAATGGCGGGGCGCATGCGGCCAAAATGCGATGAACAATGCGGCCTTGGCAAGGCTGACAAGCCGCTTTCCAGGGTCTATAGAGGCGCATCAACAGGAAGGTAATGCCATGACAGGTGTCACGCTCACGAGTGCCGGTCTCGACCCGCGCCGCCGCAGAATCCTTTTCCGCTGCTGGCATCGCGGCATCCGCGAGATGGATCTGGTCTTCGGCCAGTTCGCCGAAGCCGAGGTCGCGAATCTGTCGGAAGCCGAACTCGACGAGTTCGAGACGATCATGGCGGAAGAGGACAATGATCTCGTCCGCTGGATCATGGGAACATGGCCGGTGCCTGAGCGTTTCCAGACACCGATGTTTGCCCGCATCGCCGCCTACAAGCCCGATTTCGACAAGCCCCTCAGGACGCCGGAATGATCCCTGGTTTCGATGCGAAGAAGCTTGCGGCCATTGCCGAGCCGCTGACGATCGGCAATGTGCCGGCAGGTCTGGAGACGCTGCTGCTCGCCGAGCTCGCCCGAACGGGAGAGCCGGTCGCCTATGTCATGTCCGACGGCCACCGCATGGCCGATCTCGAACAGATGCTGGGCTTTGTCGCCCCCGACATTCCGGTTCTCACCCTGCCGGCCTGGGACTGTCTGCCCTATGACCGCGTCTCGCCGAGTGCCGACACCTCGGCCCGCCGGCTTGCCGCACTCGGCGGCCTTATCGCCCATCGCAAGAAGCCGCACGCGGCGATCGTGCTCGTCACTGCCAATGCCATGCTGCAGAAGGTGGCGCCGCAGGATGTCATCGAAAGCCTGACCTTTTCGGCCCGCCCCGGCAATCAGCTGCGCATGGACGATCTCGCCGGTCGCCTGGAGCGCAACGGCTTCGAGCGCGTCGCGACCGTTCGCGAGGTCGGCGAATATGCCGTGCGCGGCGGCATTCTCGACGTCTTCGTGCCGGGTTCGGAAGAGCCGGTCCGCCTCGATTTCTTCGGCGACACGCTGGAAAGCATCCGCAGCTTCGATCCGGCCAGCCAGCGCACGACAGGGCAGGTGCGATCCCTCGATCTCAACCCGATGAGCGAAGTGACGCTGACGCCGGATACGATCAGCCGCTTCCGCAAGAATTACCTCTCCGCTTTCGGCGCGACCACACGCGACGACGCGCTTTATCTCGCCGTCTCCGAAGGCCGCCGTTACCCCGGCATGGAGCATTGGCTGCCGCTTTTCTACGAGAACCTCGATACCGTCTTCGATTATCTCAGCGGTTTCCGTATCGTCATCGACCATACGGTGCGTGAGGCAGCAGAAGAGCGCTCCAAGCTCGTTTTCGATTATTACGACGCCCGCCTGAATTCCGGCCAGCCGACCAAGGGCCAGATGACGCAGGGCACGCCCTACAAACCGGTGACGCCAGGCCAGCTCTATCTCGACAGCAAGCTTTTCGTCAAAACCCTCGACGCGCTTGGCGCGATCCGTATCAGCCCCTTCAACGAGCATGAGGGTGAGGCGCGGCGGGTCGTCAATGTCGACGCCCGCCAGGGCCAGCGCTGGGCGCGTTCGAACGCCGAAGGCGGCGGCGATGCCGAACGCATCAACATCTTCGACGTCGTCGTCAAGCATATTGCCGACCGCCGCGCTGCCGGCGCCAAAGTGCTGGTCACCGCCTGGACCGAAGGTTCGCTGGAGCGCCTGCTGCAGGTGCTGAACGAGCACGGCCTGGAGAAGGTCAAGCCGATCGAGGCGCTGAAGGATGTCGGGTCTCTGGCGAAAGGCGAGGCTGCTGCTGCCGTGCTCAGTCTCGAAGCCGGCTTCGAGGCCGGCGACCTCGTCGTCATCGGCGAGCAGGACATCCTCGGCGACCGGATGGTGCGCCGCTCCAAACGCCGCAAGCGCGCAGCCGATTTCATCTCGGAAGTCGCGGGCCTCGACGAAGGCTCGATCGTCGTCCACGCCGAACACGGCATCGGCCGCTTTATAGGGCTGAGGACGATCGAGGCTGCTGGTGCTCCGCATGCCTGTCTCGAACTGCAATATGCCGACGAGGCCAAGCTTTTCCTGCCGGTCGAAAACATCGATCTTCTCTCGCGCTATGGCGGCGAGGGCACCGAAGCCCAGCTCGACAAGCTCGGCGGCGGCGCCTGGCAGATGCGCAAGGCCAAGCTCAAGAAGCGCCTGCTCGACATGGCCGATGCGCTGATCCGCATCGCCGCCGAGCGCCTGACGCGCCATGCGCCGATGCTGACGACGCCTGAAGGCCTTTACGACGAATTCGCCGCCCGCTTCCCCTATGACGAGACCGAGGACCAGGATAACGCCATCGAGGCGGTGCGCTCCGATCTCGGCGCCGGCCGGCCGATGGACCGTCTGGTCTGCGGCGACGTCGGTTTCGGCAAGACCGAAGTGGCGCTGCGCGCCGCCTTCGTCGCGGCGATGAACGGCGCCCAGGTCGCCGTCGTCGTGCCGACGACGCTGCTTTCCCGCCAGCATTTCAAGACCTTTTCCGAGCGTTTCCGCGGTCTGCCGGTGCGCATCCAGCAGGCCTCGCGCCTCGTCGGCGCCAAGGAGCTGGCGTTGACGAAGAAGGAGGTGGCTGAGGGGAAGACCGATATCGTCGTCGGCACCCATGCGCTGCTCGGCGCCGGCATCAAATTCGCCAATCTCGGCCTCCTCGTCATCGACGAGGAGCAGCATTTCGGCGTCAAGCACAAGGAGCGACTGAAGGAGCTGAAGAGCGACGTGCATGTGCTGACGCTGTCGGCAACGCCGATCCCGCGCACGCTGCAGCTTGCCATGACCGGCGTGCGCGAACTGTCGCTGATCACCACGCCGCCGGTCGACCGCATGGCGGTGCGCACCTTCATCTCGCCCTTCGACAGCCTGGTCATCCGCGAGACGCTGATGCGCGAGCATTATCGCGGCGGCCAAAGCTTTTATGTCTGCCCGAGGCTTGCCGACCTCGAGGACGTGCATGCCTTCCTGCAATCGGATGTGCCGGAGCTGAAGGTCGCCATCGCCCATGGCCAGATGCCGGCCGGCGAACTCGAAGACATCATGAACGCCTTTTATGAAGGCCGCTACGACGTGCTGTTGTCCACCACCATCGTCGAATCCGGTCTCGATGTCCCCACGGCCAATACGCTGATCGTCCACCGCGCCGACATGTTCGGCCTTGCCCAGCTCTATCAGCTGCGCGGCCGCGTCGGCCGCTCGAAGGTGCGCGCCTTCGCGCTCTTCACCCTGCCGGTCAACAAGGTGCTGACGGCCACCGCCGAACGGCGCCTCAAGGTGCTGCAGTCGCTAGATACGCTCGGCGCCGGTTTCCAACTGGCGAGCCACGACCTCGATATCCGCGGCGCCGGCAACCTGCTCGGCGAGGAGCAGTCCGGCCATATCAAGGAGGTCGGTTTCGAGCTCTACCAGCAGATGCTGGAAGAGGCGGTTGCCGAGGTCAAGGGGGTCGACGAGATCCACGACACCGGCTGGTCGCCGCAGATCTCGGTCGGCACGACGGTAATGATCCCGGAAGGCTACGTGCCCGACCTGCACCTGCGCATGGCGCTCTATCGCCGTCTCGGCGAAATCACCGAGCTCAAGGAGATCGATGGCTTCGGCGCCGAGATGATCGACCGATTCGGCCCGATGCCGATCGAAGTCCAGCATCTGCTGAAGATCGTCTACATCAAATCGCTCTGCCGCACCGCCAATGTCGAAAAGCTCGATGCCGGCCCGAAGGGCGTCGTCGTGCAGTTCCGCAACAAGGAATTCCCCAACCCGGCAAACCTCGTCGGTTATATCGGCAAGCAGGGCACGATGGCGAAGATCCGCCCCGATCACAGCCTGTTCTTGACCCGCGACCTGCCGACGCCGGAAAAACGCCTGCAGGGCGCAGCTGTTATCATGACGCAACTGGCGGAACTGGCGAAATAGAGCAATTCCAGCAAAACTGTCCCGCGGTTTTGCTGGGTAAAGCGCGAAGCGATTTTGCCGGGGAATTGCATGGAAAAAGGAGATAGAGATGGGAACATACGGCGCAACGATCGCCTGGCAGCGGAACGGCGAAGCCTTCACCGATAACCGCTACAGCCGTGCCCACCGCTGGACCTTCGACGGCGGTATCGAGGTGAAGGCATCCTCGTCCTCGCATGTCGTTCCGCTGCCCTATTCGGCCGAGGATGCCGTCGATCCGGAGGAGGCTTTCGTCGCCTCGCTCTCCAGCTGCCACATGCTCTGGTTCCTGTCGATCGCCGCCAAACAGCGCTTTTGCGTCGACAGCTATACCGATGCTGCCGAGGGCATCATGGAGAAAAATGCCGAAGGCCGTCTTGCCATGACCGTCGTGACCCTCCGTCCGCATGTCGTCTTCAGCGGCGAAAAGCAGCCCTCGCTCAGCGAGTTGGAAAGTCTGCACCATCGCGCCCACGGCGAATGTTTCATCGCTAATTCGGTGAAGACCGAGGTGCGCTGCGTTCCGGTTCTGGGCTGAGGCAGGCGCTAGGCAGGCATTCCTGCAACTTCGCTCTATAGCGAAGTTGGAATGCGCTGCTCATCGAATCGTCCCCTGATTATGCGCCAGCTGAATGACGGCACCCGCTTCGAGCTAAGGGACTAGTCATCATTCTGGGATGAAACCATCGAAGTCCAAACTTCCTAAAGAGAGCGGGATTTGTGTACGGTTAATAGCCCGATGCTAAGGCACAAAATCCACTATGCGTTTTCCTTGGAATTGATCGTGATAAAATTGAACGCTGCCGCTACGGGAAACATATAACACCAAGGCTATGCTGAAGGCCGCAACGCCAATTCCTGCAACCAAATCGACGACATAGTGGCCGCCTTCGGTGATGGCGGACAGCAGCATCAGCGTGTTTAAGAAGATCATCGGAAATCGAATCCATCTTATTGTCCACGCGCCCCAACTGCACAATACAGCCACCGCCGCGTGGACCGACGGGAACGAGATGATGCCGCTTGCATGCTGTAATTGCAGGATAAAGTGTGGGTCATCCCTGACAGCTAGGATTTGCGGGACGTATTCCACGCCAAGCATGCCATTGATGTTTTTGAGATCATGGGGATTGACGGCAAAATCAGTATAGGTTCCGAGCGCAGGATACCAAATGGTGATGATACTCGCGATGACGCAAATAAAGCCGTATGTCCCGACGACCTGATATGCGCGAGCGCGTTGACCATACAGGCTTAGCACCATTGGAAGAAATAAAAGCTGATGGTGAAATGTTTGATAAGCAAGCGTCAGTGACTTCGCGAGCAGGGGATTTGTGTCAAAAAAAGCAATCAAGCTCAACCAGTCGATGCCGAGACGGCGATCCAATTGGAGAAGCTGTTGATCCTGCAGAGGCAGATTCAGGGCAAAAGCAACGTAGGTGGACACCACAAGTGGCGCCGTTAACAATAGACCCATGCCTGTGCATTCAACGATGCATTTCAGCGACGGGATTCTGCGCCAATGGCAAAGAGGCCCGAGGACCAGGAGGAAAACCAGCGCGGCCGCGACTAACTGGGTGAAGCCTCTTAGATCCACCGATAGACCAACAATCCAGGCGAGTATTGGGACGATGGCGTAGGCACATCCGGTAAGACCTATTAAAAAGCCTCGCGCTCTGGATGTTTCGGACAAGGGATCATCTCCTAATGCATCCCTAAGTGGTATCTACCAGAGGTTAAGTTTTCGTGCATTTGATGGTCGTCGGGGCCGAATGCGGTGCTTTTCGGTGGTTTAGAGGTAGCAAGCGACGCAATGGCGGGCGGGGACGTATCGTCCGTCAAATGCAGGAAAAGCGGGTGTCCTAGTGGTCACAATGGGCCTGCGCTCGAAACCGGCGCGTTCGAATGCGCCGTTATCGATCTCGGCCAGATCGTCGGCCGTCAGCTGAATATCAATGATATCCTTGGCGGGCAGACCGGGAACAGCGGTCGAGCCAATGTGGGGCAGATAGGCTCCGGCAGGCGCCGCTTGCATAATGGCGCGCTTGAATATCGCGAAATCTTCGACCCAGCTTTGTCGCGGCTGTTCGATCTCGATCCGCATGGCCGTCGACGTCAGTTGAGGCCTGATCGTGCCTCGGCTTTCGCCTTGGCGATATCGCGCAACGCGTTCGCCAGGACGTCAGGCGTCTGTGCACCGCTGACGGCATATTGCTGGTCGAAGATGAAGAATGGCACGCCGTTGACGCCCATCTCCTGCGCTGCCTTGATCTCGGCGACGATCAGATCGCGATCGGCCTCGGAAGCAAGCAGCGAGGCGATGACCGAACGGTTGAGGCCGGCCTTTTCGGCGATATCGAGCAGCACCGCATGGTCGCCGACATTGCGGCCTTCCTCGAAATTCGCCTTGAACAGTGCGGCAACGACCTTGTCCTGCTTCTCGCGGCCTTCGATCATCGCCCAGTGGATCAGCCGATGCGCATCGAGCGTGTTCGGGCCGATCTTGATCGCCTCGAAATCGAAGGCAATGCCGACTTCGCGGCCGTAATCGGAAAGCATCTTGTGCGCCTGCGCCACGCGCTCCTCGCCGCCGAGCTTCTCAGCCAGCGCCTTCTTCTGGTCGACGCCTTCCTTGGGATAGTCGGGATTGAGCCGGTACGGCCGCCAGTTGATGTCGACGCCGATTTGGTCTTGCACCTCGGCGATGGCGAGCTCCAGCCGCGCCTTGCCGAGATAGCACCAGGGGCAGACGACATCCGAGACGACGTCGATGGTGATACGCTCCATGATGATTTTCCTTATTCTGTGCATCTCCCAAGGGAGACATTCAAGCCGGAGCGGTCCGGCTGCTTCTTATTGGGCGCTCGTATCCCACCAGAGCGGCAGTTGGTAGCCGTAGAGCGGCACCGTATCGGGATGGCCGATGCGTTTGCTGCGCGCCACCCATTGCTGCCCCATATGATAGAGCGGCAGCACGTAATGGCTGGACAGCAGCAGCCGGTCGTAGGAGCGCACCGCCGCGGTGAAATCCTCGGCCGAGCGCGCCCGGAGCAGGTGATCGATCAACGCATCGAGATCGGGATCCGCAGCGCCGGCGAAGCTGTCGCTGCCCTCGCGGGTCTTCGCGGCCGAAGACCAGCGGCCGAGCTGTTCGTTTCCAGGCGATAGCGAGGACGTGTAGGACTTCATGATCATATCGAAGTCGAAGCTGTTCGTCCGGCTCTGATACTGCGAATCGTCGACCGTGCGAATCGAAGCGGCGATGCCGATCGTCTGCAGCGAACGCTGATAGGCGACAGCGAGCTTCTCCTGGTCAGCATTCTGCGTCATGATCTCGAAGGCGAGCTGGCGGCCGGAGGCATCGAGCATCTTGCCGCCCTGGATCGTGTAGCCGCCCTGTTTCAGTTGCTCGACGGCCTGTTTCAGCACATTACGGTCGCGGCCGGAGCCGTCGGTGACCGGCAGCTTGTAGGTGCCGTCGAGAATCTCCGGCGCAATTTTGTCCTTGATCGGCCCGAGCAGGGCAAGCTCGGCCGCATTGGCGGGAACCCCGAAACTTGACAGCTCGGAATTCTGCCAGAAGCTCTGGGTGCGTTTGTAGGCGCCGGAATAGAGGTTCTTGTTGGCCCATTCGAAATCGAACACCAGCGACAGGCCTTCGCGCACCTTGGGATCGGCAAAGATCGGTCGGCGCGTGTTGAACACGAAGCCGAGCATGCCGCTCGGCAGTTTCGGCGTGAACACGTCCTTGACCACAGCCCCCGAGGTGACGGCGGGGAAATTATAGGCATTGGCCCAATGACCGGGATTGCCGTCGGGATAGATGTCGACATCGCCCTTCTTGAAGGCCTCGAACAGCGTCGTATCCTGCAGGAAATACTGGACGGTGATCTGGTCGTAATTGTCGGTGCCGACCTTGGCGGGAATGTCCTTGCCCCAGTAGTTCGGATCGCGCTCATAGGTGATGCTCTCGCCGGGCTTCACCGTCTTCACCTTGTAGGGACCGGAGCCGACCGGCGGCGTCAGCGACGAACGGTCGAAGGTTTCGGGGTCGATCGCATGTTTCGGCAGCACCGGGAAGAGACCGAAGATCAATGGCGTCTCCCGGTCGGCCTTGTCGTTGAAGGTGAAACGCACACTGCGCTCGCCGACCTTTTCCATCTTGGCGACGACGTTGAGGCGGTTGGCGAAGGGCACGCGGCCCTTGTCGCGCATCAGCTCGAAGGTGAACATCACATCCTCGGGCGTCACCGGCTGGCCATCGGCCCATTTCGCCTTCGGATTGAGGTCGAATTGAATGAAGCTCCGGTCGTCGTCCCATTCGACCGTTTCGGCGAGCAGGCCGTAGAGCGTGAAGGGCTCGTCCCTGGAGCGCTGCATCAGCGATTCGTAGACGAGATTGCCGTAGTCCGGATCCCACATGCCGCGCGCCGTCGTGCGCATGCTCTTCAGGATGAACGGATTGAGGCTGTCGAAGGTGCCGACCACGCCATAGGTGATCTTGCCGCCCTTTTTCACGTCGGGATTGACGTAAGGGAAGTGTTTGTAATCGGCCGGCAAAGCCGGCTCGCCATGCATCGCGATGCCATGCAGCGGCTCGGCGGCGACGGTGCCGCACAGCAGCGAGAGGACGAGGGGGACGACGATCCGGAGCATTCGGCAATCCTTGATCCGTGAAAACGGGCATGATTCACCGCGGAGATTATCATGGGGTCGACCGATTCCAACACGGAGCGGCGATTTCTTTGGCATCGCGACGAAATGCACCTCAAATTGCCAAAGAAATGCTGGATATCTTGAACGCTGCGATGTAACAGGTGAACCCGAAGTTTCGGGGTCATGCATTTGCCTTATTTTTTTAAGAGGTGGAGTGCCGAACGACCCGATGGTTGGGGCGGCAAGACGCTGCCCCGAACGGATATCAGGAGACGGAATTCGTTATGATGTTCAAGTCTGAAAAGAAAATGCGGGCAGCACTGTCCGTTCTGGCGGTGGTGTTCGGCGCTTCGGCTCCGGTCTCCTCCTTCGCACAGGATGCGGCGGCGCAGGCTCCGGCCGATGCCCCGGCACAGGCCGCAGGAGCGCCGAAGCTCGGCTGGTACAAGACCTGCAGCAAGCAGGAAGACAACGACATCTGTGTTGTCCAGAACCTGATCCTCGCCAATGGCGGCCAGCTCGTTACGGCCGTCGGCCTGATCTCGGTTTCCGGCAAGATCAACCGCAAGCTCCTGCAGGTCTCGGTTCCCACGGCACGCCTCGTTCCTCCCGGCGTCATCATGCAGATCGACGGCGGCAAGGGCCAGAAGCTCGACTACGCTGTCTGCCTGCCAGACAAGTGCACCGCCGAAATTCCGCTGACCGACGCGATGATCGCCAGCCTCAAGAAGGGCAGCGACGTGATCTTCACCTCGATCAACTTCCGCCGCGCTCCGAACCCGATCAAGATTTCGCTTGAAGGCTTCACTGGCGCGTATGACGGCGAACCAGTTTCCGAATCCAAGCTTGCCGAAAGCCAGCGCAGCCTGCAGGACAGCATGCAGAAGAAGGCCGAGGAAGCCCGCAAGAAACTGGAAGACGCCCAGAAGGCAGCCAAGGCGCAGTAATCCTGCCGCCATCACTAAACAGAAACCCGGCTTTGCGCCGGGTTTTTTGTTGCGCAAAGAAAAGGCCTCGCCGGGAGAAGCGAGGCCTTGATTCAACGATCGGCACGACTGAGTTAGTGGGCGAAGCTCATCTTGGGTTTGAACTGCCCTGACGGGGCCTGATCGAAAATCTGGTAGATCTGTGGGTTGCGAAGCGGCATGCCGCTTTCGTCGTTCATCAGGTTCTGCTCGGAGACGTAGGCGACATATTCGCTTTCGTCATTTTCAGCGAGCAGGTGATAGAAGGGCTGGTCCCTGCTCGGGCGCACCTCGGCCGGAATGGAATTCCACCACTCCTCCGTATTCGCGAACTCCGGATCAACGTCAAAGATGACGCCGCGAAACGGAAATACCTTGTGCCGAACCACTTCGCCAATACTGAACTTTGCTATTCTTTCTTTCATGGTACGACTTCCTTTCATCACCAAATTTGGTGATTGGTGTCGCGCAAATCAAGATTTTTGCGCGAGTTCGTCACATGAACGTCATATCCTCCTAGTGGCGTCCATGACCTGGGAGGCGAAAGCCCCGGCGAGCCGGGACTTTCTGTGTTCAGAGCCCGATCAGGCCGAATAATACATGTCGTATTCGACCGGATGCGGCGTCATTTCGAAACGCATCACCTCGGCCATCTTCAGCTCGATGAAGGCATCGATCTGATCGTCGTCGAAGACGCCGCCGGCTGTCAGGAACTTGCGGTCCTTGTCGAGGCTTTCGAGCGCTTCGCGCAACGAGCCGCAGACGGTCGGGATCTTCTTCAATTCCTTCGGCGGCAGGTCGTAGAGATCCTTATCCATGGCCTTGCCGGGATGGATCTTGTTCTTGATGCCGTCGAGGCCGGCCATCAGCATGGCGGCGAAGGCGAGATAGGGGTTGGCAGTCGGATCCGGGAAGCGGACTTCGACGCGCTTGGCCTTCGGGTTGGAGCCGAACGGAATGCGGCAGGAGGCCGAACGGTTGCGGGCCGAATAGGCGAGCAGCACAGGTGCTTCGTAACCCGGGACAAGACGCTTGTAGGAGTTCGTCGACGGATTGGTGAAGGCGTTGATCGCCTTGGCATGCTTGATGATGCCGCCGATATAGAACAGGCAGCTCTCGGAGAGGCCAGCATATTCGTCGCCGGCAAAGGTCGGCTTGCCGCCCTTCCAGATCGACTGGTGCACATGCATGCCCGAGCCGTTGTCGCCGAAGATCGGCTTCGGCATGAAGGTCGCCGTCTTGCCATAGGCGTTGGCTACCTGGTGCACGACATATTTGTAGATCTGCATCTTGTCGGCGTTGCGCACCAGCGTATCGAACTTGATGCCGAGTTCGTGCTGGGCGGCAGCGACTTCATGGTGATGCTTTTCGACGACGACGCCCATCTCGGAGAGCACCGTCAGCATTTCCGAACGCATGTCCTGGGCGCTGTCGACAGGGGGAACCGGGAAATACCCGCCCTTGACGCGCGGGCGATGGCCGAGGTTGCCGGTCTCGTAATCGGTGTCGTCATTCGACGGCAGTTCGGTCGAATCGAGCTTGAAGCCGGTGTTATAAGGATCGGCCTTATACTTGACGTCGTCGAAGACGAAGAATTCGGCTTCCGGGCCGACGAAGACCGTATCGCCGATGCCGGATGCCTTGAGATAGGCTTCGGCCTTCTTGGCGGTGCCGCGCGGATCGCGGTTATAGGCCTCGCCGGAGACCGGATCGAGGATGTCGCAGACGATGACCATGGTCGACTGGGCGAAGAACGGGTCCATATGCACCGTTTCGGTGTCGGGCATCAGCACCATGTCGGACTCGTTGATGGCTTTCCAGCCGCCGATCGAGGAGCCATCGAACATCACGCCGTCAGCGAACATGTCTTCATCGACGCAGACAACGTCCATCGTCACATGCTGCAGCTTGCCCTTCGGGTCGGTGAAACGCAGATCGACGAACTTTACGTCGTTCTCCTTGATCTGCTTCAGAATTTCGCTTGCGGTCGCCATTAATGAGTTTCCTCCGATTTGCGATGACGGTCTAGGTCGGCGATGACGGTAACGGACTTTGCGCGATTGGCAAAGTGGTCAGATGGCATCAATGCCGGTCTCGCCGGTGCGGATGCGGATAACTTCTTCGATATTGGAGACGAAGATCTTTCCGTCGCCGATGCGGCCGGTCTGCGCCGCCTTGCGGATCGCATCGATGACGGCCTCCGCGTTCTCGTCGGCCAGTACGACCTCGACTTTGACCTTCGGCAGGAAATCGACGACGTATTCAGCTCCGCGGTAGAGTTCCGTGTGGCCCTTCTGACGGCCGAAACCCTTGGCTTCCGTGACCGTGATACCCTGCAGGCCAACTTCCTGAAGGGCTTCCTTCACTTCGTCCAGCTTGAAAGGCTTAATGATCGCTTCGATCTTTTTCATGAGAAAATGTCTCTCCGCTTCTCTTGTTATGGCAGGAATTTTCCCGCTCGCCGGATATGATGCAGATATCGTGCCAGTTTGAAATCCATCTTATCGAAAAAAGTCGTCGATTCTGCCAAAACCGGCGCGTTTGCGGGGAATTCCATGTCGTTTTGGTGCCGGAATAGGTGGAAAAACATTGTCTCCGATCAAAATCACATCCGAAACGGAAAAAGTCAGGTATTTTCGCAACTGCGAATACACATCTCGAGGAGATGAAAATATAGGCAAATGCTTAAATTGCGTCCTTCTCTTTGGTGTTTCAGGCGGTTGTTTTTTAGGCGTTTTTTGATTGAATAGGGTGATGATCAAACATCTGTCCGACCTTCTTCTCACGCCTGCCGAAATGGCCGCCGTCGATGCGGCCGCTGCCGCATCCGGCATCGACTCCTTCGGCCTGATGGAGAGGGCAGGCGCCGCGGTCGCGGCCGCTGCTCTGCGCCTTCATCCCGGAGCGTTGCGCTTCGTCGTACTCTGCGGACCCGGCAACAATGGCGGCGACGCCTATGTCGCAGCACGTCATCTGCATGAGAGCGGGGCGAGGGTGGCGCTCTTCCACCTCGGCGATCCCTCCAGGCTGAAGGGCGATGCCGCCCGTGCCCAAGCCGGTTGCGTGCTCCAGGGGCAAAACCTCGACCTCTATCGGCCCGAAACCGGCGACGTCGTCATCGATGGCCTGTTCGGGGCGGGGCTTGGCCGCGAGGTGCCGGCCGATGTGCGCGCGCTGATCGGCCGCGTCACCGAGACCGCTATTCCCGTGCTGGCCATCGATCTGCCCTCCGGCCTCGACGGCCGCACCGGCAAGGTGCTGGGGGCTGCCTTCCGGGCCTGTAATACCATCACCTTCATGACCCGCAAGCCCGGCCATCTCCTGATGCCGGGCAGGGAGCTTTGCGGTGAATTGGAGGTCTTCGATATCGGCATTCCCGCCCGCATCATCCGCGCTGAGGCGGGCGGTGTCATCGCCGAGAACACGCCGGACGCCTGGAAGCGTGCGCTGCCGGCCGAGCAGCTGGAAACCCACAAATACAAGCGCGGTCATCTGGTCGTCTTCTCAGGCGCGGCCGACAAGACGGGTGCCGCGCGCATGTCGGCAATCTCGGGCCTGAAGGCCGGCGCCGGCCTGGTGACGATCGCCGCCCCCCGCGCGGCCATGGCCGCCAATGCCGCACATCTGACCGCCGTCATGCTGCATGCCATCGACGACGAGGCCGACCTCGGCGACTGGCTCTCCGACAAGCGGCTGCAAACCTTCGTCCTCGGCCCCGGTTTCGGCATCGGCGCCAGGGCGCGCGGCTTCGTCTCGGCCCTTGCCGATCGCCATCTGGTGCTCGATGCCGACGGCATCTCCTCGTTCAAGGACGATCCGCAACAGCTGTTTGATCTTTTCCGGGGTGAGCCGCGTCTGGTGCTGACGCCGCACGAAGGCGAATTCGCGCGGCTCTTTCCCGATATCGGCGGCGACGAGGGGCTCGGCAAGGTGGACAAGGCCTTGGCCGCCGCCCGCCGCGCCAATGCTGCGATAATTTACAAAGGCGCCGATACCGTCATCGCCGCGCCTGATGGACGGGCGCTCATCAATACCAACGCTCCCGTCTGGCTTGCCACCGCCGGTTCCGGCGACGTGCTTGCCGGCATCATCGGCGGATTGCTCGCCCAGGGCCTGCCGGCCTTCGAGGCAGCGGCTGCCGGCGTCTGGCTGCATGGCGAGGCAGGTCAACGCGCCGGCAAGGGGCTGACGGCGGAGGAGCTTGCAGCCCGTGTATTGCCGCTTTAGAGCACCGTGCGTCCTTTCGGACGCGCAAAGGACGCTCTAACTCTTTTAATCCTCGCATCGTGCTTTCCGGCAATCGATTCCGATTTTCGGGCCGATGCGCGTGCGCCTCCGCATGGGCCAGGATTAGGAGCGCGGACGCCGCGGATCCGGCCATCTGGCGGATCTGCGCGCTGCGGGCTTCCGGCACCTCGAACGCGGAAGCAATCCGCATCGTCACCCGACCTGTGTGGCCGGGCGCAGGCTGGGTTGTTTTACAATTGCAAATGCTGCCAGGGTGTTCTGTCGCGGATTTCGCAGAAACGGGAATGGGCAGGTCCGTCCTTCGTTGGACGAGGGCGGGTTGAGCCCTATGTCGGCTGAATAACGGCCATTGTCGTCGCGCTCCTTGCGTGGCATCTTCCCGGCGGAGGATTCCACCTCTCGTTGACGGGCTTTCCGTTTTTTACTGCGTAAGTCTGTCTTCGACGGAGGCTCGAATGAGTATTGGCCTGATCGCCCTTCTTGATGATATCGCGGCATTGGCCAAGGTGGCTGCGGCGTCGCTCGACGATATTGCCGGCCAGGCTGCCAAGGCAGGCGCGAAAGCGGCTGGTGTCGTCATTGATGATGCGGCAGTCACACCCCGCTACGTCACCGGATTTTCGGCAGCACGCGAATTGCCGATCATCGGCAAGATCACGCTCGGCTCGCTGAAGAACAAGCTTCTGATCCTGCTTCCGGCAGCACTGATCCTGAGCCTTGTCGCACCGCAGGCGATCACGCCGCTGCTGATGATCGGCGGGCTTTATCTCTGCTACGAGGGTGTGGAAAAAGTCTACGAACTGGTGATGCCGCATGCAGCCCATGCCCATGAATCGGCACTCGAGACGACAAGCCTCGATGCCAAATCGCTAGAAGACGAGAAGGTTGCCGGCGCAATCAAGACGGATTTCATCCTGTCGGCCGAAATCATGGCGATTACGCTCGCTGCGGTGCCGTCAGGCAGCATGTTCACGCAGGCCCTCATCCTTGCCGTCGTTGGACTGGGGATCACGATCATGGTCTATGGCGGCGTGGCGCTTATCGTGAAGGCCGATGATCTGGGTCTGATGCTGGCGCGTCTGCAGACGGCATCTCCAATGGGCGCCTTCTTGCGTTCGATCGGGAAGGGGCTTGTCACGGGCATGCCTTATTTTCTGAAAGTGCTCGGCATCGTCGGAACGGCGGCCATGATCTGGGTCGGCGGCGGCATCATCGTTCATGGCCTCGAAGCCTATGGCATCAGCGGACTTGCGCATCTGATCCATGATGCCGGCGAGGCGACGGCGCATGCAGTTCCCGTTCTGGCATCAGTGCTGCGCTGGATCGTCGAGGCCGCAGGCGCGGGCATCGTCGGTATCGTCGTCGGCTTGATCGCAATTCCGGTCACAGGCTACGCCGTCTCGCCGATATGGCGGTACCTCAAATCGCTCCTGCCGCGCCGGCGAAAAGAGGCGCTGGCGGACGGGAAAAAATAAAGCCAGAGTCCGTCGACGAGCAAGGCGTCATATCCAGCCTCATGGAATGCGTGACCGACGATGTGATACCCACAATGTCACGATCCCTGTTGTGACTATCCAGCCTCGCCTATTTCGCTAGCGCCTGCTGCAGGGCGATTGCCCCATGCGGCGCATTGACCTTGCCCTCATGGATCATGAAGGCGAAGACGTCGCGCGGCTCGGTCTTCACTTTGCGATCGCCATCGATCAGCGGCAGGTCATCAGGAACCTTGCCCTCGGCCCAGGTCTTGAGCCGGTCTGCCCAGGCCTTCATGTCCTTTTCCGGATAGCAGGTCGCAATATCGTCCGAGCCCTTCTGCAGCCGCGCATAGACGAAATCGGCGGTCACGTCGGCGATCATCGGATATTCGAAATGTTCGGCGCAAACCGGCGCCACGCCGTATTTCGAAAGCAGCGCCACGAACTCCGACACCTTGAAGGAATCGTGCCGTACCTCGACCACGTGGCGGAGCGTCAGCCCGTCCTGTTTTGCCGGCAGCAGCTTCAGGAAGGCTTCGAAATCGTCTGCATCGAACCTCTTCGTCGGCGCGAACTGCCAGAGCAGCGGCCCGAGATGATCGCCGAGTTCGCTGATGCCCGATGACAGAAATCGCTCCATCGATTCACCGGCTTCGGCAAGCACCCGCCGATTGGTGACGAAACGTGTCGCCTTCAGCGAAAAGATGAACCCGTCGGGCACGTCCGCCGCCCATTTGGCAAAGACCGCAGGCTTTTGCGTGCTGTAATAGGTGCCGTTGACCTCGATGACCTTCAGCTGGCGGCTGGCGTAATTCAGCTCGTCCTTCTGTTTCAGGTCATCGGGAAAGAAATGCCCGCGCCAGGGCTCGAAGGTCCAGCCGCCGATGCCGGTGCGGATAGTGCCGGATTTCGTCATGTTGTCCTCCCCATTCGCAGCCGCTCAGGCCGCATCGATCTCTTTGGTCATATCGACGAGCGTCCATCCTGGCCGATATGGGCTCGGCCGGCGACCCGTTTCCTGAAACCCGAAGGCGCTGTAGAGAGCGATGTTCCGCTCCATCCGCGCATTGGTGTAGAGCCGGATCTCCGGCACGGCCCATTCCCGCGCCTTGCCCTCCAGCCAGCGCAGCATCGCCACTCCATGCCCGGCACCCTGAAAGGCCGGCGAGACCGCGATGCTGAACAGCATCAGGTGATCGGCATGCCGCTCGACGACCACCAGGCCGGCCGTTTGCCCGCCGATCTCGCGCAGCCAGACCTCGCCGCGTTGGATCCGCGGCGCGTAATCCTCCCTCACCGGGATCGGCGGAGCGCCGAACAACTCGTTATAGGGCCGATAGGCGGCGGTTGTCAGCATCGCGATCGTTTCCAGATCATCGGGCGACGCTGGCCTCATCGTCATTCCGCCGCAACCGCCTTCTTCACCGGCCGTCGCTCCAGCAATTCCTTCAGGAAGTGCCCGGTATAGGACCGCTTCTCCTTGACGATCGCCTCCGGCGTTCCGGTCGCGACGATCTCACCGCCGCCGTCGCCGCCTTCGGGGCCGAAATCGAGCACCCAGTCGGCCGTCTTGATGACTTCGAGATTGTGCTCGATCACCACCACCGAGTTACCCTGGTTGACCAGTTCGTGCAGCATTTCGAGCAATTTGGCGACGTCGTGGAAATGCAGGCCGGTCGTCGGTTCATCGAGAATGTAGAGCGTGCGCCCCGTCGAGCGTTTTGACAGCTCCTTGGCAAGCTTGACACGCTGCGCTTCCCCGCCGGAGAGCGTATTCGCCTGTTGGCCGACCTTGATGTAACCGAGGCCGACATCCTTCAGCGATTGCAGCTTGTCGCGCACCGCAGGCACTGCCGCGAAGAAATCGACGCCTTCCTCCACCGTCATGTCGAGCACCTCGGCGATCGACTTCTGCTTGAAGGTAACATCGAGCGTCTCTCTGTTATAGCGCTTGCCATGGCAGACGTCGCAGGTGACGTAGACATCGGGCAGGAAGTGCATCTCGATCTTGATGACGCCGTCGCCCTGGCAGGCCTCGCAGCGTCCGCCCTTGACGTTGAAGGAGAAACGGCCCGGCTGGTAGCCGCGTGCCTTGGCCTCCGGCAGACCGGCGAACCAGTCTCGGATCGGCGTGAAGGCGCCAGTATAGGTCGCCGGGTTCGAGCGCGGCGTGCGGCCGATCGGCGACTGGTCGATATCGATCACCTTGTCGATATGCTCGAAGCCGTCGATGCGGTCGTGATCGGCCGGATTTTCACGCGCGCCCATGACGCGGCGTGCCGCCGATTTATAGAGCGTCTCGATCAGGAAGGTGGATTTGCCGCCGCCGGAAACGCCGGTCACCGCCGTGAAGACACCGAGCGGGATCGACGCCGTAACGTTCTTCAGATTGTTGCCTCGCGCCCCGACCACCTTGATCTCGCGGCCCTTCTTCGGCTTGCGGCGCTCGTCGGGAACGGGAACGCCGAGTTCGCCGGAGAGATATTTGCCGGTCAGCGAATTCGGACTGTCCATGATATCCTGCGGCGTACCATGGGCGATGACCTGACCGCCGTGAATGCCGGCCGCCGGGCCGATATCGACGACGTCGTCGGCCGACAAGATCGCATCCTCGTCATGTTCGACGACAATGACGGTGTTGCCGATGTCGCGCAGGTGCTTCAGCGTGTCGAGCAGCCGGGCATTGTCGCGCTGATGCAGGCCGATCGACGGTTCGTCGAGCACGTAAAGCACGCCCGTCAGCCCGGAGCCGATCTGCGAGGCGAGCCGGATACGCTGGCTCTCGCCGCCCGACAGCGTGCCGGAATTGCGCGAAAGGCTGAGATATTCCAGTCCGACATCGTTGAGGAAGCGCAGCCGGTCGCGGATCTCCTTGAGGATGCGCACGGCGATCTCGTTCTGCTTGGCATTGAAGCTTGCCGGCAGTGTCTCGAACCAGTCGCGGGCGACGCGGATCGACATACCCGTCACTTCGCCGATATGCAGCGTGTCGATCTTCACCGCCAGGGCCTCCGGCTTCAGGCGGAAGCCGTTGCAGGCCGGGCAGGGGGCCGCCGACATGAAGCGCTCGATGTCTTCGCGCGCCCAGGCGGAATCGGTCTCTTTCCAGCGGCGCTCGAGATTGGTGATGATGCCCTCGAAATTCTTCTGGGTCGTATAGGAGCGGGCGCCGTCGGCGTAGTGGAATTCGATCTTGTCGTTGGTGCCGTTGAGGATGACGTCCTTGGCCTCATCGGAAAGATCGTTCCAGCGAGTGCCGAGCTTGAAGCCGTAATGTTTGCCGAGTGCTTCCAGCGTCTGATTGTAATAGGGCGAGGTCGACTTGGCCCAGGGTGCGATCGCCCCGTCGCGCAGCGTCCGCTCGGGCTCGGGCACGATCAGATCCGGATCGATCTTCTGCTGGGCGCCGAGGCCGTCGCAGGTCGGGCAGGCGCCGAACGGGTTGTTGAAGGAGAACAGCCTGGGTTCGATCTCGGGAATGGTGAAGCCAGAGACTGGGCAGGCGAACTTCTCCGAAAACAGCACGCGTTCATGCGTCTCGTTCAGCGACTTGTTGGCGGATCCGCCGGCTGACGTCTCTTCCGGCGGCAACGGCTTGTCGGCGAATTCGGCGACCGCCAGCCCGTCGGCGAGCTTCAGGCACGTTTCGAGACTGTCCGCCAGGCGCGCTGAGACATCCGAGCGCACGACGATGCGGTCGACCACCACGTCGATGTCATGCTTGTATTTCTTGTCGAGCACCGGCGCCTCGGCGATCTCGTAGAACTGGCCGTCGACCTTGACGCGCTGGAAGCCCTTCTTCATCAGCTCTGCCAGTTCCTTCTTGTATTCGCCCTTGCGCCCGCGCACGAGCGGCGCGAGAATATAAAGACGGGTGCCCTCGCCGAAATCGAGGATGCGGTCGACCATCTGGCTGACGGTCTGGCTCTCGATCGGCAGGCCGGTCGCCGGCGAATAGGGAACACCGACGCGGGCAAAGAGCAGGCGCATGTAGTCGTAGATCTCAGTGACGGTGCCAACCGTCGAGCGCGGGTTGCGCGAGGTGGTCTTCTGCTCGATCGAGATCGCCGGCGACAGCCCGTCGATCTGGTCGACATCCGGCTTCTGCATCATTTCGAGGAACTGGCGGGCATAGGCCGACAGGCTCTCGACATAGCGCCGCTGGCCCTCGGCATAGATCGTGTCGAAGGCGAGCGAGGATTTGCCGGAACCCGACAGCCCGGTCATGACGATCAGCTTGTTACGCGGCAGATCGAGATCGATGCTCTTGAGATTATGCTCGCGCGCACCGCGGATGGAGATCGTCTTCAGTTCGCTCATCGTCTCTGCTTTGGTTTTCTGGATGACAGCCCTTATTTAGTGATGCCGACGGGCGAGTCGAGGCTGAATATCCGCAAGGGCTCAAGGTTTTCGATTCTGTTGACAGGATCATACGGATAAACTAGAACAAATAAAGAACAAAATTCCTGATGAATGCATGCGGCTGTCTGATGGATAAACATGTGGATTAAATGCCGCCCATGCGCATCGGCGGTCCGTGATGGTTTAAGGTGCGCCGATCGATTAAACGCCGCCGGTCAGGGCGGCAGGCAGGGTGAGAAGTATGGCTGGTAGCGTGAATAAGGTAATTCTGGTTGGAAACGTCGGTGCAGACCCCGAAATCCGCCGCACTCAGGATGGCCGGCCGATCGCCAATCTTCGTATCGCGACGTCGGAGACCTGGCGCGATCGCAATTCCGGCGAGCGCCGTGAGAAGACCGAATGGCACACTGTCGTCGTCTTCAACGAGGGCCTCTGCAAGGTCGTCGAGCAATATGTGAAGAAGGGCGCCAAGCTCTATATCGAAGGCCAGTTGCAGACCCGCAAGTGGCAGGACCAGCAGGGCCAGGATCGTTACAGCACGGAAGTGGTGCTGCAGGGGTTTGGTTCGACGCTGACGATGCTCGACGGCCGCGGTGAAGGCGGCGGCGCGAGCGGCGGCCGTGGCAGTGCCGCTGGCGGCAACGATTACGGCGACGATTACGGCGCCCCGGCTCCCGCCTCATCGCCGAGCCGCGGCAGTGGCGGCGGTGGCAACTTCTCGCGGGATCTCGACGACGATATCCCGTTCTGATCGATAGCCTTTGCTGGCTTTGTGAAAGAGGTGAGAGAGCATGATGCCTTGGATGGCGTCATGCTCTTTTTCTTTGATTTCGCGGCAGATGCCGCGATTTTCAGTGCGGTGTCGCGCTGATGAGGTTGAGCGCCGATTTCGCGCCGTCGACGACGAATTGTGCGGCAAGGGCAGCGAGGATGACGCCGAGAAGCCGTGTCAGGATCGCCCGGCCGGTGACGCCGAGGAAACGGTCCAGCCGTTCGGCGACGAGCAGCATGAGGAAAGTCAGCAACAGATTGGCGGCAAGGACGCCGATCAGCTGCGCCTTTCCGACGGATGTCGCCAGCGTGCCGGCAAGCAGGATCGTCGCCGAGATCGCGCCCGGGCCGGCGATCAGCGGCAAGGCGAGGGGAAAGACGGCGATATTCTCGATGTGATCCTTGGTGATCGCCACCTCGGTCGCCTTCTCCTTGCGGTCCTGGCGCTTTTCGAACACCATCTCGAAGGCGATCCAGAACAGCAGCAGACCACCCGCGATGCGGAAGGCGCCGATCGAAATCCCGAGCACGCTGAGCACGCCGGCGCCGAACAGAGCGAAGACGGCGAGGATGATGAAGGCGATGGTCGAGCCACGCAGCGCCACCTGCGTGCGCTCACTGCGGCTCATGCCTGTCGTCAGCCCCAGAAAGATCGGTGCGAGCCCCGGCGGATCGATGGTGACGAGAAGCGTCGTGAAGGCGTTGATCAATTGGTCGGCGCTTGCCATCGGCTCTCCGGAACCCCATATGAGTGCGTGGTTTTTATGATTGTGAAGCGGGGATTCCGATTTGGCAAATATCCCGCAGCGGCCCGCGGCGGATTTGTCCGGTCCGGCCGCGCAACTTGCATGTTTTACCGTCTTTAAGCCGCAAAAGCCTGTTCAAAACGCGCTGTGAAATTGGCGCGGGAACAGGCTTTCCGCTATAAATCTTCAAGTGATTCTAGAAGAGATCGTGATCTGTTTTGACTGAGCAAACACCCCCCGGCGGCGGGAAGCTCCCGCCAGGCATCGAGCCCATCTCCATCATGGAGGAAATGCAGCGGTCGTATCTCGATTACGCCATGAGCGTCATCGTCAGCCGCGCGCTGCCCGACGTGCGCGACGGCCTCAAGCCCGTGCACCGGCGCATCCTCTACGGCATGTCCGAGCTCGGCATCGACTGGAACAAGAAATACGTCAAATGCGCCCGCGTCACCGGTGACGTGATGGGTAAATTCCATCCGCACGGCAATTCTGCGATCTATGATGCGCTCGCCCGCATGGCGCAGCCCTGGTCGCTGCGGCTGCCGTTGATCGACGGTCAGGGCAATTTCGGCTCGGTCGATGGTGATCCGCCGGCGGCCGAACGTTATACCGAATGCCGCCTCGAAAAGGCTGCCCACTCGCTGCTCGACGATCTCGACAAGGAAACCGTCGATTTCCGCGACAACTACGACGGCACTCTCTCCGAGCCGGTCGTGGTGCCCGCCAAGTTCCCGAACCTGCTCGTCAACGGCGCCGGCGGCATCGCCGTCGGCATGGCGACCAATATCCCGCCGCACAATCTCTCCGAAGTCATCGACGGCTGCATCGCGCTGATCGACGATCCGGCAATCGAGCTGCCGGAACTGATCCAGATCATTCCCGGCCCCGATTTCCCGACGGGTGCGAAGATCCTCGGCCGTGCCGGCATCCGCTCGGCTTATGAGACCGGCCGCGGCTCCGTCATCATGCGCGGCGTCGCTGCCATCGAGCCGATGCGCGGTGACCGTGAGCAGATCATCATCACCGAGATTCCCTACCAGGTGAACAAGGCGACGATGATCGAGAAGATGGCCGAGCTGGTGCGCGACAAGCGCATCGAGGGCATCTCCGACCTGCGCGATGAATCCGACCGCCAGGGTTATCGCGTCGTCGTCGAGCTGAAGCGCGATGCCAATGCCGAAGTCATCCTCAACCAGCTTTATCGTTATACGCCGCTGCAGACGTCCTTCGGCTGCAACATGGTGGCGCTGAACGGCGGCAAGCCCGAACAGCTGACCCTGCTCGACATGCTGCGCGCTTTCGTCTCGTTCCGCGAAGAAGTTGTTAGCCGGAGAACCAAATTCCTGCTGCGCAAGGCGCGTGATCGCGCCCACGTGTTGGTCGGTCTCGCCATTGCCGTCGCCAATATCGACGAGGTCATCCGCGTCATCCGCCAGGCGCCCGATCCGCAGTCGGCCCGCGAAGAGCTGATGACCCGCCGCTGGCCGGCGGCAGATGTCGAAAGCCTGATCCGTCTGATCGACGATCCGCGCCATCGCATCAATGACGACCTGACCTACAATCTGTCGGAAGAGCAGGCGCGCGCCATCCTCGAACTGCGCCTGGCCCGCCTGACGGCCCTTGGTCGCGACGAAATCGGCGATGAACTCAACAAGATCGGCGAGGAAATCAAGGACTACCTCGATATTCTCTCCTCACGCGTCCGCATCCAGACCATCGTCAAGGACGAACTTCTCGCCGTCCGGGACGAGTTCGGCACGCCGCGCCGCACCGAGATCGTCGATGGCGGCCTTGAAATGGACGACGAGGATCTGATCGCCCGCGAAGACATGGTCGTCACCGTCTCGCATCTCGGTTACATCAAGCGCGTGCCGCTCACCACTTATCGCGCCCAGCGCCGTGGCGGCAAAGGTCGCTCCGGCATGACCACCCGCGACGAAGATTTCGTTAGCCGGCTATTCGTCGTCAATACCCATACGCCGGTTCTGTTCTTCTCCTCGCGTGGCATCGTCTACAAGGAGAAGGTCTGGCGCCTGCCGATCGGTACGCCGACCTCGCGCGGCAAGGCGCTGATCAACATGCTGCCACTCGCACCCGGCGAGCGCATCACCACGATCCTGCCATTGCCCGAGGACGAGACGAGCTGGGACAATCTCGACGTCATGTTCTCGACGACGCGCGGCACGGTTCGCCGTAACAAGCTGTCGGACTTCGTCCAGGTCAACCGCAACGGCAAGATCGCCATGAAGCTCGAGGAGGAGGGCGACGAAATCCTTTCCGTCGAGACCTGCACCGAAGATGATGACGTGCTGCTCACGACGGCGCTCGGTCAGTGCATCCGCTTCTCCGTCGACGATGTCCGGGTCTTTGCCGGCCGCAACTCGATCGGCGTGCGCGGCATCACGCTTGCCGGCGGTGACCGGATCATCTCGATGACCATCGTGCGCCATGTCAATGCCGAACCTTGGGAGCGTGCTGCCTATCTGAAGCGCGCCGCCAACGACAGGCGCCTGACAACGGGCGAGGCCGAGGAGATCGCGTTGGTTGGCGAGGAAGTCACCGAGGAGGGACAGCTGAGCGACGAGCGTTACGAAGAGCTGAAGCAGCTGGAGCAGTTCGTCCTGACCGTCTCCGAAAAGGGCTTCGGCAAGCGTTCGTCCTCCTACGACTTCCGCATCTCCGGCCGCGGCGGCAAGGGTATCCGCGCCACCGATACGTCGAAAACAGGCGAGATCGGCGAACTGGTGGCGGCTTTCCCGGTCGATGACGGCGACCAGATCATGCTGGTCTCCGATGGCGGCCAGCTGATCCGCGTGCCGGTCGGCGGTATCCGCATCGCCAGCCGCGCCACCAAGGGCGTCACCATCTTCTCGACGGCCAAGGACGAAAAGGTCGTCTCGGTCGAACGCATCAGCGAGCCGGAGGAGGATGAGACGGAAGAGAACGTCGAGGTCGCCGAAGGTACTGCTGCTGCTATCGAGGAAGGTGCTGCCGACGAAGGTGGCGGCGACGAGGCGCCGATTGCCGATGGCGATCCGGCCGGGCCAGCCGAGGAATGATCAGATGAACGGGGCGGCTTCGAGCCGCCCTTTTCTTTTCAGACGCCCTTTTTCTCAAGTCCGAGGCGGATTGAGATCACGCCCAAAGAAAAAGCCGAACGCTGGGTGCATCCGGCTTTGAATAGCCCTGGCGACGGAAGGGTGCCGCTCAAGGGTGGGAAGAGGAGAGGAAGGAACGTCAGAACGCTCTATGTTTTTCGTTCAGAGCTTTCACCTCTTCGCCTTCGCGCCGGAGCGCTGAAATCGTCGAGGCCACAGACACGATGAACATGACGCTGATGAGGGCGGTGAGCACTGTCAAGATCGTGAACATAGGCATTCCTTTCCTGGGGAGTTGCGTTCTCGCCCCTCAGTACTGGCCCAGCACGGCCGTCCGGGCCGAAGCATAGGGACCATAAACCTTGGACGTATCGACCTTCTGATCATAGAGAGCGACAGTTGCGGTCAGCATGCCCGTGACCATTACCATCCAGAGCACGTTAATCATCGTAATCTTACCGGGCATCTTTAGTCCTTCCTGCCGCGCTAATCGCATCTATGGGGTCGGTTGAATGAACGCATCCGTTTGAAAATGGTTCCGCCGGATGTTGAGGGGTGTTTACCAATGGCGATCTGAAGCCTCCTTGAATGTCTCGTTCATCTGGCGTTCAGATTCGAAGTCCGTTTTCGCGCAGCCGGCCTTGGGCGCGTACGATCGCCGTATGTTCGGCAAGCTCTGGCCGCACCCAGCTCATCTCGTAACGATCGGCGAAATAACCATAGGCCATCTCGGCGGCGAGGGAGAAAACGACGGCAACTGCAACGAGCACGATCAGCATGGACCTGGTCTTTCGGGGAGCGCCGGATGCCGGAATGGCATCGGCTGCTTTGATGATCCGAGTTAAGCAGATCCTGTCTGAAACGGTCTTGAACGGGCCATTCATCCGCCGTTTAACCGCCCGACGCATAACGTCCTTTACGTGTCTGAAAAGACGCGCGGCGCTCTAGCCGGAGCTGGGTAAATCACTTGCGAGAAGGCGTCATCCGTGACAAAAGGCGTCAAACCAACGGCCGGACCACATGACGACAGCTTTCTATCCGGGGTCCTTCGACCCGATCACCAATGGGCATGTGGATGTTCTGGTCCAGGCGCTGAACGTTGCCGAAAAGGTGATCGTCGCGATCGGCATCCATCCCGGCAAGGCGCCGCTCTTCTCCTTCGAAGAGAGAGCCGAGTTGATCCGCCGTTCTCTGGCGCAAGCGCTGCCCGGCAAGGCCGGCGATATCACCGTCGTCGCCTTCGACAATCTGGTCGTCGATGCCGCTCGCACCCATGGCGCCACGCTGTTGATCCGCGGTCTTCGCGACGGTACCGATCTCGATTACGAAATGCAGATGGCCGGCATGAACCGGACGATGGCGCCCGATCTCCAGACGATCTTTTTGCCGGCGGGTACGGCCTCGCGGCCCATTACCGCCACATTGGTCCGCCAGATCGCCGCCATGGGCGGCGATGTCAGCGCTTTCGTGCCAGCCGCCGTCTTGCAAGCCCTCACATCCAAGCGCCCAAACTAGTAAGAACAAAGACTAGCAAGCGCAAAGACCAGGCGGACCCCGCCGCAATGGAGCTCATATGAAACTCTTCTATCTCGCATTTGCCGGCGTGTTGTACCTCGCTTCCTTCGCGGGGGATGCCTTCGCCCAGTCGTCCGATCATTATCTCACCGTCCAGCTGAAGAACGGCCCTGTCGTCATCCAGCTCATGCCTGAGGTGGCGCCGAAGCATGTCGCCCAGATCGAGGCGCTGGTAAAGAAGGGCGAATATGACAACGTCGCCTTCCACCGCGTCATTGACGGCTTCATGGCTCAGACCGGCGACGTCAAATACGGCAACATGGAAAAGGGCTTCGATGCGAGCCTTGCCGGCACCGGCTCTTCCGACCTGCCGGATATTCCGGCTGAATTCTCCAAGACCCCGTTCGTGCGCGGCACAGTCGGCATGGCTCGCTCGCAGGATCCGAATTCCGCCAATTCGCAGTTCTTCATCATGTTCGCCGACGGCTCCTTCCTGAACGGCCAGTACACCGTCGTCGGCAAGGTCGTCTCCGGCATGGAGAACGTCGACAAGATCAAGCGCGGCGAAGGCCAGAACGGCGAAGTCAAAAGCCCAGACCGGATGATCAAGGTCACCCTGGGCAAGAAGTAAGTTAAGAGAGAAAGCTAGAGGAAAAGATAATGGCCGAGATCAAGGATCCCGAAAACACCGTCATTCTGGAAACCACCAAGGGCAAGGTTGTCATTCAGCTTTTGCCGCAGGTCGCCCCGGAGCATGTCGCCCGCATCAAGGAACTCGCCCGCGAGAAGGCCTATGACGGCGTCGTCTTCCACCGCGTCATCCAGGATTTCATGGCCCAGACGGGCGACGTCGAATTCGGCAAGAAGGGCTCGGAAACCTTCAATCCCGGCCGCGCCGGCATGGGCGGCTCGTCGAAGCCGGATCTGAAGGCCGAATTCTCCGCCACCACGCATACGCGCGGCACCTGCTCGATGGCCCGTTCGCAGAACCCGAACTCGGCCAATTCGCAGTTCTTCATCTGCTTCACTGACGCGCCGTGGCTGAACAAGCAGTATTCTGTCTGGGGTCAGGTCATCGAAGGCATGGATAACGTCGACAAGATCAAGCGCGGCGAGCCGGTTTCCGATCCGGATTCGATCGTCTCCATGCGGGTTGCCGCCGACGTCTGATTGTGATTTCTGCTGAAACCCGCCCTTGCGTGTCAACCGCGCGGGGGCGGGTTTCGCTTTGCCTGAAAGTGCCCTGATGCGCGTAGACCTTTTCGATTTCGATCTGCCCGATGAACGCATTGCGTTACGGCCCGCCGAGCCACGCGACAGCGCGCGCCTGCTCGTCGTCGATCCGAATGCGGAAAGCCACCTGTCTGATTATCGCGTCGGCGATCTCACGTCCTTCCTGCAGGCTGGCGACGCGCTCGTTTTCAACGACACCAAGGTCATTCCCGCTCAGCTCGAGGGTATCCGCCATCGCGACGGCGCCGGTGGCCAGCAGGTGTCTGCCACGCTGCACATGCGCATCGGCCCCAACCGCTGGAAGGCCTTCGCCAAGCCGGGCAAGCGCATCAAACAGGGCGACCGCATCTCCTTCGGCCATTCCGGCGAAAGCTGCTTCCTCGGCTCGCTCGATGCCACCGTCGAGGAGAAGGGCGAGGCCGGCGAAGTGACGCTGCTGTTCGATCTCTCCGGCCCGGCGCTCGACGAGGCGATCGCCGCCGTCGGCCATATCCCGCTGCCGCCTTATATCGCCGCCAAGCGCCCCGAGGACGAGCGTGACCGCGCGGACTATCAGACGATCTATGCCCGCGAGGAGGGCGCCGTTGCTGCACCCACCGCCGGCCTGCACTTCACGCCTGGCCTGTTCGAGGCGCTTGATAGGGCCGGCATCGAACGCCATTTCGTCACGCTGCATGTCGGCGCCGGCACCTTCCTGCCCGTCAAGGCTGATGATACCGCCGATCACCGGATGCATCTGGAAAGCGGTACCGTCAGCGCTGCGACGGCTGCACGGCTGAACGCCGTCAAGGCGAACGGCGGGCGCATCGTCTGCGTCGGCACGACCTCGCTGCGTCTGATCGAAAGTGCAGCGGAAGAGAGCGGCGAAATCCGCGCCTGGAGTGGCGCCACCGGCATCTTCATCACGCCGGGCTACCGCTTCAAGGCCGTCGACATGCTGATGACCAATTTCCACCTGCCGCGCTCGACGCTCTTCATGCTGGTCTCGGCCTTTTCAGGCCTCGATACCATGCGCGCCGCCTATGACCACGCCATCCAGACGGGCTACCGCTTCTATTCCTATGGCGATGCCAGCCTTCTCTTCCGGAAAGACTAGATGACCGAGACCTTCCAATTCACCCTGAAGAAAACCGATGCCCGCGCCCGCCTCGGCCAGATTTCTATGCCGCGCGGCGAGATCCGCACGCCGGCCTTCATGCCGGTCGGCACTGTCGGCACTGTTAAGGCCATGTATCTCGACCAGGTGCGCGAGACCGGCGCCGACATCATTCTCGGCAATACCTATCACCTGATGCTGCGCCCGACGGCCGAGCGCGTCGCCCGCCTTGGCGGCCTGCATAAGCTCATTCGCTGGGAACATCCGATCCTGACGGACTCTGGCGGTTTCCAGGTCATGTCGCTGTCGGGCCTGCGCAAGCTCGACGAACAGGGCGTCACCTTCAAGTCGCATGTCGACGGCAGCCTGCATCACATGTCGCCAGAGCGCTCCATCGAAATTCAGGGGCTACTCGGCTCCGATATCCAGATGCAGCTCGACGAATGCGTGGCGCTGCCGGCCGAGCCGAAGGAGATCGAGCGCGCCATGGAAATGTCGCTGCGCTGGGCCGAGCGCTGCAGGGTCGCCTTCGGCGACCAGCCAGGGAAGGCGATGTTCGGCATCGTCCAGGGCGGCGATATCCCGGCACTGCGCATCCGTTCGGCCGAGGCGTTGAGCCAGCTCGATCTCAAGGGATATGCGATCGGCGGCCTTGCCGTCGGCGAGCCGCAGGACGTCATGCTGCAGATGCTGGAGACGACACTGCCGGTACTCCCCAGCGAAAAGCCGCGTTACCTCATGGGCGTCGGTACGCCTGACGATATCCTGAAATCGGTTGCGCGTGGCATCGACATGTTCGACTGCGTCATGCCGACCCGCTCCGGCCGTCATGGCCTGGCCTTCACCCGCCGCGGCAAGGTCAATATCCGCAATGCCCGCCATGCCGAAGATATGCGCCCGCTCGACGAACAGTCGAACTGCCCGGCCTCACGCGACTATTCGCGTGCCTATCTGCACCATCTCGTCCGCTCCAACGAAGCGCTCGGCGGCATGCTGCTCTCCTGGCACAATCTCGCTTATTACCAGGAACTGATGCAGGGCATCCGTAAAGCGATCGCCGAAAGCCGCTTCGCCGATTTCATGGCGGAAACACAGGAGGAATGGGCGAGGGGTGATCTCCAACCCGTTTAGATACCCTTGCTGTCCGCGTCCGGCACGATCTGCACGCCGTTGATCCTGTAGCTGCCGTCCGGCTGGCGCATGATCTGGTAGATCGCCGTCCAGTCCTTGCCGTCGCGGCCTGAGATCAGCACCTCGTGATAGATCAGCGCGCCGTCGTCGATCGAGCGGCTGCGCCCGAAGGCGTAGTTGCCGGGATGATAGACCGGCTCGTAGCTCTTCTTCACCATGGCGAAGAACAGGTTCTTGTCGGGATACATCGCCTTGATGCCGGGGGCGGCGAAGGAATAGGCGGTCTCGGCATCGTCCTTGAGGAAGGCCTTGATCTGTTCCTCGATCATCGTCCGCGTCGTTTCGATCGGATCTTCGGCGCGGGCCGATACGGGGGAGAGGGCGGATGCGGCACACAGGATGAGAACTGCGAAGAAGGCGCGCATGGATTGATCTCCGGCTCCGTCAGGGAAACGATCCCCCGACGGGCAGAAGTGTAGGCGATTTCTGGCGCAAGAAAAGCGGACTTTACGACCAGCGCCGGAAGAGGGCGCTGGCATTCACCCCGCCGAAGCCGAAACCGTTGGTTATCGCGTAGTCCATCGCCAGCGGCCGCGCTGTCTTGCCGACGATATCGATGCCGTCGGCGGCCGGATCCGCATGTTCCAGGTTGCGGGTCGGCGGCGCGATCTGGTCGCGCAGCGCAAGGATGGTGAAGATCGCTTCCAGCCCGCCGGCGGCGCCAAGCAGGTGGCCGGTCGCCGATTTCGTCGCGCTGACGGCAATGCCGCCATTGCGGCCGAACACCGTGCCGATCGCAGCGATCTCGCCCCTGTCACCGACCGGTGTCGAGGTCGCATGTGCGTTCAGATGCCTGACCTCCGAAGCCGGGATCTTCGCCTGCTTGAGTGCTGCCTCCATCGCCCGGCGGGCGCCGTTGCCGTCTTCGGGGCCTGAGGTCATGTGGTAGGCGTCCGCCGCCGTGCCGTAGCCGACGAGTTCAGCGAGCGGCGTCGCGCCGCGGGCAAGCGCATGCTCCAGTGTTTCGATGACCAGGATGCCGGCGCCTTCGCCCATGACGAAACCGTCGCGCGCCGTATCGAAGGGGCGTGATGCCAGCTCCGGCGTCTCGTTGAAACCGGTGGAAAGCGCACGCGCAGCGGCAAAGCCACCGAGGCTCACCTTGTCGATGCAGGCCTCGGCACCGCCGCAGATCGCCACATCCGCTTCGCCGGAGCGGATCAGCCGCGCCGCATCGCCGATCGCCTGGACGCTGGCCGCACACGCCGTCACCGGAGCGCCGAGCGGCCCCTTGAAGCCGTAGCGGATGCTGACCTGGCCGGCGGCAAGGTTGACGAGGAAGGACGGCACCGTAAAGGGCGACAGCCGCCGCACGCCGCGCGTTTCGCCGATCCGCACCGCTTCGGCGATCGCCGGAAAGCCGCCGACGCCCGACGCGATGATCGTTGCCGTGCGTTCACGCTCGCCTTCGTCGGTCGGCATCCAGCCGGCCTGCTTTACCGCTTCTTCCGTCGCCGCCATGGCGAAGTGGATGAAGCGGTCCATCTTCTTCTGGTCCTTCGGCGTGATGTAACGGTCCGGATCGAAGCCAGCCTCTGCATCCTCAGCGATGTCGGGAACGATACCACCTACCTTGGCCGAGAGGTCGCCGACGATATCCTCCGCCAGCACCCTCAGCCCGGAACCGCCGTCGAGAAGGCGCTTCCAGGCGGGCTCGACGCCGGTCCCGAGTGGCGAGACAAGTCCCATGCCGGTGACAACGATGCGATCCATTGTATTTTCCTCCGACAGCGCCACGCGTCTTTCAGACGCGCAAAGGACGCTGTAACTTTTTGAATTAATGCATCATTTCATCCGCAAATCGCTTCCGATTTTGAGGATGAAATGATGCATCAGGCGTCGATGCCGAGATACCAGGCGCGCATGCGGGCGATCCGCTCGTGCACTTCATCATCGGCGGCGGGGCCTGCAAGCAGGCTGGTGTTTTCGGGTGTCATTTGTTCGCCGGTCCGCGCATCGACCAGCATCGTCTCGCGCTCTCTGCCGGAAGCGGCATCGCTCAAGAGAAAGGCCAGGTCCTCTGCGGGGATGTGCCGGCTTCCCCAGGAAAACAGCGTCATCAGAACAGGAAAGAAATCACGGCCCTTGTCCGTCAGCAGATATTCGTAGCGGGCAGGGAGCTGATGGTAGAGCCGCCGTTCGAACACCCCCTTTTCCGTCAGATGTTTGAGCCGCCGCGTCAGGATGTTCGGCGCCACGCCGAGGCTTTTCTGGAATTCGTCGAAGCGCGAAAGCCCCTGGAAGGCGTCACGCAGGATCAGCATGCTCCACCAATCGCCGACGCTGTCGAGCGCGCGCGCCGCCGGGCATTTGAAATCGCTGAAGCTTGTTCGCTGCATGGCTGCTGTCATTATAGCAGTGACTATCATCATGCAAGTTACTATCTGGCGTCGCCCCCGAAAATGCGGGCGAGCAGAATGCCGGTGACGAGCATGCCGACCGCCACGAAGATCGTATCGCCCGGCGTGCCGATATAGAGCGGCCCGACATTGGCAAAGAGCAGGAAGGCGACGAGGAAATTCGCCCAGCCCCAGACGACATTGGCCGTCGGCGAGCCAAGCTTTGCCCCTTGCACGAATGGGATGCGGAACGGCCTGCCACTGACGCCGTTGACGAAATGTGGGACGCCGTTGGTCAGAAATGCCGCGGCGATGAGATGGGCGATATAGGCGATCCAGGGCAAAGGCTTCTCCTGAGCTGCACGAGTGGCGTCAACGGAGAATGTGGCCGGGATTTCGGCTCCGGCAAGAGGAGGAGGCGCGACTGCCCGTGACGCTGTAGGCCCGCCGCCTGAAAGGCGATGGGCCGACCGGGTCAGACAAGCAGGATGTCTTTGAAGTGAAGTGCTGCGGAATTATCGAGATCCGCGACGTGGATGGCCGTGCCTGCTGCGCTTCCATCTGCGTCAAAGGATAGAATGCCGCTCGCCTGATCGTAGATCAGCTTGTCATCAGCCTCCAGCGCTTTCGTTCCCAGCACGAAATTCTCATCCGAAAATCCGGATAGGCTGAGCGCGGCGAAAATCGAATGATCGAGCATCAGCTTGTCGCCCGCCGCGGAAGAAAAATCCCGGATCTTGTCGACGCTGACATTGTCGGGCTTCACATCGAAGACGAAGGTATCGCCTCCTCCGCCACCGGTGAGCGTGTCTGCACCGGCTTTCCCGAACAGCTTGTCATTGCCGAGGCCGCCGGTCAGCTGGTCGGCGCCTTTGCCGCCATTGATCGTGTTGCTTCCATCGTTGCCGGTCAAAACGTTGGCCGTGTTGTTGCCTGTCGCGCTGAGATTGGCGGTGCCGGTCAAGGCGAGATTTTCGATCGTTCCGGCTGTGTGCTTCTGGTCGGCCAGGTTGAACGAGGTCGAAGCCTTGACGGTGTCCTTGCCGGCCCCGCCTGTCTCATCGGCAAAATCGCCGGCATTGTCGACCACATAGGTATCGTTGCCGGCGCGCCCCGACATATGGTCCGCGCCGGTGCTTCCGTCGAGAATATTGTTGCCGGAATTACCGACGAGAGTGTTTGCCAGGCCATTTCCCGTGCCGTTCAGATTGGCCGTGCCGGTCAGCGTCAGGTTCTCGACGTTTCCGATCGTGTGCGTCGTATCCTTGAGGCTGAAGCTGATCGACGACATGACGGTATCCGTCCCGCCACCCCGGCTTTCGTCGACGATTTGCGCGGGGTTGCTCACGGTGAATATGTCGTTGCCGGTGCCGCCATAGATATGGTTGGTTGCCGGCGGCGTGCTGGCACTGCCGCCTCCGATGTCGATGATGAGGGGATGGTCGACGACGTCAAGCGTCAGGGACGAGACGTTGCTGAGGCTTTTGATCGCCGTCGTTCCGGTCAGAGGGTCGAAGACCTTCACGGAGCCGAAGGATGCGCCGAGATTGACCTTGACGCCTGTCGTCGCGGCCTGGATGGCCGTGTCGGTGGACTGGTTCCAGATATCGGGCTCGTTCCAGATGATGATCTGGTAGCTTCCGTCCGATTTCTCCGTCAGCAGGCTGCGGGCCGAGGACGGCATGCCGTCGATCGAATAATTGAGGGTCCCCGCGCTGAAACTTGCCTTCTGAGCGCCGTCGTCCGCAAGGATTTCCGTTAGATTATGGATCGCCGTCGCAGCCGGCTTGGCCGAATAGTCGAGATGAAAAAGGCCGAAATGCTTTTCCTGATTGGTGCCCTGAGGATCGGAATAGGCGTCCAGCAGCTCGTAGATGAATGTATTTTTCGATCCGAGTGCGGCGCCGTCCATCAGCGTGTTGAGAAGGAGCTTTGCCTGCGTCGCTTCACTGACGCCCTCCCAGCCGCCATTGGTGTCGGCAGTCAGCGAGGTGTGGTAACCGGTCTCGGTGATTGCCAGGGGCTTGCCCGGATCGGCAGCGCGCTGAACGCCGGCTTCTCGGGAAAGCCACGAGTACGGCTGGTCGCCATCCTTCGCATAGGTATGGATCGTCGTGTAGTCCGAGGCGGAAGCGACGGTATATCCGGTAAAGCCGAGCACCGGGATATTTTTCAACAAGGGATCGGCGTTGACGGCGGCTGAGAGGTCCTTCTGATAGGCGACCGCTGCTGCCTGCCCGCTCAGGCCGTGATAGCTGACCGGCCAGTTGTTGACTTCGTTCGGGCCTTCGATGCCGACGACCGACCCGGGATGGGCCTGCACGAAATCATGCAGCCGCTGGGCCACGGTGGCGGGGTCGACTTCCCGCTGGGCGCTGAAGACGAATTGCACGCCGGCCTCTGCCGCATCGCCGAGATGCGTTTGGCCGTTGGGATCGGAAGCGGAGTTGGGGGCGTGATCGCGAACCGTATCAAGGCCAAGATAATCGAGAGCCTTAACAACTTCTCCGACATTGGAATATTTTCCGTCGGTGTAGTCGATATGCGTATCAATTCCAAAGGAACGAATAATATCGTTTATTCTAACGGCTTGAGCCATAAGCTTTTCTCCCGGTTTACGAGGGAAGTGGCAATGGGAATGAATCCCCATTTGTTGGCGCCAATTCAATTTAATACACGAGGAGGGTCGTGCGGCGATGACTCGTTATCCATGATATATTGTTGCGAATGTGGCTCAATTCGGATTGTATTTATTATGTAATCTGCGCTTGCATTTTTTCGTTCGGCCGGCTGATCATGCGCGAGTGGGGCGGCCCATAGGCAGAGTCTGGCGAAATCCGACATGGTTTTGGAGGATGCGATGACCGTCAATGTTCAATTCCGGTTTCGCAGCGGCTTGCCATTACTGGCGTTCGACAATGTCCGTCTCCGCGGAAGTTGGGACGAGCAAGGTCACCCCTCGAATGATTGGACGTCTGTTCCTATGCAGCGCTCTCGTGACGAGGATGGCTATGATATCTTTGTCATCAGGGTTCCCTTTCCCGATGACGAGATCGGCACGCATTTTCGATGGGGGATCGAACTGGGTCGACCCGGCGCTTCAAGCCTGTGGGCGATCGCCGGCGAATTGGACGACGAGGCCTCGTCGCGTCGCGAACGCTCGTTCGATCTCCAGCAGGGGATCGGGCCGCAGACCTATTATCTGACATGGATCGGCCGCCTGGGAGCGAACCGGGTTGAAAAGCGCGACGCTGCCGATGGCATCCGCTTTTCGGTCTGGGCGCCGAACGCCCAGGATGTCTTGCTGGTCCTGGCCGATCCGGCCATCGGCTATATCGCCGATGACGGCACCGGGGCGGTCGCAACCATCAAAATGCGAAGAACCGTCGACGGATTCTGGATCGCCGAAACCGGCGACGATGATGGCCTTTTAGATTTCGACAGCATGGTCGGCACGCCGTACATGTACCGCGTTACCAAGGATGATGGATCGCTCGCCTACCGCACCGATATCTGGTCCCTCATGCAGATTGGCGCCGGAGACTTCGATCCCGATGGAGCAACCTATCACGGATCGCCGGCGGCATTGGACGGACCGCAAAGCTGTTCGGTCGTCTGCGACCCGAAGCGGGTGGTGCTCCCGTCCGGGCAGGAGCTTGCCGCCGAGGCCTTCTGGGCTGACGAATTCATTGCTGGCCGAAAGCTTCCCGATCGGCTCGAGGATCTGGTGATCTATGAACTGCACGTCGGCGCCCTCGGTTTCGGCAAGGCCGCGCCCGGCACGCTTGATGATGCCATCGCCTTCGTCGAGCATCTCTCAGCGCTCGGCGTCAACGCCGTGGAATTGCTGCCGATTGCGGAATTCGAGACCCGGGCCAACTGGGGCTACGGCACCTCGCATTTCTTTGCCGCCGACCAGGGTGCTGGCGGCACCGACCGCCTGAAGATGTTCGTCAAGGTCTGCCACCAGCGCGGCATCGCCGTCATCCTCGATGTTTGTTACAATCACTTCGATCCGGATGGCGAGCGGGCGCAATGGGCCTATGATTCCAACGATCACACCCGCAATATCTACTATTGGTAGGAGGGAAATCCCGGCGACTACGCCGATCCCAGAGGCGGCTACATCGACAACATCTCCACGGGGTGGGCGCCTCGCTTCGATGAGGAAGCCGTCCGCCAGCTTTTCATCTCGAGCGCTGCATTCCTCGTCTCCGTCTGCCATATCGATGGTTTCCGGCTCGATCAGCCGAGTTCGATCCATCAATATCCGGTCCTGCATGCCGACGGCCGGCGCGCCGATCGGGCTGCCGCCTTCGGCGCCAAATTCCTGAAGCAGTGGACCCGCACGATGCGGCTGATCAAGCCACAGCTTTTCCTGACGGCCGAAGACTATTCGGATTGGTCGGCGATGACGGAACCAAGCCTGACCGGCGACGGACTCGGCTTCGATGCGACCTGGTACGGCGATTTTCATCACAACCTCGTCGAATATCACGGCGGCGCACAGGCGCAGCTGTTGAAGAATGCCGGTTTCGGAGACAAGCGGGCTTTGACCATGTCGTCTTTTGCCGGCGCATTGCAGACGAGCGCGCGATCCAAGGTGGTCTACAACCAGTCGCATGACGATTGCGGCAATCGTGAAGGATCGGCACGAACGGCGGTTATTGCGGTCAACTTCGCGCCTGTTGTCGGCGAGACCCGGGCATGGGCGGAGGCGAGATCGAGGTTCGCAGCGGCGATGACGCTGCTGTCACCTGGGACGCCGATGTTTTTCATGGGCGAGGAAATCGGCGCCCAGAAGCCCTATCGCTACAATGATTTCCTCGAGAACCGGGAGAATATTCTCGGCGAATCGGATGGTGACGGGGCAGGGATGATCAGCTGTTATCGCGATCTGATTGCGCTCAGCATCCACCAGGACGCCATTCGCTCGCGCAATATCGCCATTCCCCTGGTTCACGACGAAAATCGGGTGATCGCGTTTCATCGATGGGACGACGGCGAGGATTTCCTTGTCGTGGGGTCGCTGAACGACGCTCCCTTCGAACACGGCTACCGGCTGCACAGCGAACGTCTGGGGGATGATCTCTGGGAGGAGATCTTCAATACCGATGCTCACAAATATGGCGGCTGGAACGTCGGCAACGGCGGCGGAAGAATTAGAGCGACAGCAGGAGTGCTCGATGCCGTGCTGCCGGCATCAGGCGTTCTGGTCTTTCGCAGGCTGTGACGCGCCACGCCCGGAACGGTCAGACGAAGCCGAGCGGCAGATTTTCGACTTTCCTGTCATTGCCGTAATCGCGCTCATGCGGCGAGCGACGACGGCTGTCGCCGCGAGCGGACAGATCGATCCGGTTTTCGGCGAAGATCCCGTCGGGCCAGGTGCCGGTGTCATGGCAATCGGCATCGAGCTTGGGGGCAAGAATTTTCAGGATCATCCGGGTTCCTCCACGGCGCACCATCAACACTCGAAAAGGCCGTCTGGTTCCGTTTATAAACCCCGAATTATTAATAAATTAACCATAAAGCTTAAGGGCAAGGGTATCGCCTTATCGATCCCGTCATCCTCGCAAGGGCTGACATTAGTGGACGATTGATGACGAGGACATCGATGCCAGCATCCCCTCGGTCGCCCGGATCAGCCGCGCTGTACGCGCCATCACCTCGGTTCCGGCCTCCGTCTCGGCAATCGCGGTTGCCATTCCGTCCAGTCCGTCCGCCACCTGGATCAGTTTCGGTAGCATATCGGCGCGTCCGACCGCCTCAGTCGATCTCGCGAGCTTACGCAGTGCCTCCGAATAGCTCGATATCAAAGCGAGTTTCTGGTCTGCTGGAATATTGGAGAACGAGCGTTTCTCCGAAGGCGATAGCGGCGATTTCGGCATGGATGCGACCTGTTGAACTGCCTGTGAACTCGCATAAGCGTTTTTTGTTCCGAGCTGGCCCATTTGCTCGGTGACCCATCGCCTTGCGCGGAAATGGCGTTGCCGTGGAACTCCGGACCTGGATGGCCGTTGAGTGCATGAACACAGGAGGTTTCCATGCAGCTGATCGATACGCGAGTGACACAGGCCGGCGACATCTTCACCGTCGAATTCCTGGGCGAGGGAGGAGAATCGATTTCCGTCAAAATCGACAGCTCCCACGGCGAGCTGGACAATACGACGGCGGTCGACCGCGCCAAGGTCATGATGGTTCAGATGACCGCATTTGCCGGCGCGGAAGCAGACGGCAGCATCAATCGCTACGATGCCTTGAGCAACGGCAATTTCGACGAAGGCAGTAAGGGCTTGATCGGTCCGCTCGGCCGGCGACAAGCAAACGCTGGAAGAGGAACTCGATGAGGGCCTTGAGGACAGCTTTCCTGCAAGCGACCCGGTCTCGGCAACGGTGTCGTCCATTCCCGCCAACGCACCACGGCATTGATTTCGCCGCGATCTCAATTCCAGATGCAGGCGAAGGCTGCCCCGGTTCCCGCGGGCAGCCTTCTTCTTGCATGACAGATTGATGTCAAAACTGAAAAACAGCTGAAAACTTCAGCTGTGTGATTGACATGGGAGCCTTCTAGAGAGGGCACGAGAAGGGGCGCGGGTGACGCGCTGCCGACGTCTCGGAGACGCGCCCATGAAAATCATTCAGATCACCGACACCCACTTCAGCCCAGACAAGCCGCATTTCAACGGTAACTGGGCGCCGCTTCTGACCTGGATCGAAGAGACCGGCGCAGACCTGATCGTCCATACCGGCGATCTCACCGTCGACGGCGCCGACAAGGACGCGGATATCACCTTCTCGATGGATCTGATGCGCCAGGTATCGATCCCAATGCTGATCGTGCCCGGCAATCATGATGTCGGCCACCTCAAGGGATCGGACCAGCCCGTCAATGCCGAGCGGCTGTCCCGCTGGCGCAGCCTTGCCGGCGACGACCGCTGGCTGGAGGATGCGGCCGGCTGGCGGTTCATCGGATTGAACTCGCTGCTTCTCGGTCATGAGGATGACGAGGAGGAGGCTCAGTTCGAATGGCTCCATCAGGCGCTCTCCGACAGGGCAGGGCGGCGCGTGGCGCTGTTCGCGCACAAGCCGCTCTTCGTCGATGCCCCCGACGAAGGCGATACTGGATATTGGAGCGTTCGCCCGGCTCAGCGCCGGCGGCTCTATGATCTGATCGCGGCTCATGACGTGGCGCTGTTTGCGAGCGGCCATCTTCACTGGGCCTGGCAGGGGCGCTTTGACAATACCCAGCTGACATGGGGTCCGTCGGCCGCCTTCATCATCGACAAGATGGAGCGCGAGATGCCGGGCGAACGCCTGATCGGCGCAGTCGTCCACGAATTCGATACGACAGTCGAAAGCATGATCGTTGCCGTTCCCGGCATGACCGCATATGTGCTCGACGATGTCGTGCACGAGGTCTATCCCCAGGCGGTGAAGCAGCGGGAGCCCGTCGAATGAGCGCGCTCTCGCTTCGCGGCATCACCAAGGCTTTCGGCGGCAACCAGATCCTCGATGGCGTCAGCCTGGATGTCGCCGCCGGCGAATTCATCGCGCTGGTCGGCCCTTCCGGCTGCGGCAAGAGCACGCTGCTGCGCGTCCTTGCCGGCCTCGATCATGCCGACCGCGGCGAGATCCTGATCGGCGGGCAGGACATGTCTGGCGTTCAGGCCGCCGACCGCAACATCGCCATGGTCTTTCAGTCCTACGCGCTCTATCCGCATTTGACTGCCTCTGAGAATATCGCCGTGCCATTAGCGATGCGCCGGCTGTCGAGGATGCAGCGGCTGCCCTTCATCGGGTCGTTGAATCCGGGCCAGCGCGCCACCCGCAGGGCGATCGCCCGCGACGTCAGGGATATGGCTACGTCGCTGAAGATCGATCACCTGCTCGACCGCAAGCCCGGCCAGATGTCGGGAGGCCAGCGCCAGCGCGTGGCGCTTGCCCGCGCCATGGTGCGCCAGCCGAGCATCTTCCTGATGGACGAACCGCTCTCCAATCTCGACGCCAATCTGCGCGTCCACGCCCGCGGCGAGATCGTTGACCTGCATCGCCGCGCCGGCGTGCCGACGCTCTATGTCACCCACGACCAGGCGGAAGCGCTGTCGATGGCCGACCGGGTCGCTGTGATGATGGGCGGAAAGTTGCTGCAGATTGCCAGCCCCGAGGTGATCTATGACGATCCCGCCCATATCGAGGTCGCCCGCTTCATCGGCCAGCCGCGCATCAATCTGCTGCCGGCCTTTGCCGAAGGCGGCGTCATTCTCTGCGGCGGCCTGCGCCTGACGCTCGAAAATGCACCTGACAGAAAGATGCCGGTCACGATCGCCATTCGCCCCGAATTCGTCTTTCTTTCCAAGAGCCGGCATGACGGCCTTGCCGCCCGGACCGAACGCGTCGAATTCCTGGGCTCCGAAGTCATCCTCCATTGCCGGCTCGAAGCGATCGGCGAGACTATCGTCGCCAAAGTTCAACCGGCCGAAGCCTCCGGCCTTGTGGCCGGAGATCCGGTCGGGCTGCGGCTTTCGCCCGGCCGGACGCTGATCTTTGCCGAGGACGGCAGCCGGCTGGCCGGCGGCGTTGCAATGGGTGATGCCGGGCTCGCCAAGAGCGATGCCGGGCTTGCTGCAAGCGATGCCGGGCTTGCTGCAAGCGATGCCGGGCTCGCCGATAGCGATGCTCAGCGGGAGAGGGCGCATGGCTAGCATCGTCTCCATGGCCGTGCCGCAGGATGCCGCCGTTGCGCATCGGCGCAGCGAGGCCCGCATCGCCTGGATGCTGGTGATGCCGGCGATGGTTCTGCTGTTCCTCTTCGTGCTTTTGCCGGTTGTATCAGTCATCGTGCTCGGCTTCACCGATTTCGAACTCGGCTACGGCAAGTTCCGTTTCGTCGGCTTCGAGAATTACGCGCATCTGATCACCGACCGCACGTTTCGCAAGTCGCTGTGGAATACGACGGTGTACACGGCGATCGTCGCACCCGTCTCGATCCTTCTCGGCCTCGGCATCGCCATGCTGATCGAGAGCGAGACGAAGGCGCGCAGCTTTTTCCGCACTGCCTATTTCCTGCCGGTCGCCTCGCTGATCGTCGCCATGGCGACCGTCTGGCAATATATGTTCCACCCCACAATCGGCCCGCTCAACGCGCTGCTGGCCCTCGTCGGCCTTCCCGGCCCGAACTGGCTCGGCAGCTCCGGCACGGTGCTTTACAGCCTCTCGATCATCGGCGTCTGGCAATCGGCCGGCTTCAACATGGTGCTGTTCCTCGCCGGACTGACGGCGATCCCGCGCGAGCTTTACGCGGCGGCCGAAGTGGATGGGGCCAGATCCTCCCTCGACCGCTTCTTGCTCGTGACCTGGCCAATGCTCGGGCCGACGACGCTCTTCGTCATCACCATCAGCATCACCAATTCAGTCAAGGTCTTCGAGACTGTGAAGACGCTGACCGAGGGTGGCCCGAACAAGGCGTCGGAAGTGCTGCTCTTCACGATCTACCAGGAAGGCTTCGTCTATCTGCGCGTCGGTTATGCCTCGGCGATGACGGTGGTCTTTCTGTTGATCCTGGTGGTGCTGATGTTCCTGCAGTACCGCGTTCTCGATCACCGGGTGCATTACACATGATGACGAGCGCTCTTTCCCTCGGCAGGATCATCCGGCTGACACTGCTTTCCCTCGGCGCAATGATCTTCCTGTCGCCCTACGTCTTCATGATCTCGACTGCAGGCAAGGCCCAAAGCGACATCTTCACCTCGTCGCTGTCGCTGATCCCGGCGCACCTGACCTATGTCGAGAATTTCACCAAGGCCTTGAGCCGGGTGCCGATGGCGCAGCTCTTGTGGAACGGTGTCGTCGTCTGCGGGCTGATCTTCTTCTTCCAGGTGCTGGTGGCGATCCCTTGCGCCTACGCCATGGCGAAGCTGCGCTTCGGCGCTGCCCGCGCCATGATGGTGCTTGTCATGCTCGGTCTGCTGGTGCCGATTCATGCGACCGCGCTGCCGCTTTATGTCGCCTTCGACCGCGCCGCGCTGCTCAACAGCTATGCCGCCCTTGTCGCGCCCTTCACCATTTCGGTCTTCGCGATCTTCATGTTCCTGCAGTTCTTCCGCGCCATGCCTGATGACCTCATCCATGCCGCGCGTCTCGATGGCATGTCGGAACTCGGCATTGTCGCCCGCGTCATCGTGCCGAATGCCTGGCCGGCGGTCACCGCCTTCGCCATCTTTTCGGTCGTCGCCCATTGGAACGATCTCTACTGGCCGCTGATCGTCATCAGCAAGCAGGATTACGCCACGCCGCCGCTGGGCCTGATGTATTTCCGCGCCGCCGAGGCCGGCGACGACTACGGCGCGCTGATGGCGGCGACCCTCATCATTACCCTTCCCCTCGTCATCGCCTTCCTGCTTGCGCAGAAGCGCTTCGTCGAGGGCATCACCATGACCGGTCTCAAAGGCTGACCGGTTTCAACCCAGGAGAACGAGCGATGAAACATATCACCCAGCTTCTCGCCGCAGCGGCCGTCTCGATGGCAATCGCGCTTCCCGCGCATGCCGAGACGACGCTGACGGTTCATTACCCGATGCCGGGCTTCTTCAAGGACGTGATGGACACGATCTCGAAGAAATTCATGGAAGAAAATCCCGATATCAAGATCCAGTTCGCCAGCCCGTCGGCCACCTATGAAGAAGGCATCCAGACGATCCTTCGCCAGGTCGGTACCAGCGAAATGCCCGATATCACCTTCATCGGCCTCAACCGCCTGCGCATGCTCAATGAACGCGACGTCGCCGTCGACCTCGGCCCGCTCGTCCAGAAGGACGGCAACATGGCGGAGCAGGGCTTCTCCGACACGATCCTCAAGCTCGCCCAGGTCAAGGGCAAGCAGGTGGGCCTGGCTTTCGCGACCTCGAACCCGATCATGTATTACAACGCCGATCTCGTGAAGGCGGCCGGTGGCGACCCTGAAAACCCGCCGAAAACCTGGGATGAGGTGATCGCGCTCGGCGGCAAGATCAAGGCGCTCGGCAATGGTGTCGATGGCATCGATTTCCGCTGGCAGGGCGATGACTGGATGTTTTCGGCACTGCTCTTCGGCGCCGGCGGCAAGATGCTGAGCGATGACGAAAGCAAGGTCGCCTTCAACGGTCCGGAAGGCCAGAAGGCCGTCGAGGTCCTGCATCGCCTGGTTACCGAAGGCGGCATGCCTGTGTTCACCAAGGCCGCCGGCGAACAGGCTTTTGCAGCCGGCAAGGTCGGTTTCGAGTTCCAGACAACAGGCGCGCTGCGCAACACGATCAAGAATGTCGGCAACAAGTTCGATCTGCGCACGGCAAAGATCCCGCTGATCGATCCGGTGAACGGACATCTGCCGACCGGCGGCAACGCCGTCGTCATCCTGACGCATGACGCCGCCAAGCAGGATGCTGCCTGGAAGTTTGCCAAATTCGCTGCCGGCCCTTACGGCGCCTCCGTCGTCGTCCCCGGCACCGGCTATGTCCCGAACAACGAACTCGCCGCGAAATCTGCCGACTATCTCGGCGACTTCTACAAGCAGAACCCGTTGTTCCAGGCAGGCCTCAGCCAGATGCCGGTGATGACCCCGTGGTATGCCTTCCCCGGCTCGAACGGCGTCAAGGTCACGCAGACGATCGTCGACAACCTCTCGCGCATCGTCGACCAGTCGGCCGAACCGAAGGAAGCACTCGACGACGCAGCCGCTGACGTCGAGGACATGCTGCCGCGCAGCTGATCGCCTTCCTTACTGGGAATAGGGCAGGGCCGCCACGCCGCGCGTGTGGCGGCCTTCCCGTTTCGCAAGCTTCAGATGGCGCGCACCGTGCCGCCGCGGCGCAGCGTATAGGCGACGTCGAGATGGCGGGCGGGCGCGGCATTCTCCGCCATGTCGAGCAGCAGCGAGGCGGCCGTCGCGCCCATGCTGGCATCCGGCATTTCGATGGTCGTCAGCGGCGGGTCGATCAGCCGGCCGATGGCGATGCCGTCGAAGCCGGCGACTGAAACATCTCCAGGCACCGACAGCCCCTCGCGCTTCAGCGCACCGATGACGCCGAGCGCCAGGAGATCATTGGAGGCGATGATCGCCGTCGGCGCAAGGGCGCTCATCGCGACGCCAAGATCGAGCTGGTCATAACCGCTGACAAAGGGGATCTGCACCGCATCGAGGGGTGTCAGCCCGTTCTCGGCCACCGCGTCGAGATAACCACGGTAGCGAAGATGGGCGCGGTCGGAGGTGGCGAAATTGCCGGAGAGAAAGAGAATGCGGCGATGACCCATGCCGATCAGGAAGCTTGCGATGTCGCGGCCCGCGCCGCGGTTGTCGGCGGTAACAGCCGCCAGAAACTGCGCCGTCGGCAGGTTGTTGAGCAGCACGGTCGGCGGGAGCTTCGCAAGCAGCGCCTTGCTGGTCGATGGATCGCAGACAGTGAGGATCAGCCCGGTCGGCCGGTCATTCAAGAGTGCGGCGACGGCATCGGCCTCGCGCGCCGGATCGTAATTCGACTGGGCGATCAAGACGCCGTGGCCGGCCACCAGCATGCGATTCTGGATGCTTGACAGCGACGAGGCAAAGACCGGATTGGTGATGCTCGGGATCAGCACGCCGACCACCGGCCTGCGCCCCAGCCGGCCGGCGGAGTGATAACCGAGTTCCGCGGCCGCGCGGCGCACCTTGCGCACCATCAAATCGCTGGCTGGTCCGTTGCGGTTGAGAACACGGCTTGCGGTCGCCAGCGAGCAGCCTGCCCGGAATGCGACCTGCTCCAATGTCGCCATCGAAAGCGCCTCCTGGTGACAGCATCGAGGCGCAATCCTTTAGGCGGGTTCGATGACAATGATCTGACACCCAGAGCATGATGCCGAAAAGTGTGAGCGGTTTTCGGACGACATCATGCTTAACTCTTCAATTGAGAACAGGATTCAGATTTTAGGCCGACGGGCCTAAAATCATCCTGTTCTAGGCAGAATTATCGACTTCTTATTTATTCACACACATGGAAGTTGCTGGGGAATGCAACCTGTGGAATAGTCAGGTTGACGCCATCTACCCACTTCATTCTCATCACCTGGACAAGAATGTCTCACAAAAAAATAGAATGCTCCACGGCGTGGCGGTTTTTAGCGACGGCCTCGTTTGTCGCAAACTTCGTGTTGCCAGCCTATGCGGACACCCCGTCCGTGCCCTGGCCGCAAACGCAAAGCGACATCCAAGCCGAGTCCGACGTGCATTTTGGCACGCTCGCCAACGGTATGCGGTTTGCGATCATGCGCAATGTCACGCCGCCCGGACAGGCAGCTATCCGCTTTCGCATTGGCTCCGGTTCGCTCGACGAAAACGACAACCAGCAGGGCCTGGCGCATGTTCTCGAGCACATGGCCTTCAAGGGTTCGACACATGTCGCCGAAGGGGAGATGGTCCGTATCTTGCAGCGCAAGGGCTTGGCCTTTGGGCCGGACACCAACGCCCATACCTCTTATGACGAGACCGTCTATGCGCTCGATCTGCCCGAGGTCGATGCAGACACAATTTCGACGGGCCTGATGCTGATGCGCGACACGGCGAGCGAGCTGACCCTCGATGCCAGCGCCTTTGATCGCGAACGCGGCGTCATCCTGTCGGAGGAGCGGTTGCGCGACACGCCGCAGTATCGCGCATCACTCGGAATCATGAATTCGCTGCTCGCCGGCCAGCGCGCGACCATGCGCGCACCGATCGGTAAAGCCGACATCATCAGCAATGCGCCCGTGGAGCTCGTCCGTGATTTTTACCGGGCCAATTACCGACCCGATAGGGCAACGCTGATAGTGGTGGGCGATATCGACCCCGCCGCCATGGAAGTCGAAATCCGGCAGCGCTTCGGCGACTGGAAGGCCGTGGGTCTGGCGCCGAAAAAAGCGGATCTTGGCGCGCTTGTGACGAAACGCGAAAGCGCCGAGGTCATCGTCGTTCCCGGCGGCATGACCAGCATACAGATCGCCTGGACGCGTCCCTATGACGCCGCGCCTGACACCTTCGCCAAGCGCCGCGCTGGGCTTATTGAGGATCTCGGTTTCCTGGTGCTCAAACGTCGGGTGAGCGCCATCGCCAGCAAGGCGGATGCTCCTTTCATCAGTGCGGACGTCGGCTCCCAGGATCTCCTCGATTCCGCCCATGTCGTCCTGATCGCGGCGAATTCGGAGCCGGACAAATGGCAAGCGGCGCTCGCGGCCATTGACCAGGAACAGCGCCGGATCCAGGAGTTCGGCGTTGCGCAGGCGGAGATCGATCGCGAAATCCGCGAATATCGCTCGGCCCTGCAGGCTGCTGCGGCCGGAGCCGCGACGCGGATGACCACCGACATTGCTTCCATGCTGGCTCGCAGCGTCGATGACGATCAAGTCTTCACCTCGCCCGCCGAAGACCTCTCGATGTTCGAGACTATGACGAACGGCGTCACGGCGGACGAGGTCAATCAGGCCCTGCAGCGTGCTTTCTCCGGCAACGGTCCGCAGGTCGTGCTACAGGCGGACCAATCACCTGAGGGCGGAGCCGACACGGTTCGGCGGGTCTATGACGCTTCAAAGGCCATTGCCGTCTCGGCACCATCCGGTACAACTGACGTTGCCTGGCCCTACACCCATTTCGGCGAACCGGGCGCTGTGATCGAACGTCGTGCGGTTGAAGATCTCGGCTTGACCATGGTGCGCTTTTCCAACGGCGTACGGCTTACCGTCAAGCCAACCAAGCTGCGTGCCAATGAAGTGCTAGTGCGCGAAGATATCGGCCGCGGTCGGTTGGACCTGCCGCACGACCGTTCCGCCGCGATCTGGGCATCTCCGGCCGTCGTGCTGTCTGGCGTAAAGGCCATGGATTACCAGGATATACAGAAAGCGCTGACGGCCAACATTGTCGGCGTCGACTTCTCGGTCGGCGACAGTTCCTTCAGGTTCGACGGTCGTACACGGACTGAAGATCTTGCGACGCAGCTGCAGCTGATGAGCGCATACACCTCCGATCCCGCCTATCGCGCCGAGGCGTTCAAGCGTGTGCAGCAGGCCTATTTGAGCGGCCTCGATCAGTATGACGCGTCGCCCGGCGGCGTTTTCAGCCGCGATTTCGCAGGTCTCGTGCATTCCGGCGACCCGCGCTGGACCTTCCCCGACCGCGCGCAGTTGTCCGCCGCCAAGCCAGACGAATTCGAGACAATGTTCCGGCCTATGGTTTCCAATGGCCCGATCGACATCACCATCGTCGGCGACGTAACAGTGGACGACGCAATCCGCCTGACGGCTGAAACCTTTGGCGCATTGCCGCCGCGCCCGGAGGCGGCCTTGAGCAACGATCGGGACGACGTGCGTTTTCCGGCGACGACCGAGAAGCCCGTTTTGCAGACCCATAGCGGTAGGGCAGACAATGCCGCCGCCGCCGTAGGGGCTTCCATCGGCGATTTGCTCTCCGATCTGCCCCGGTCCTTCACCGCCAATATTGCCACCCAGATTATCCAAAACAGGCTGATCGACCAGTTTCGCATTGCAGAAGGCTCAAGCTATGCCGTGCAGGGCGACGTTGACCTGTCAAGGGAAATCCCGGGCTACGGCTACGCATATTTCTACGTCGAGACCGAGCCGGCAAAGGTTGCGCGTTTCTATGCACTTGTCGACGAGACCGCCAATGATCTGCGGTCGCATGACGTCTCCGAAGACGAGCTCGCGCGCGCCCGGGAACCCATCATCGAGACCTTGAAGCATCAGCAGCAGGGCAACGAATATTGGATCGCATACCTGCACCACGCCCAAGAGGATTCGCGTCGTTTAGACCGGATACGCGATAGTCTCAGCGGCTACGGCAAGGTCACTGCCGGGGATATCCGCGCGTTTGCCACGGCCTATTTCAGCCCTGAAAAATTCTGGAAATTCGAGGTGCTGCCGGCGGCGGTACGATAGGTGCCGAGCTCCGCTCACGAACGGCGTTTGACCACGCGCATTTTCATTTCCGAGCGAAGAGCGAAGCCCTGGGTTTCGTAGAGGGAAATGGCCGAGGTATTCGCCGCATAGGCATGTAGATAGGCCGTGTCGCCGGTGGATGCGATTTCGCCGGCGACGAAACGGAAGAGCAGGGTGCCGAGGCCGCGCCCCTGGAAATCGGGATGGGTGCAAAGCCCGCTAAGCTCGGTAAAGCCAGTCTGCCGCATCCGCTGCCCGGCCATCGCCACCAGGCGGCCCTCGCTTCTGATCCCCCAGAAGCTGCCGAGGCTCTGGGCTCGCAGGGTGAACGGCCCGGGTTTGGTCAGTGTCGCCAGCGCCAGCATGTCGGCGGCATCGGTCTCCGTCAGGGGCTCGATGCGGGAATCTGAAATCCTCTCATGGGGCCGCTCGGCCACCATCTGGACCACCGACGCCTCGGTCACGACGGCAAGACCTGGTGGAATGGCGATCGGCCCGGCTTCGACGAGGATCATGCTCTCCTCCGGCGCCGGCAGTTCCTCCAGGGCGTCGAGGCTTTCCGGCGCATCGTCGGCGGACGCCGCGAAGGGGACGATCGACGGCGGGTATCGCCGTGCCTTCTCATTGCCTTCTGCGAGATCTGCATGTGCGGTTTCCAGTGCGCTCCAGATTGGCCGGTCGAGAATATGTTTCATCATCCTTCCTCCTTGACAGGGCTGCGGCGCGCAAGCGGCGCCACCGCAAGCCCGTCCTCGATGGCGGCCAGCTGTTCGAGGATCGGTCCGTCGAGATCGCCGCAGAGATCGGCAACGGCGGCGGCGATGCGCGGCCAGATCACCTTCTTCGAATGATCGACGAGGTCCTGTCCCTTGGCGGTCAGCGAGACCAGTCTGCGACGCTGATCGTCCGGTGCCGGCTGCATGTAGACGTAACCGAGTTCGAGAAGCTGGCCGGTGGTCCGCGTTGCGCCGGGTTGGGTGATGCCCACCGCCTGCGCAAGCTCGCCGATCGTCAGCGGTCCGGCCCGGTCGATTGCTGCAAGGAACGGATACTGGCCCGCCTGGATCCTGAGACCGGCCTCGTCGATGACCTGTTGCGTATCCGCCTGCAGCCTTTCTCCGATGCGCCGCAGCCGACTGCCCATGCACAGAAACCCCAGCGTCCGGACTACATCCTCGACCATGCCAACTCCTCATTTGTATTGGATGTTATATAACGTGTTATATATTGAATGGCAATTCTCCTTCGAATGTGGTCGGCAGACGAGGCCAGGGCACGGCGGCACGAGCAAAAGCCTCAATCAGCCCCGCCATGTCCTGGCCATCAGAAACACCGCCAGCACGCAGCCGAGCAGCCCAAGGGACAATGGCAGACCCTGATGTCCAATCAGTTGCATCGCCAGTCCTGTCGCGGGCGAGCCGACGATGCCGCCGACGCCCCATACCAAGGCGAAGGCCGCGTTACCGGCGATCAGGGCCTGACCGGTGAAACGCTCGCCGAGCTGAATCAGCGACAGGGTGTAGATCCCGAACGAGACCCCGCCCCAGACGAACACCAGCGGCCAGATAAGCCACGTGGTGAAGACCGACGGCAGCAGCAGGCAGCCGGCCAGGCAAGCCAGGACGCAGAATAACATGATCCGCGTCGAGCCAAACCGTTCGGCGACCCGCCCGAGCAAAATCTGCAGCGCGGCATTGCCTGCGATGAAACAGGTGATGAGCGACGCGATGCGTCCCTCGGCGCTGCCGAGTGCGGAGCCATAGACCGCGAACAGGGAAAGCAGAATCTGCTCGAAGGCGGCGGCCGTGAAAACCGCAAACAGCAGCAGCGGCGCCAGTACGAAGAAGCCTCCGACCGAGGTTGCCTCGCCTTCGTTAGGCATCTCGGGCAGGCGCGCGGCGACGGCAAGCACGATCAGGCCGCAAAGAAGAAAGGCCGTAATGCCGATCATGAAGGGCGGCCATCCCTCGGTGCCGGTGAGGCCGAGCGACAGTGGGCCGATGGCGAAGCCACCCGAAACGATCGATGAATAGAGGCCCATGATCCGGCCCCGGCGCGGCGCCGGCGTGATCGAAATCAACCAGGTTTCGCTGATCACGTAAAGCGGATTGGCGAAGAAGCCGAGCAGGAAGCGCAGCGGCATCCAGGCCCAGATGTCCTGCATCCAGGCAATCGTAATCAGGGTGAGGGCAGCCAGGATCGAACAACGGATCGCCAGCCGCGCCCCGCCCAGGCACTGCGACAGCGCCGGAATGAAGGGCGCGGATAGGATAAAACCCAACGGCGTCATCGCCGCCGACAGGCCGATCAGGCCAAATGTCGTTCCCTGCCGCTCCAGGATGAAGCTGAGCAGCGGATAGGTCAGCCCCTGTGCCACGGCGAATACCGTGACGGCCGCGATGATACCCGCCATGGCGGCCCATGGGATCCGATCAGTGCGCGCTGATGTGATGCTTTCAGCAGTCATGCAGATGTCCTCGTCAGACCGTATGGTTTGAAGGGCCGAGAAAGCCACAACGTCAAAGAGGATGAATTCTGCAGGAGGCCGGGAATGCCGTACTTAAGTTTTCCCAAAAAGTTCTCAAAAACGTCCAAAGGGACTATAGATGCGCCCCATGCAGGGATCGCGTTTTGCCTTTGGACCATTCGTGCTTGATCCGGCCGCGGGAACGCTTCTTCGGAACGATGATCCCGTTGCCGTTGGCCACCGCGGGGTAATGCTGCTTGCCGCACTCGTCGGGCGGCCCGGCGAAATCCTTGGTAAGGCCGAGTTGATGGATGCGGCGTGGCCGGGCAGGGCGGTCGAGGAAGGCAACCTCACCGTTCAGATCGCGCAATTGCGCAAGCTGCTCGGTCCGACCGGTGACGGCGGCGAATGGATCTCCACGGTGCCGCGCGTCGGCTACCGCTTCATAGGCGCCATCAATCAACTTGGCGGCGTGAAGCGAAAACCTTTGCCGCTGCCTGACAAACCATCGATCGCGGTGCTGCCCTTCGTGAATATCAGCAACGATCCCGAACAGGAATCCTTCACGGATGGGCTGACCGAAGACCTGATCACCGACCTGTCCAGGATGCCGGGCCTGTTCGTCATCGCCCGCAACTCGGCCTTCGCCTATAAGGGAAAGGCGAGGGACGTAGGCGAGATCGCCGAGGAGCTCGGCGTGCGCTACCTGCTGGAGGGAAGCGCAAGACGCGTAGCAGGGCACGTGCGCGTCAATGCTAAGCTGGTCGATGCGGCAAGTGGCGATCATCTATGGGCGGAACGCTTCGATCGCAGCCTCGAAGATATCTTTGCCGTTCAGGACGAGGTGACTGGCAAGATCGTCGAAGCGCTGCTCGGGCGGCTGCGCGCACCGCCATCGCGCAATCGGCCCACAAATCTCGAGGCTTACGATCTCTGCGTGCGGGCGCGCAGACTGATGGATGATACGCCGCAGGCGGCGCGGGAAGCGCATCTGATGCTGACGCGCGCGATTTCCCTCGATCCCAACTATGCCGAGGCCTATCGCTGGCTTGCCATGAACCACTGGATGGGAGAGGTGCATTCCGGCGGACCAACGCACCCCACCCGTAGCCTTGCATTGGAGCTGGCGCGCAAAGCGGTAATGATCGATCCCAATGATGCCGGCTGCCGCTGGATCCTGGCATACTTGCTTGCCTATGAGCGCAGCTTTGCCGAGGCGGATGCGGAATTCGCCAAGGCCATCGAGCTTGACCCGAACGAGGCCGACACCTTTGCGGCACTATCCGACATTGCGGTCTTGGCCGGGCGGGTCGGAGAGGGCCTTGAGCATATCGCCAAGGCCTTCCGGCTGAACCCATTTCCGGCAAGCTGGTATTATCTGGCGCTCGGCCAGGCGCAATATGCCGCCGGCCAGTACGAAGCCGCCGTCGAGACGCTGCGCAGGGACGAGACCTATCGGACAAGCTCACGCCGTTTCCTGGCGGCAAGTCTTGCCCAACTGGGCCGGCTCGACGAGGCTCGCGCCGAGGCCGAACTGTTCCTCGTCGCCAACCCGCATTTTTCAACCCGCCACTGGGCGGCGACGGAACCCTTCCGCGACGCTCGGACGCTTGAGCATTTCGTTGACGGCTACCGCAAGGCGGGGCTTCCGGGGTGACGCCGGCGTGCCTCGAAGACGGCTCGATCTAGACGGTGCCGGGCCGCGCAGTTGATTGGCTCGCGGAAGACAAAAAGTCCTCTTCGGCGGTGGGCAGTTTTCCGTTCGGGGTCAGGTCGTCGACAGCTTTGGGAAGATCGCGCTTCAGTCGCCCAAGAATCTCTTGATGCGAAAGGCCGGTATTGGCAGCGATCTCGTTGAGAACGTCCGGACCCAGTGCTTCCGCGAGCTGGCCGTCATCGATGTCGGCATTCGGACCGGGCTGTATCCACGACTCCACCTTGTCACCCTGACCATTCTGCTGAAACGTCTTCAGCAGGTCGCCGAGACCACCGCTGACGATACCGCCTGATGTCAGCCCACCGAGAAGGCCGCCGAGACCACCCGAGCCGCCCAGTCCGCCAAGAAGGCCCCCAAGTCCGCCGGGCTGCTGGTTTCCTGCGCCCGCCTGCTGAGGGTTCTGGATGCCCCGCAGGAGCTCCCCGATCTTGTCTCTGTTTTGGTAGCCGGCAACGGCAAGGACGGCGAGAAGCGCCTTCAATTGACCGCTCATCATGATGAATCCTCCTATGGTGCTCCTGCAGCGCGGCGCGCCGCAAGGACGCAATGTCCTGAGTGCTCAAAGGTTCCGGCCGGTTTGGAAACAAGGCCGCGCCGTCCGCATTCGTTTGCGGCCTCGAAGGCCCGGCCGTCCACCTCATTGCTCACGCAGCGGTCAGATTTCCGGGCAACCTCGCCTGTTTGCAAAGGTCATTCGTTCCGGTCCACGGCGCGTCATCCCTTGCACAACGATAGTGCGGGAAGACATGCGTACGATCTGTGCCCTGCGAAACCCTTCGCTGCGTGCGATGTCGAGAGCGTCGTCAGGATCGCAGCCCCGTGGTCCGCGCCGGTCATATCGGTCATATCGATCAGGGTCGCGATCACGTTCGTAAACGCCGAGGCCACCGGGGCCGACACGCAACTCCAAATCTTGCGCCGCCGCGATCGTCGGCGAGATCGTCAACCCGATTAAGGCCGCCGAGCCGATGAGTATGAACTGAAGTGATTTCCGCATGAGTACCTCCCATGGCCATGCCATCGCAAGGACAACATCGACATGCGAGTTTTGTTCCTCAAGATAAGTGGAATGGGCGCGGGCACGCCGCGCCGTCCCAGATCATTCGCTTCAAACAGCCATATTCGACGCTGCCGACATCACTTCCCGAGGGGCGGGACCGCCGAACATATGGCGACCATCCTCCTCCACTTCCGTGAAACACCAGCGCACGATTCCATCCCGATCGAGCAGGAATTCGCCGACAAGTTGGCCGTGGCCGGTGGCGATCATCTGCTTGTCGTCCTCGGTGAATTCATAGCCGTCCGCCTTGTCGAGGTAGTCCACCGCCGCCATCAGGTCCATGGGCGCTGGAAGCTCGTCCGGCATGTCGATGCGCATCGACGTCACCGCACTCATGCTGATTTTGTGCGGCCAGTCATTCTCGTCTTCGGTAAACTCAAGGTTCGGCAGGCCGAAGGCCTTGTGCGATACCCGTTCCGGATCCGAGGCCGCCAGCAGATTGGGAAGCGGATGGTAGCGGAAATAGAGGCGAGCGCGGTCGATCGGCGTGTTGACAACGGTCAGGCTGTCGATGCCTTTCTCCTGCAAGGCATCGGTGAGTTCGGCCATGGCGGCAATCTGCCGGCGACAGAACGGGCAATGAAGTCCGCGGAACAAGCCGACGAGCACCGGTTTCTGGCCGCGAAAATCGTCGATGGCGACCTTGCCCTGGCGGGTGATTGCGTCCAGCACCACGTTCGGCGCGCGATCTCCCGGCTTTAGCGGGCTTCCGGCGTGGTTCTCATGCATGTTTCGTTCCTCCCTTTATATTGTTGAATCGATTTGCCTAATCGATCTCCGGCGATCACTGAAACGAGGGCAAGTCAGTCGAGAAACGGCAGGACGACGAGCGTGCCAGGATCGAGGTTGTGGCGGATGCACACATCCTGTGCCAGGGTGAAATACCGTTCCGCCTCGTCCATGTCGTCATGCTCAAGGCTGAGTGTCGCCAAGCCATCATAGCACGGAAAGAGCAGTTGAGGTTCATCAATTTCCTTCGCAACCTCAAGGGCTTCCTCGTAATACTTACGAGCTAGCTTCGGCTGCCCGTGGCATTGATGAATTTGGCCCAGCACGATCAGCGGTACGGAGAGATGGTCGCGCTGATCTAGTGCCCGGTCGATTTCGACGGCCTTTTCCGCAGCCGGTACACCCTCGGCAGCGCAGCGATCGGTGAAGGTGCAACAGGCAACTGCGAGGTTGGCGAGAAGCCGCGCCTGGAAGCCGAGATCGCCGATACGGGTCGCAAGCTCCAGTCCGCGCCGGCAGATCTTGATGGCGTTGGCCGGATCGACAATCGTGTAGAGAACGCCGAGATTGGAATAGGCACGACAGGCAGCACTTTGCAGATCGGCCTTTTCGGCGACCGAGAGGCTGCGCTCCACTTCCTGCACGGCCTCGCGGCGACGTCCGAGCCGCGCAAAGGCCGCACCCTTGGTGTTCAGCGCCTCCGCCATCGCTCGCGCCGTCTCCCGTCCGGCCTCGGTCGTCCCGTCGATTGGCAGCGTTTGCAGGGATTGCAGTGCCAGCGTCGCCCACTCGGCGGCAGCGGCCTGATCCCCCATGCGGAAGGCCAGATGGCCGCGCTCCTGCAGGACATGTGCACGTTCGACCGGCGCATCGATTGTTGCGATTATTGCTTCGGCTTCGGCCAAATGTGTCTCCGCTTGATCGCGGCGTCCTGCATCGAGATGCAAACGGCCGACCTTGCGCAATATCCGCGCTGCGGCGATAGGGTTGTTGTTGCGGTGGATCGCAAGCGCTCGCTGATAGTGGTTCAAGGCAGCGTCGCGGAGACCGGCGGGACCGCAGAGATCGGCAAGACGCTCCAGCAGCGCGCGTTGCTCTGGTGTAACCTCCACCTCGTTTGCGAGGGCGGCAAGGGCCTGACGATAGAGGCGCATCGCATCGTCATTGGCGTAGGTTTTGCGCGCCAGATCGCCCGCCGCCATCAGATAGCTGGCCCCCTTGGCCCTTTCTGTGGTCAGGCTGAAGTGATGGCCGAGCTGCGCCAGGTGCTCGGGCCGGTCGGGTGCTGCGCCATATTGACGTTCCAGAACCTGGCCGATCCGTCGATGAAGTTCCATGCGCCGTTGCAGCAGGAGATTGTGATAGATGACGTCGTGCATCAGCGTCTGGCTGAAGCGATAGCCCGGCGATTGCCCCGCATCGGGCCCGCGCAATTCTTCGATGATATTGGCATCGCAGAGATGATCCAATGCAGCATCGATGGCGGCCGGCTCTGTGGCGACGGTGCGGAGCAGGGCGGTATCGAACTTCGGGCCGACCACTGCCGCCTCTTGCGCCAGCCGTCTGATCTCCTGTGGCAGACGATCGACGCGGGCAAGCAACAGGGCTTGCAGGTTCACCGGGATATCGACATCCGTGTCTTCCGCTGCGACATGCCAGCGCTGGCCGTCATTGTGCAACGTGCCCATGTCGATCAACGCCCGAAGGATTTCTTCGATGAAAAGCGGATTGCCGCCGGCGCGGTCGAGGATGCGCTTGCGCATCGTGGCCGGCAACTTGCCATGATCCACGCCAAAAAACGCAGCAAGCAGCTTCTGCCCGTCGGCCACAAAGAGTGGGGCAAGACGCTGCACGGTGACGCTGACACGATTGGAGTCCAGAGGGTCGGTCTGCGATGTCGGCCGGTAGACCGCAAGTAGCATCAACCGGCTGCGCTCCAGCCGGTCCATCATGAAGCGAAGCACTTCCAGAGAGGTGGCGTCCGCCCAGTGCAGATCCTCGATGACAAGCAGCAGGGGACCTTGCGCCAGCCGCCGCTCGAAGACCGTGCGGACGGCATAGAAGATCTGCCGCCGCAACTGCTCCGGCTCGATGTACCGCAACGCGCCATCGGGATCGCCGAGGCCGAGGACATGTAGAAACAGCGGCAAAAGTCCCTCGACCTCATCCTGGGTCAGATCGAGCGCGCGGAACCCCGTTGCCAGCAATTGCCGCGCCCTGTCGAGATCATCCCGCTCGCCGATGCCGTAGGCGCTGCGCACGACCGCGCCGAGCGTGCCATAGGATTGTTCGCCGAGCGGAGAGCAGGTCGCTTTGCGGATGGCGAGGCCCTGGAAACGGGCAGCACTGCCGGCAATCGCGACGAATTCGTTGACCAGCCGCGACTTGCCGATGCCCGCTTCGCCGATCAGCCGGACAAGCTGCGCCGCGCCGCCGCAGGCAAGGTCGAGGCATGTCAGCAACCGCGACATTTCCGTATCCCGTCCGATCATCGGTGCCTGAAGGCCGAGACTCTCGAGCCCGCGCGCCGTATGCGGCGCTTCCGACAGCCCGGTCAGCCGATGGACAAGGACGTTTCCGCTTTTGCCGCGCAACGCCTGCGCGCCGAGACTCTCGAAGGCAAAGGCGTGGCGGGTGAGGCGATAGGTCAGCGGCCCGACGAGGATATCGTTTTCGCCGGCCATGGACTGCAGGCGTTGGGCGGTATTCACCGTGTCGCCGGTCACGGAATAGGATTTTGTACTGACCGCACCGAAGCCACCGGTGACGACAGGGCCGCTATTGATGCCGATATGCAGACGCAGCGGCACACCGGCGCGTGCATGCCAGCGCTCGCCGACCTGCGTCGCTCGACCGATCATGTCAAGTGCGGCACCGAGCGCCCGGACGGGGTCATCCTCATGAGCGACCGGCGCGCCGAACAGCGCCAGCAACGCATCGCCGACGAACTTGTCGACGAAGCCGCCATAGGCTTCGACTGCCTGGGTCATCTCTTCGAACAATTCGTTCTGCAGCACCCGCATGACTTCAGGGTCGATCTGCTCGCTCAGCGTCGTGAAGCCGCAGAGATCGGCAAAGAGCACGGTCACCGGCCGCCGGTCGGCGTCACCCTCCGATTTAGACAGGACCGCCTCGATCTTCGGCTTCGATGCGGACTGCGCTGTGCCTGGTATCGACGCACCACATCGGGGGCAGAAGGCAAAATCGGGCTGACAAGGATGGCCGCAGGCAGCACAGGAGAGTGGTTGCTTTGCGCCGCATCGCGGACAGAAAGCAAAACCGCTCTGAATATCGAACCCGCAGCCGCTGCACTCCATCGGACGCATCTCACGAAACCCCGATGTACGGCTATTTCAGCCGCAACCAGCAGGCCTCAGACAGGGGACAAGCATGAACCTGCTGCCCCAGGCCCGCAAGCACTAAACGAGCGGCGGATCTGGGGACAGCTTCGGCAGCTCGAGAACGGCGATCTTGGCGTCATGAGCGTTCACGAACGAATGGACTTACCGTGCGGCGGCTGCTGGATCGCACGGCTTGCTTTTGGGGTGTCGATCATCCGCCGTCACTGCGGATGGGCGTCGGCGAGCCTTGCAACCCGGCAGTCAAAGAGCACCGGCCGGTCCACGTTGATCATCTCCTCAATCCTGGCATCGAGTTCGCGAGGGCTCTCGCAACGAAGGCCGATGGCACCATAGGCTTCGGCGAGCTTGGTGAAATCGGGCAGCGAGGCCGAATATGCGCGCGATCGACCATTGCCATCCGGCACTTGACCCCATTCTCGCGCCATGCCCGGATGCTCGTCGCTCAAGATGAAGATCTTGATCGGCGCTTGATGCTGTATCGCCGTCGACAGCTCTTTCATCGTCGTTTGCACCGACGCGTCGCCGGCAATGTCGATGACAAGGCGGCCGGGATTTGCGAGCTGCGCCCCCAGGGCGGCAGGAAGACCGAAGCCCATGGTCCCCAATCCCCCTGAGGTAATCCAGCGATTAGGTTTGTCGAACCCGAAGAACTGCGCCACCCACATCTGCAGACCGATCTCCGTGGCGATGATGGGGTCGTGTGGCTTTGTCAGCGCATGCAGACGCTCCAGGGCGTGTTGCGGCATGATTGTATGGTCCAGCCGCTCGTAGGAAAACGAATGGCGGGCTCGCCAATGGTCGATCTGTGTCCACCACGCCCGCAGCCGCTTCTGGTCGGGGACAGAGGAAAGTGACCGCCAGGCATGGAGCATATCCGCCAGCACGTGCGCGGCGTCGCCTTGAATGCCGATATCGACGGGAACGCGTTTGTTGATCGACGAGGCATCGATATCGATGTGGATTTTCTTCGAGTGAGGCGAAAACTCATGGATGCGCGAGGTCGCAAGGTTGTCAAAGCGCGCGCCGATGGCGATCATCAGGTCGCAATCGCCGATTGCCATATTGGCTTCATGCGAGCCGCCCTGTCCGGCGACGCGCAGCCAGTTCGGCCCGGTGGCGGGATAGGCTCCAAGCCCCAAGATGGTGGACGTTATGGGAAAGCCGGTGAGGTCGACGAGCTCACGCAACAATCGTGACGCCTCCGGCCCCGAATTGATGACGCCGCCGCCGGCATAGATGATAGGTCGTCGCGCTACGGCCATCAATGCGACAGCCGCCCGGATCGCGTTCTGATCGCCTTGCATTGCGGGCTGGTAGCTGGGCAGGGGAGATACCTTGTCAGGTGAGACGTAGGTCCCGCTGGCGAAGAGCACGTCCTTCGGCATGTCGACGAGAACAGGGCCGGGTCGACCGGCCGCCGCGATCCGGAAAGCCAGATGGATCGTTTTGGCCAGATCGTCGATGTGTTGGACCAGGAAATTGTGCTTTGTGCAGGGACGGGTGATGCCGACCGTATCGCATTCCTGAAAGGCGTCCGTGCCGATCAGGCTTGTCGGCACCTGACCGGAGAGGCAGACGATCGGAATGGAATCCATAAGCGCATCCTGCAGCGCCGTAACCGAATTTGTGACCCCTGGTCCCGATGTCACCAGCATGACGCCGACCTTTCCCGTCGAGCGGGCATAGCCTTCGGCTGCGTGTCCGGCGCCTTGCTCATGGCGCACCAGGAAATGTTTGATGTCCTCCTGTTGGAAGATTTCGTCATAGATCGGCAGCACCGCTGCGCCGGGGTAACCGAAAATGTGTTCGACACCGTTGTCGCGCAGCGCTTGCAGAACGATCTCGCCGCCGTTCATGAGACGATCAGAAGGGGTATTGAGGGAAGAGTTGGCTTTCTCGCCGGTCATATCTGGGTTCCGTCGTGAGTGAGGTGATAGGTGCGACGGGGCATAAAAAAAGGCCCCGTCAGGGACCTGTTTTCGGCGCATGGGTGGCTATTGCCGGACGATCAGACCGTCCTGCCCATGCGCGAAATCACCACTACGAGAACCATTGCGATTTTCATGGCCGATAGAGCTAGCTCCAAATCTACACGTCGTCAACGACGTCTCTGCGCAGATTTTATCTGTGGTTGAGAATTTTTGAGATCAGTGGTTCGGTCAGTGACAAAGCAAGGGCAGGGGGCAACCCGTTCGCAACCTATCGACCAAAGGCAAACTCTCCCGTTCTATCGTCCGCGAAGCGACTTCGACCAACTCCTCCAATGCGCGCCGGTCAGGGGTTCCGTGCCAGCCGGCGGCGTTCGGTCCCGGCGCGAACCCAAATCCTATGGCGAGGTATATGCGCCATCGAGGATTTGCCGCGCCTCGGCCCGCGGCGCGGCTACGGAGTGACGATTAACCAGCGAGCATTCGAGCTTCGCAATCGGATAGCGCTTGCCGGGCGTACTTTCCGGGTTGAGATGTTCGATCGCCCATTGCCCCATGGCAAGATGTGGAAGGACCGAAGTCGTCAGCGGGGGTACGAGATGTCGTGAAATTTCTTCGTCGTCATAACCCACCACCGACATGTCCTGGGGAATGCGAAGCCCTGCATCCTTGAGCGCTTCGTAGCACCCGATGGCGGTGCGGTCGTTCTGGCAGAAGATCGCGGTGGGCGGCTCTTTCAAAGCAAGCAGTTTCATCGTGGAGGCATAGCCGGCACTGGCCGACCAGTCGCCTTCAATGACCAATTCCGGATCGAAGGGTATATCGGCGGTCGCCAGCGCGCGGCGATATCCCGTCAGCCGGTCCTGCGCAGCCTGCATCCAGATTTCGCCGGTGATCGTCGCGATACGATGGTGTCCATGCATGATCAGATGTCGCGTGGAGCTCTGCCCTCCCGCGATCTCGCTCGGCACCACGGCGGGAAAAGCATGGTCCGCCGTATAACAGTTCAGCAGGACCGTCGGGATGTTAAGCTTGCGGACATAGGAAGGAAGCTCCACCTGGCGGGTATAGATTGTCATATATATGAGCGCCGATATGCCTCCGCTCGTCAACGCCTCGATTGCTTTCGGCTCCATGACGGGATCACTCAGCGTCTGGGTTACCAAAAGGACATTGCCGGCGTTCCAGGAGGCTTGCCGCGCGCCTTCGATCGCAACGATCGCTTCCGGGCTGGTGGCGAGCTGATCCACGGCGAAACCGATGACGTTGTCCAGTCCCGAATAGGAGGCCTTCGTCGTATAGGTCTTCTCCATGTAGCCGAGCGCGCGCGCCGCCTCCCATACGCGGTCGCGCGTCTGCTGTGAGATACGGGTGCCGGGCGTGTCGTTGAGGACGAAGGAGACGGCCGCCTGCGAGCAGCCAGCCGCCGCGGCGATGTCCATCATCGTCACGCGCGCAGGCTTATTTTGGGTCTTGGGTTTTCGCATTCGTGGAAACTGTCTCTCTCGGGATAATAGGGTCGGGTGGATTGATCGTCGTTTCGGCTAATTAATATTAGCATCTATCTGAAAGCGCTGGCAATTGCATGAATTGTTGCAACACTATCAGTTATTGGCCATTGCCAGTACAAAATAGCCATCCTGGCCACTGCGTGATGAAATGTTTTGATCTGCATTGATAATACTATTTACTAATTAAATTTCTTGTATACCGTCAGGGAGCGATCGGAACCTATGCCACTCGTCGCTTGGCGACGGCCCTAGGAGGGGGCGCGCATCCGGCCGGCCGTAAATCGGAAACGGGCCCGTGCAACCGCGGCCCCTCGGGAGGTGTATTATGAAACAGCTGAAACGCAACGCAGCCTTGTTCTTCGCCGGGTTGATGCTGAGCGCGGCGCCGATTGCCGTATCGCATGCTGCCGACAAACCGACACTTGCATTCGTCGTCAACGGCGCATCCGACTTCTGGAAAGCCGCAGAAGCGGGCGTGAAGAAGGCGCAGGGCGAGATGCCTGACTACCAGATGGAGCTGAAGTACCCTGAACAGGCATCTGTCGCCGTTCAGCAACGGCTTATGGAAGACTTGGTCAGTGCCGGCGTCAAGGGGGTCATGGTCTCTGCGGTCGATCCCAAGACCCAGACGGACGGCTTGAACAAGATCGGCTCGCAGACTGCTCTCTTCACGACCGATAGTGACGCGCCGCAGACCAACCGCGTCGCCTATATCGGTTCGTCCAATATCGACGCCGGCTTGCAGGCCGCCGAAATCGCCAAGAAGGCGATGCCGGACGGCGGCAAGTGCATCGGCTTCGTCGGCCTGCTCGGCGCCGACAATGCCAAAGAACGCATCCAGGGCATGAAGGACGGCTTGAAGGGCACGAAGATCGAGCTGACAGATGTACGCGGCGACGATATCGACCAGACGCGCGCAAAGAAGAACGTCGAGGACGCGCTGGTGGCCAGCCCCGACGTCACCTGCATGGTCGGCTTCTACTCCTACAATACGCCGCGCATCTATGAGGCGCTGCGCGACGCCGGCAAACTCGGCCAGATCACCGTCGTCGGCTTCGATGACGATCCGATCACGCTCGGCGGTGTCAAGGAAGGCACGATCGCAGCGACCGTCGTGCAGCAGCCGTTCGAATGGGCCTATCAGGGCATGAAGCTGATGGCGGCCTACCTCAAGGGCGACAAATCAGGCGTTCCCAGCAACGGCTTGATCATCATCCCGACGGTGATCATCGGCAAGGATGACGTCGACAAATATGCCGCCAGCCTGAAGGCTATGTCCGGAAAATAATCCTCCTTCGCGGCGGTGGCACTTGCCGCTGCCGCGAAAGACGTCTCATGCCGACACAGCCATTGGCAGCCATGGACAGGCGATGAACCACAGCTCCGACATCCCGTCACCGGACGCGCTTGCAACGCCATTCCTGTCGCTTTCCGGCGTTGGCAAGACCTATCCAGGCGTCGTTGCGCTTGAGGGCCTGTCGATCGACATCATGCCAGGAGAGGTCATCGGCCTCGTCGGCGAGAACGGGGCTGGAAAATCGACGCTGATGAAGATTCTTGGCGGCGTGATCGCACCCGACCGAGGCACGATCCTGCTCGACCGCACAGAGCTTCGTTTCCTCACGGTGGAATCGAGCATCGCATCCGGCATCGCCTTTGTGCACCAGGAACTCAATCTCTTTGAGAATCTCGACGTTGCTGCCAATATCTTCCTGGGCCGCGAACCGCTGAAGGCCGGACCTTTCAGGCTCGTCGACCGCGATCGGCTGCGAGACATGGTGAAGCCGCTCTTGAAGCGGGTAGGGGCCCATTTTTCCGCCGACACACCCGTGGCATCGCTTTCCCTTGCCGAGCAGCAGATGGTGGAAATCGCCAAGGCGCTGTCCATCAACGCCAGGCTCGTCATCTTCGACGAACCCACGTCCAGCCTGCCGCTGGCCGAAACCGAGCGGCTCCTGAGCATTATCAAATCGCTGAAAGCCGACGGCATCAGCGTAATTTTCATCTCGCATCGCCTCCACGAGGTTGAGCGCGTCGCGGACCGGGTCATAGTCCTGCGCGACGGCACGCTTGCGGGCACGCTCGCCAAGAAAGACATCGGCCACGACCAGATGGTCAAGCTGATGATCGGCCGGGTGCTTGCGGCCCGGACCGCAAAACCGCAGCGCTCGCCCGGCTCGGTGGCGCTGAAGGCAAGCGGCGTGCGCACCGAGGCCTATCCCGGCCGTCCCGTTGATCTGGAAATCCGCTATGGAGAAATCATGGGGCTTGCAGGGCTCGTGGGATCGGGCCGCACCGAGCTTGCAAAAGTACTCTTCGGCATCGACCGGAGCTACGGCGGAGCCATTCTGCAGGACGGACGGCAAATTGCGGTCAGTTCTGCCCGGGACGCCGTCGCTCGTGGCATTTTCCTGGTACCGGAGGATCGCAAGCGCAACGGCATTCTTCTTGATTTCCCGATCGCCCAGAACATAACCCTTGCCGACCTCCCCAAGCTCTCCAGCCGTTTCATGCTTTCTGCTGAGCAGGAGAGGGCGGCTGCCGAAAAGCAGCGCGTTCGCCTGGGTATCAAGGCGCCCTCCGTTTCGACGCGAACCGGCACTCTATCCGGTGGCAACCAGCAGAAGGTAGTGCTTGCCAAATGGTTGTCGATGAGCCCGAGGGTGATGATCTTCGACGAGCCGACGCGCGGCATCGATATCGGCGCGAAGAACGAGATCTACGGCCTGATGCGAGCGCTTGCCGATGCCGGAGTGGCGATCCTGATGATCTCCAGCGACATGGAAGAGGTGATCGGCGTTTCTGACCGCATCGCCGTCATGCACGAGGGCCAGATCGCCGGCATATTGGAAGAGGACGAAATCAGCCAGGAAAGCGTCCTTTTGCTTGCTGTCGGCAAACGGGTAAAATAGCGGCTGCGGCCAATATAAATAAGTATCGGGGATGGATCTCGAATGATCAAAAAAGATCTCGGACTGCTGCTTTTGATCGTCGTCGTCGGCATCGTCGTCGCCATCATCAATCCGCGCTTCCTGCTACCGATCAACCTGGCCAACACCGCCAACCTGATCGGCCTGTTCGGCATCCTGTCGATTGGCCAAGCCTTTGTCATCATTACCGGCGGTATCGAGCTTTCCGTGGGCTCGCTCGTCGCGCTTCTCGGCGTGCTGTTCGTCGATTTCATCGCGGTCCAGGATATGTCCTGGATGCTGGCGCTGCCGCTCATTCTCGTGCTTGGCGCGGTCATAGGCGCCGTCCACGGCTGGCTGATCACCCGGCTCAACCTGCAGCCCTTCGTCGTCACCCTCTGCGGCCTCCTGATTTATCGTGGGGCAGCGCGCTTCTATACGGCCGACGGAACGGCGGGCTTTGCTTTCGGCCAGAATTTCCCAGACCTCGAATTCCTCACCGCTGGGCGGTTTTACGGCGTTCCCAACACTTTCATCGCACTCGTCATCATTGCCGTGGTCATGTGGGTCATGCTGCATCGCTCTGTCTTCGGGCGTTATCTTTACGCAATCGGCAAGAACGAGGAGGCGGCCCGCTATTCTGGTATCCGTACCGGCCGCATGGTCATGTCGGCCTATGTCATCTGCGGGCTGCTAACGGCGCTTTCGGCAATTTATTTCGCCATGTACACACGCTCGATCTCGCCGGCGAGCCATGGTCAGTTCTACGAACTCTACGCGATTGCCGCTGCCGTACTAGGCGGCTTTTCGCTCCGCGGCGGCGAGGGATCGATCGTCGGCGTCGTGCTGGGGACGGTCCTGCTCCAAGAGTTGCAGAATCTCGTGAATCTACTTGGTATCCCTTCGTCGTTGAATTTCGCTGTCATGGGTGGCGTGATCCTCATCGGCGTTCTGATCGACCAACAATGGCACGCGATCCGCGCAAAGCGCCGCCTTGTCTCTGCCGCCCGGCAGACCGATACCCGTCATTCCAACGAAGGCAGTTTACCAGTGGTTGCCAATCAGGACTAGGTCAGTGGATGGGAGCGGCCACGCGTATCGTGACCAGCGAGCGATCTTGCGGCGTTCATCCAGGTCGATATGGGAGTAGGTGTGTCTCATTGCGCTTTCCTTGCGAACGATAACCCATTGGCATCTTTCGCAAGTCGCACTTGGAAATAGAATGTACCCGGCTACACACATTGTGGCGGCAAGGTTGAATTGTCCGCCGGTTTGCAAAGTAGAAATGTCAATTTCGGCTGCTACCCGTCACAACGATCAGCCCCGATCTGACCGGGCTGATCCCGGTTGCAAGATCAGATCGGGGCGGGTGAGAACCACCCCTTCGGCTTTAGCTTTGAGGCTATTCGAACGATCCTTCACTCGGCAGCAGGTCGCGACAGCGCTTTCGCTCGCCGGGCAATCACCGCCGGATCGTTCATGTAATCTGTGCGCCTTCCGGGCTTGCGACCTCTCGGCTTATAGCCATTTTTGTCACTGTTGGTTTTGATGACCGGCGGCACCTGCTGGTCCTGGCGCTCCTTGACGTAAGCCAGGATATCACTGAGCCGCTTGTTCTCGGTGATTGCCGCATGCGTCACTCGCTGGTCTTTGTCGAATACTGTGTAGGGCAGGGAATACCCTTTCCAGCGCACATCGAGGCGACCATCCGCATAAGCATAGGTCTCGACATAGCGGCCGACCAGACCGCGTGTCACCTCGGTCTCCTCCAGCATGATCCTCTTGCGTTCGAACGAGAACGTCAGCTGCGCCCCGACATACCGCTGCTCACGCTTGCACAGAATGTCCTTGAGCCGGTCCAACGCCAGGTTCACCGGCCGATGCAGATTGTCAGATCGGGCAGGGGCAACCGCAAACCGCGCGTTGTAGCCTTCCATGAACGTCGGCAGAAACGCATTGCCCGCCTGCATGTCGCAGATCCCTGCCAATCGCATATCCTTGATCAATCGGTCCTGCAATGTCTGGTTCAT